>JAJZIN010000057.1 GCA_021810575.1 Thermoplasmata archaeon
TTTGATGATGTTACACCAAATGATGATAGGAGGTTATTCAGACTAATTGTGTCATAGCTTATCTGGAATGATGGCGCCTGATTATTACCAGAGAAGTTCTGAACAACTGTATATGCAGTGGTGTTTTGTATGAATACACCGTAAAATACAGGATATAAATAATCGTTAACTTCTGAAAATACATTATTCATTCTATCAGGAACACCGGCTTTACTACCTTGAGACAGGGGAATTCCACTTACCACGTAGGGATTGCTGTCTGTGCCCTCACCTGATACGCTTATATTTTTTATCTGACTGTTATCTGAGGCGTAAAAAGGAGTGTATATCCCGTAGGAAACGCTGTATTCCAGATTTATATTTCCAAGGGAATACTGTTTTCCTTCTCTAAGAATCATTCCATTGAAAAATACTGGTTTATGATAACTCATTAAAACCTCAACAGAATATGTACCTGGATTAAGGTACAGATAGAATCTACCATTTTCCTGAATTGGAGAACACTGTGCCGTCTCGTTGTTTATTTTGTTCCCAATTCCAATCATGAGAAAAGCGTTGGATGGGCTTATTGTTCCATTTAGGATTGCATATCCCTGCTTACTTCCAGTTATGTTCCAGAGTGGTTCAACAAAGGTTGGTCCAGAATGAAGATGCGCAGTGCTACCCATGAAGTATTCACTGATACCTGTGGATGTTTCACCAGTTTCAGAACCTACATCATATGCCGATCTCACATTACTGTAAGTTCCATCACTTTTTTCATATTTGAGCGACATGGTCGCATTCATTTTACTGAATTGTGCGTTAGAGCCACCTCCTTCCCCTCCAAGGATCATTTCCGCATCCATTGGTATAAAGCCATTGTTGGATAGGTTTGTTCCTGTTACAGTATATTCTGGAATAACCATTGATCCTGAACTACTTCCTGATGTTGAATTGAACTGTACCCTGTCATAGGAACCTTTTTGAAGAACGTTTAAACCCTGAGAATTCTTGTGTGAAATAGAGTAATTGAAAAATACAGTATTCTCTCCTCCATAATTTGAGGATGATAGGTACAGATTGAGAGTAAATGGTTCGGATATATTCAGGGTTGGTCCAATATCGTAGTAGAGTACCCCTGGCTCCACAGTCCCATTTCCCGATACTATATCGTTTGACCCCATCACTGCAGTGGGAGAGCTGAAGTTCCAGATGTTATCTATGAATGTTAGTTGGTGGGTAGATGTTGAATAATCTACCACATTCTGAGTCCAGAACTGATATCCTGTATTGCCCCTGATTGTCACGTTGTTCAGTATGGCGTTCAACTGAATCGAAAATGAGTTAAATGAATCTCCATCCATATAAAGCTGTGATGCTGTGTTAATTGAAATCTGTCCATCAAAGCTTCTTGTTGAATATGAGTATGGTGTAAGTTTTCCGCTTTGATTAATTATTCCGTAACTGGCAACACCCATTGGTGCAGGTGCTGATGTATATGATGGAAGATAAATTGTTCCTTTTCTATCTGGTTTCTCGGAAAAATTTGGAGGAAGTTTTGCTATGGCGGGAATCTTCAGTGAATTTAACTTTGATACAAGACTGCCTTCCATGGATGTCCAGTTGCTTTCAGATGCTATGCTAACTGCTGAGGTGTTCAGTTCGGGTGTCGTGTATTTTAATTCAGAACTATTTCCTAAATTTTCAGCTGAAGTAAACGCTCCAGTGCTCCCTGCATTAAAAGGTTGATGATTCTCAGGGAGGGGATTAATAGTAATGTTGGCCATTGAAAGAATCATGATCAAAGTTAACAAAACTACAATGAGTGAAAATGCAAGTCTCCGTCTCATGACTCAAAATCGAAATTACACTATTAAAGTATTGTGGAACTTAATTGAAAATATTGTCGTTATATTATTCTGATCAGGACTCCTTTTTCACAACACTTGTAATGACAATGACATAGACTATGAAGAACAGAATTATTGCAGGAATTATGCCTATATCGGCAAATGGGGCTCCCTGGACAAGAAGAATTATTCCTAATCCCCCAAGCATTGATGCAAGAGCAATATAGATAACACTCCTTTCGAAAAAACCCAGTTCTTTCTCTATTTCCTCTCTATCATATCCTGCAGGTATGAGAGGCGTTTCCACCTTGCTGGATGTCTCCATCGCCATTATTCCTATGGTTGATAGTACCATTAGAACAAGAAAAAATGAGGTGTTGTATGTTCCCTGAGAAGATAGCATTGTTAAGGAAGAGAATGATGAATGAAGATATCCACTTGAGAATATCAATGCTACTGGAACAATGAGTATGGGTAAAAATTTTATTGGTGAAACCTTCTCACTTCCTGTCTTTGCCTTTTGGAACACCGGTATAAGTGAAAGACTGAAAAATAGAAGTATCAATAGATCAAAAACATATCCGATTGAGTTTGAGGATGCCGTGAAAAATATCAGTACATAGATATACCCAAAAAATACTGTGATCAGTAATGTGAGATTGAATCTCATTACCAACCAGCCTCCATTGCAAGTCTGTAGGCTGCTCTTCCCAGAGTTTCATTTACGGGGTCCCACTGTATCAGTCTTCCGGATGTACTGCTTAGTCTGTTTTTTGTTAGGTTATAGTTCTTCACTGAGAAGACCTTACTCAGTCTCGGATCTGTAAATTTGGCTGCAATGCTTTCTGCCCTTATATCCACTATTGTGGGGATAACCTTAAATCTTGAAAGATGTGAGGCTATGGTTTCGATTCTAGATAGATTTCCCCTCTCTAGGCTTGTCATGATCATGACGCTTGGTCTCGTTTCCATCATTATTCTTGTAAGTGAAGAGCCCAGCCCATTGAATTTTTCAGTAACCCACTTCGATTCAAGAAGTAGGAGACTGAGCCTTATCTGATTGAATGTGTCCATTCCCGAAGAGGGAAGAACATACTCATTTCTTTTCAGGTGATTTAGTTTAATAGGCCAGAATCCCACGTTGTAATTTTTCGAGAGCAGGTATTTAGAGCCAGAAAGAACAAGTGTTATGGCATATTCCAGTGGATTTTCAACACTTGAACCCCTTGACATGAAAGGAGAAACGTCCACGTAAAATATGAAATTCTTTAATCCCTCTCTTTCATAGACGTTTACCATTAAGTTTTCCTTGTAGGATGTCTTGGCAGAGCTCTTCCAGTTGATGGTTTTAAATGGATCTCCTGGAACGTATTCCCTTATGGATTCAAATTCGTGAGTTGGGGGACCAGTTCTTGTGACGGAATTTCTAGGCTTAACTCTGTTTGATTTAAGCTGGAACTGGCTTTTCTTAAGCATCTTTATCTGCGGGTCCACTTCAATGTTATGATCAACTGGAAATTTCAGCAGTTTTTTTCTTTTGTAACCTATTACCGGCTGATATTCGATAAGAATATCAGTCCAGTTAAATATCCCTCTTCTGGTTGTAACTATGGTATAATCCACTGTTTTTTCCCTTTCACGGAATCCCTTGAAAAAGAGATGCACATTCGTTCCATCGACAATATTCATTTCCGGGAATGTAGGAAGCTTCATATTAAGCATCCCGAAACCTTTCTTTGCGGAAATTTTTACCCAGATTTTATATTCATCCCCAACCTTTAAAAATTTAGGAATGTCATAATCTATGTCCAGTTTTAGATCCCTTTCCATGTATGACAGTAGAAAGATGAATATGACTGGCATAAAAAGAGAACCGAATATTGCTTTCTGTGTTGATATTATTCCAGCAACTGCTATGAAGGCTGAAACTATTGAAAGGATGAGTATCTGCTTGTTCCATATGCTGTTCATCAGTTACCTTTTGGTACTTCCATCTTATCCAAATATTCCTTTACTATTTCTTCAGGACTTATTTCATCCATAACCTGTTCTGGTTTCAGAATGATCCTGTGTGCAAGGCATTCTATTGCCACATTTTTAACATCATCTGGAATTA
>JAJZIN010000058.1 GCA_021810575.1 Thermoplasmata archaeon
CAATAAATAATCTTAAGGATTAACCATATGTGGATTATATCCCAGACACATCTGTCATAGTAGATGGAAGATTTACAAAATACATAGCAAAGATAAAGAGTGATTCAAGGGTCATTATCAGCGAAGCGCTTATTGCGGAAGTTGAACACCAGGCAAATCAGAGTAGGTCCATAGGATTTGCAGCCCTTGACGAATTGAAAAAGGTCAAGGAAATATGCGCAAAGAAAGGCATAATTATCGAATTTTTTGGTAAGCGCCCAACACAGTGGCAGAAAATAAACGGACATAATGGGGAAATAGATGAAATAATAAGAAGTGAGGCCATGGATCTCAACGGAATTCTTGTAACTGGCGACATTGTACAAAAGAACATAGCAGTTCTCAAGGGTATACAGTGCCAGTATCTGGAACCGGATGATAAGATATCTGTTAAACTCGAGGAATTTTTTGATAATGAAACCATTTCAGTTCATATTAAAGCAGATACCTATGTTAAGGTAAAGAAAGGAGTTCCGGGTAGTGTTGAAACTGTACGAACCGATCATTTCTTAAAAAGTTCTGAGGTAGATGCACTTATAAATAATCTGATAAAGAGAGCTGGAAACGAAAAAGACTCATTCGTGGAGATGGATATGGCTGGAGCCACAGTACTTCAGCTCAACGTCTACAGAATCGTAATAGCAAGACCTCCATTTTCCAGTACCGCTGAAATAACTGCCGTAAGACCAGTCATCAAGAAAGAACTTGCCTACTATGAAATTCCAGAGGAAATTATGAATCATATAACCTCTGGTTCAGCCGGAATTCTGGTTGCCGGTAGCCCTGGGGCAGGTAAAAGTACATTTGTACAGGCACTGGCGGATCATCTTAACGATCAGGGAATGATAGTAAAAACTATGGAAAAACCAAGAGATCTTCAGGTGAATAAGGAGATCACCCAGTACACGTCCCTTGAAGGTTCTATGGAGCAGACGGGAAATATTTTACTTCTTGTCAGAAACGATTATACGGTTTTCGATGAGATGAGGGTCACATCAGATTTCAAGGTATTTTCAGATCTTCGAATGGCTGGAGTGGGAATGATAGGCGTTGTTCATGCAACAAAGCCAGTAGATGCACTGCATAGATTCATTGGTCGTATAGAACTTGGGCTTATACCTCAGGTGATAGATACAATTCTTTTCGTGAAGAATGGGAAGATATCAAAATACCTGTCCATTTCGCACACAGTAAAGGTACCCTACGGAATGGTACAGGAAGATCTCTCAAGACCTGTGATTCAGGTAAAGGACACCCTGACAAGGGAGGAACTTTATGAAATCTATTCCTTTGGAGAGCAAATAGTTGTAGTTCCAATTGAAGAAAATGAAGGTACATCACAGATCAATGAGGCTAAAACTGAACTGGTCAGGTCAACGATTTCGGAATATCTGGGATATGATCAGGTTGTTGTATCACCGAAAGGAAAGAGAAAATATAAGGTTACCATTCCTGAGTCTTTGCGCCCCAAATTGCTCGGTAGAAAAGGCGCTAATATAAGCGAGCTTGAAAAAAGTCTTGGGGTATCAATAGATGTGGTTTCAGAGGAAGATAGGGCAAGAAGATCTGTTGCTGTGGAGGTGAAGAACAGGATAATCTACCTGCATTGCAATGAGAAAAATAGCCTCGTAAACATATATGTTGAAGATGTGATGGCAATACAGGGAAGAACTTCCAGCAAGGGAATAATTCGAATAAAGGTTGATAGCGAAGCAGGAATCAATCTGGAAAAGGCAATGAAATCAGGAAAAACAATAACCTATTCGCTCCAGTCGTAATTTTCCATCTTTAAAATAAATGATAAGGCCTAAATTCAGGTGATTTTAAATTGAGAATTTACCCGGTGTTTTAGGGAATGGGTGCACATCCTCAATTCGTTTAAATCCACATATGTACCGGACAAGTCTCTCAATACCTATACCAAAACCCGATGAAAGTTGCAAACCCTCCTCAGCATAATCAAGGAACCACTTGAACTGCTCGAATGTCTGTCCCTTGGCCAGAACCCTTTCCTTTATTCTCTCAATCTCATATTCCCTTTCTCCTCCTGAGATAGCTTCATTGAACCCCTCAGGATACATAAGATCCATATCTCTCAGAATCCCTTTTTCATCATCCTTCTCCCTGTCATAAAACTCTCTTTCCTTAAGTGGAATATCTATTATCCAGAATGGATCAACTTCCAGTTCTGATAGTTTCTGTTCAAAGTCATCACCGTATTTTTCCTTTGCTTCGGTATACCTGTAAGTCTTGAAAGGAGTCTCGGGAACACGTAGCTTTCTGTTTAGAATAGCAAGCTTATCAGGAAGCTTCTTGGCGACCTCTTCAATGGCCCCCTTTATGAGCTCCTCTCCAAGTTTCATTGCATCTTCCCTTGATGCGTTTAGCATTTCCAGATCAAGTTGAGTAAATTCCAGAAGATGCCTGCCACTTTTTGCCTTATCTGCTGTTTCAAGCCTTACATTTGGTGAAAACGTATATATTTTTTGTATTTCCTGCACAATCATCTGTTTATGGAAGATCATACTTTTTGTTAGTGAATACCGTGATCCCTCATACTCAAAGGTAGGATCATATACTGGGTGGTTCAGTGGGTCCGTAACAGAGGAAAATATCACAGGTGGAATCTCAAGGAATCCATGTTTAACCAAAATATCTGACATTTTTCTCCTTATTAACGTGTTTACTTCAAGGGCTATTTTTAATTTCTCTCCTTTGAGATGTTCTCTCAATTCAGTAGTTACAATTTCCTGCATGATATAGTAATTATCTATCATCATATAACATTTTGTTGTATAATTTAGACATTTTGTATCCATTTGAAAATAATTCACAACTTTATCAGACGTTTTAAAAATCTTAAATAGTAAATAACAATACAGTGCTAATGGATGACAAGGATAGTAGAATACTTGAGTATCTTATGGAGAAAGGCAGAGATAAAATTGCTGACATTTCAAGGAATCTGGACATTCCTAGAATCACTATCTATGAAAGAATGCAGAATATGATCTCAAATGGTGTAATAAAAGGATTTACAGCAATTCCTGATTATTCACAGCTGGGACTTGGTGCAATGGCTTATGTGTTTGTATCCTTTGATCCCAAGGCAAATGTAAAACAGAGAGAAATGGCACGCATCATTGGAAATTTCCCACAGGTCTATGAGGTTAGTATAGTAGCCGGTCAGTGGGACCTAATCATAAAAGTAAGAGGAAAAAGTATCGAGGAAATCGGTGAATTCGTTCTGGACAAACTCAGGTCCGTAGCCGGAGTAGAAAGGACTGAAACAATCACAGTTTTCTCATCAATAAAATAAATTTATCTTTCAAATCAATTATTCATATCAACTACAATTATAATTTAAGAAAGCAATGTCTTAAAAATTAGAGAATATTTCTAAATAGATACATTTGATGACTCTCTCTCAATGGACAATGTAAAAATTGTGACAGTTTCGTCAGCAATAAGAGGTCTTGGATATTCTTCCATTTGGATTTACAGTTCCATTTATATGACTAAATTTCTTGGTCTTTCAACGTTTTTTGCCGCACTTGTATTCATGTCAGGAGGAATTGTTTCTTCCTTTGCCCAGTATGGTGGAGGAAGGCTTGGAGATCGAATTGGTCATAAGAAGGTTTTCACCTTATTTCTATCGACAGTCTTTTTAATGAGTCTTATTCTCGCAGTAAGCAAATTCATTAATGGTTCTATAATTCTTTTTCCACTCAGTTTCGGGGCTATAATGGTACTTAATGGATTTCAATCTCCATCTTCAAACGCTCTTGTTTCCAGATCTAGCAATGTTCAGCTGAAGGGATTTTCCATAATGAGAGTGGGTAACAATCTGGGCTGGGGTTTTGGTCCTGCCATGGGCGGATTTATACTGTCATATTTCGGATT
>JAJZIN010000059.1 GCA_021810575.1 Thermoplasmata archaeon
GACTGCCTTTCATCCGGTGATACTTTCTCAAAATCACTGAACCTGTTTGCAGTCTTCTTTGCATAGTCCAGATCAATCAGTGATAGAACTGATTGCATCCTTCCCCTGATTACTGTTATATTTATCGGTTCGCCACTCCTGAATGCCCCAAGAGTGTCCAGCTTACCGTTAAGATATGATATGCCAAATGAGTCTATCTTCCTTGAATTGTGCAGAATATTATGAAGACTCAATATTATACCTGATATTTCATCCATAACCATGTATTCCATGTCAGATTGGAACATATTCATAATGCCTATGAGCTCATCAATGGAAATTTTTCCAGAGAAGTAAAGGGATGAATAATCAGAAATAAGTCCCCATCTTGAAAATTTATCCATGGTGCCTGATGCAGCCTTCTTTATGCCTTCAGTCAGATCACTATCATATTTTACCCTGTAAAATCCAGTTCTATTACTGTTTATATACTGGAAATTCTGTAAGGGTATTTCCATTTCCTCCTGCTCCATCAGGAATGATCTAACTCCATCGGAGTATACCACAGTCAAGGGTATTGGCCAGAGTGTGTTGTCAGGGCTGCCATCAAGGAAGAATCTTGTTTGATGAAGCTTTATCTTGTTGCCACTCAGGGATGCTTCAATCTGTGGGTATCCAGCCTTTGTAATCCAGGCATCCATTATCTTTGAAACAGGTTTCTTTGAAACTTTCTCTATTGATTCCCAGAGATTCTGTCCTACAGCATTGCCAAAACTGTGCTCCTTAAGGTATGCTCTCACCCCGTTTCTGAAATTATCCGGGTCCACAAAAGCTTCGATCATCCTTAGAATGCTACCGCCTTTACCATAGCTTATCTCGTCGAAGATCTGTGATATTTCATCAGGATTTTTCACATCTACGTGAATTGGGTGGGTATTCCTCAGGCTGTCTCCCGTCATTGCTCCACCTGTCTCTCCTGTTACCATCTCGCCCATAATTTCCCACTCTGGATGTTTATGTTCAAGTGCCTTATAGCTCATGAAAGTTGCAAAACTTTCATTGAGCCACAGATCATCCCACCATTTCATCGTGACCAGATCACCGAACCACTGGTGAGCAAGTTCATGTGAGATTACTTCATCAACCCTCTTGAGAATGGCTGAACTTGTACTCTCATTTACCATCAACTCTATTTCCCTGAAAGTGATCGCACCCCAGTTCTCCATTGCTCCAAAAGCAAATTCAGGAACAGCTATGAGGTGTAGCTTGGGCAGCTGGTATTTTATGTCGAAGTAGTCCTCGAAGAATGTCAGTGTGTCAGAAGCCATGCCTATGGGTATATTGCTTGCCTGTATCTTTCCCTTTGCAGATGCAAGATAGATCGGTTTTTCCTCGTGTTTTCCTTCCACTATGTCATACCTTGAAGCCCCCATGTAAAGAAGGTATGTCGACATTCTTGGTGTTGTCTGAAATGTG
Organism: Thermoplasmata archaeon; assembly: GCA_021810575.1. The sequence goes on from JAJZIN010000059.1 coordinate 1,456, forward strand.
ATTATCTTTCTGCCTTCATGGTCCTCTATCTTTTCAGGAGGCATGTTTGAAATACCATCATAATCGGATGGAATATCCATGGTTACCCTGAATTCTGCCTTGAATTCTGGATTGTCAACACATGGAAATGCATATCTGGCACCTGTGGCTTCAAACTGTGTACTGACGAATACAAATCCATTTTCTCTGGAATAGTATATTCCATTGAGACTCTCATCGATCTTCCCTGAAAAATATATCTCAATTTCAAATTTACCAGCATATGGTACCAGGCATTTAATCAACTGTTCTTCCTGATCTGTTTCGAATGGAGTTTCCTTTCCATTCACCTTGAAACTCTCTATGGCTATCCCCGAATAATTCAACCATATAGATTTGTCTGATTCCCCGGATATGGTTTCATGCCCTGAAAATCTCAGTTTTTCAACGTCTATTTTATAATGTATATCATATCCTGATATCTTTTTCATAAGATTCCATAGAATGATTATATATAAAAAATTACGGTACAGGTTTTATGAGCATAATAATAGATACTGACTGTACTGACTACGATCCTGAAACCCTTAAGCCAGGCATAGAAGTTCTTAAGAAGGGAGGTACAGTAATCTTTCCCACAGAAACTGTCTACGGATTGGGTGCCGATGCAACTTCTGATTCCGCATGCTCCAGGATTTTCACTGCAAAGGGAAGACCACAGGATAATCCACTAATAATTCACCTAAGCGACACCAGTAGTCTTAACAGATACAGTTACTGGGATAGAGTTGAAAAAGCGGAGGAACTTGAAAGATTGTGGCCCGGTCCACTGACCGTAATTGTGAAGAAGAAGGAGATGATTTCATCCGTTGCAAGTGCAGGTCTTGATACCATTGGAGTGAGAATACCTGACTGCAATTTCACGAGAGACCTCATAAGGAAAGCGGATCTTCCAGTTGCTGCTCCCAGTGCCAACATTTCAGGAAGGCCCAGTGCTACATCTATTTCACATGTTAAGGATGAACTGTGGAACAGGGTTGATTTGATGTACAATGCCGGTAAATCAAGAATTGGAATAGAATCGACGGTGATCCTGCCAGAGGGAGAAAAGTGCACGATCCTGAGGCCGGGTGCCTATACTGAAGATGATCTTCTCCTGATATTCAGAAAGGTAGAATATGCAAAAACTGGGGAAAGAATCATGTCTCCTGGAATGAAATACAGGCACTATTCCCCCTCTAAAAAGGTTTACAGGGCAGATCCGAATAAACTGCTCAGTGTGCTTGAAAACAGGAAGAATATCCTGCCCATAGTATCTTCAGAACTTGGAAAGATGATTAGTGGAGATAAACTCATCCTTGGGAGTCGCAGTGATCCGGTTTCCATTTCCAGTAATCTGTACCACTGCCTGAGAAAACTGGATGAAACTGGCTATCAGGAGGGTATAATTGAGAGTTTTGAAGAAAAAGGTTACTTTATCTCAATTATGAACAGGGTTAATAGGGCATCTGTTCCAGTCGCTGAATTGGAGGATTTTAGGTAAAAAAATTTAAACTAAAGGTTCATAGGGTCAAAAAGTGACCTGATGGTCGAACAGAAGGAGTATCCGGTAAGCTACAGCAGGAGGTGGCGTTTGTGGTATCTAGCTTACATTTTTTCCAATATGTCGGCGGGACTTCTTACCCCTATGATTCCACTTTTCATTTCACTTTATTTCAGGCAGAACGTTGTCTTCGTGGGTATCGCATCATCACTTTCATCCCTGTCTTCTGTCGTTGCCCTGATCCTCTGGGGAAATATATCGGATAATGTGAGGAAGAGGAAAGTTTTCATCCTTATAGGTTTCATGGGCTCATTCCTTTCTCTATTCTTCATTATGTTTACCACGAACATACTTGACTACATAGGGATACTTGTGGTTTATCAGTTTTTTGCCATGGCTTCTGTGCCTGTATCAACACTGCTCGTTATAGAGAATGAAATTGAGAGCCAGTGGTCCAAGACAGTGGCCGTGTTCAGTGCAATTTCTACAGTAGGAACGGTGGTTGGACTTACACTCGGACTTGTTATTGTTGTTAGAAATCCCTCATCCATTGAAATACTGAAGAATATCTATCTTATTTCTGCATTCATCTACCTCATAGCCTTCATACTTGCCTATTTTCTCCTTAAGGAATCATCCACAAAAATAAGAAGGTCAAGGATACAGAATATATTCTCAGTGAGGGGTTTTGAAAGAACAAGGTATGCACCATCTTACGTAATACATATCGTAAAACTTTTCGGAAAAAAGAAAGGTGTAAAAACAAGCAGTTCGCTCATGTTATACATAATCCTATGTGGTTTGCTCATGGTTGGTTTTCAAACATTCTTCACGCCCTACCCTGTTTTTCTGATTGATAAATACAATGCTACAGAGGATATAGTTTACATAATGTACCTGCTTAACAGTGCATTTTCTGTAG
>JAJZIN010000060.1 GCA_021810575.1 Thermoplasmata archaeon
TGCAATGATGGAGGACGATGAAGGTGGCCGTGGGAATTCATATTCTAGCAGACATGTATGGTATAGAACCAGAGCTTCTGGAGCGAAAAGAGAATTTGATGGAGATAATTGAGAGGTCCATCAGGGTCGGTAACCTCACAAAAATTTCGTCAGATTATTATCAATTTGAGCCAGTAGGGGCAAGTGGGATCGTTTTGCTTGCAGAATCGCATATATCTTTCCACACTTGGCCTGAATACGGAATGATTGCCCTGGATCTATTTACATGTGGAGATCCAGAAAAGGCAGATGTGGCTTTTCAGTACATTAAGGAAAAGTTGAATCCGAAAGAAGTTCAGTTCGTAAAGCATGAACGTGGTTCAAAGGTGACAGTAAGCAATGCACCACAGCCAGCTGCAACTCAGTTCGTTTAAAGCTGGTAATGAACCGTAAAAACAATTTTCTAATTTTATTCATAATATTTATAGCTGGTTCTGTCATTTTTTTTACCAGGGAACCCCTGATAAACATAATTTTGATTATAGCAATCATCTTTGGACTCGACATGAGTTCTGACGAGTTATATGAAGGAATTGAAACGATCACCGGAAAAAAGCCCGGTTTATTTTATGGACTCACACTATTCTCGTTTCTTACAAGTTTTGATGAAATTGCCGTATCAGGTACATCGGTGGCCGAAGGATATCCTGGCATATCCATAGGTACACTTGTCGGGTCTGTTGTTGTGACCCTTATGATTTTTCTTGTGGTGATAAAATTCTCAAGAACAAGGATTGACAGAAAATATGCCCCATTCATACTTATAGTGCCATCATACATTCTTCTCCTGTTATTACTTAAAGAAGAAGGATTAATTGCAACATTACTCCTTACTGTTGCAACCATAAGTATTTCTCTCTTCACCTTCTACTACCTTGGCAGAGAAGATATAGTTGAAAAGGTCCAAGTAGACAGGAACGATGATAAGGCTGGCAGGATAAATATTCTGCAACTTATCTTCTTTACAGCCTGCATCTTGGTTTTTTCAGTTTATCTATCCAGGGGTACAGCATCCATGGGAATCTATCTCAACATAGGTGAGGTTAACTCAGGATACATAATACCGGGAATTCTAGGTTCAATTCCAGAGATCGTTGTCATAAGAAGTTCAATTCGAAAGAAAGATTCGAAAAGTGTTGCAGGAATCATAACAGGAAGTACAGTTATAAAGGGGGGAATTTTACTTCCCCTTCTTGATTTTGCCTTTAATTATTCTCCATCGTATAACAACTTTACCATGTCTGGAAGCCTGATCATCCTGATTATCACTATTATCCTGATATTCTTATGAATCATCCACATGTTTTTCCGTGTCAGGAAATTCTCTTATTTAACATGTATTTGCAAATGCGCGGAAAATTGAATGAACATGCTGGGAATTTGAATATTGTCTCGAAATTAGTGAGCCGGAGTTCTATACCCGGGTTCCCCAGAATATATTCTCCTTCCTCTTGATTTTAATGATTTCCTCCAGTGTTTCCATTGTCTTTTCATCCAGTGACCTTTCCCTGAGTTTCTTCACCACGTCTTCGGTGATGTCAACATAGATTGGTTGATCGGCTGATATCTGCCTGTTGAGGGTAACACCATCAATGGCCACTGCAACTTCCTGTCCTGCTTCCGCAAATCTCTTGGAGACTTCTCCATCCCTTATGCTCTTTATGGTACCGGCATACTTTCCATCATCTCGTATCATGTTGTCACCAACCTTTATCCTGCCGGATAATACCTTAACACCAACTATGATCGGCTTTGCAGCACGGAAAATGTATTCTGGCATTATAACAAGCTTAGACGGAATTGGCATACCCTGCTTGCTTTCCTCATCCATCTCTTCCTTCTTGTTTCTCAACCATTTTTCAATATCTTCAATAAGTGAATATATAACTTTTGATGCAACAACCGCAACATCATAATTCATTAAGTTATTCCTGGCATCACTTGAAAGATCAACGTTAAATCCAGCGAGGATCCTATCCATCTGATCTGGAAGTGTAGAAACATCAATAAGGTCTCTCTTACTTATCTCGCCTATCTGGGTGGAGCGAATCTTGATCCCACGGGTTCCAAGCTCAAATGCTACTGCCTCGAGTGAACCGAGAGTGTCTGCTTTCAGTGTGATTCCGTGTTCATCCAGTTCTATACTAACCTGGCTCTCCTCCTGCAATTCTTTGATTATGGAATCAATATCACCCTTGGCTTCTATTAGGGTTGTGCCTGGTATCACATCCAGTTTATCTGAAATTGCAATTCTTACCCCTGAAGCTGAGCTCACCATATTTCTTTCCGTGACCTTGGTTGATTTTGAGGATACATTTGTGAAAAGAGCCTTGATTTTCGTCTCCTTCGGTCCTTCAAGTGTGTTTACATAGACAGCCATCCCTGTTCTCAGTTTTCCCTGATAAAGAATGGAATCCAGTGTCATTCCCAGTGACTCTTCCCTTCTGATCTCCAGAACACTTGCTTTTGCTATGCTGTTTACCAGTGCAATGGAAGATGTGAGAAATCTTTGCGCCAATCCCGATATGGTCATCAGTATCTCCAGTGTACCTATGGAATATTTTGCGCTTGAAGGAACTATGGAAATGTTCTTTGTAAAATCAGTTATTCTATCAAATCTATCTGCTGTCAGGTTATGCTGGTATAACTGATTTATTATGGCATATAGCTTGTTGTCCAACTCATCTATATATTCCTGTCTTTGCTCCTTGAGAAATTCTGAGAAGTTGGTGTTTGCTGGCTTGATAAAATAAGCCAGTGTATCTATCTTATTGGCAACTATTATGAATGGTGTTTTAAATTTCCTGAGAATGTTTATTGACTCAACAGTCTGTGGCATAATGCCGTCATTTATATCTATTACAAGTATGGCTATATCAGCAAGAGCCCCTCCCCTTGCCCTCATATTTGCAAAAGCAACATGGCCAGGAGTGTCCACAAATAGAAGCCCCGGTATTTTAAACATTTTTGAGGAAACCTTGCCTCCTGAAATCTCAACTATCCGCTGGATGCTGATCTCAGTTGCACCAATCCTCTGCGTTATACCTCCTGACTCTTTCTTCATGAGGGAGGTTCCCCTGATGGAATCTAAAATACTTGTTTTACCATGATCTACGTGCCCGAGTACGCACACAATTGGCTGTCTGAGTGTTTCCATACAATAATATTACACCTCAGAAAAGATTTTCATCCCCATAGGCAAAATCAAGGATTTCACTGTTATTGAAGAATATTGGATACTCATGATTGAAAGATTCAGTTGAGTCTGATGCATGGATGATATTCTTATCGATACTTATTGAGAAATCTCCTCTTATTGTGCCTGGTGATGCCTTTGAACCGTCAGTTGCGCCAACTAGAGTTCTTACTACTGATATGGCGTTGTTCCCTTCCGCCAAAATTGCTATTATGGGACCACTTGTTATATAAGAAACAAGATCCTTGAAAAATGGTTTATCCTTGTGCACTGAATAATGTTTCTCCGCTTTCTCCTTGCTTAAGTTCATTAACTTGAGACCTTTGATGTTTATTCCTTTCTGCTCAAGCCTTTTAATTACTTCCCCAGATAATCTCCTTTTAACTCCATCTGGCTTTATTAAAATAAGGGTTTTTTCTGCTGCCATTATTGACTGCCTTCCTGATTAACTTCCTCAGTAACCGGTTCACTTTCAGCCGGCTTCTTTTGTTCAAGGTTGTGTGCTTCAGATGCTTTTCTTATTGCCTTCAGATTCTG
>JAJZIN010000061.1 GCA_021810575.1 Thermoplasmata archaeon
GTCCTCTTTCATTACCTATAAGTACCCTGTAAATCACCTTGAATCCATCCGCCGGCTGCATACCTGAATTACCAATTGATTCCCTTGCACATTCATGGATTTTTTCCGGCTCCCATGAATCCAGTGTTCCTAGTTTACTGTTGAAATCACATAACATTTTTCTCTCATCCTCATTAATACTTACTGGATCATCTGTATTCTTTAGGGAAAATTTAGAAGCTTCGGGAGCATAGTTATGTACCCAGATTCTTGCCATGTCAATTGTTTCTTTAAGTATATCTGGATCCTGATCCTTTCCCTCAGATCTGAGTATTTCCCCTATTCTCTCCTCAGAACTATATATCTGTACCAGTGTGGTCAGATGCCTGTAATCAGGAACTGTTTCATAAGGTCTACCTGCCTTTGATAGAGTTGCTATCCAGTGCTGTTCTTCAGTTGTGTTTTTATCCTGCTCCATTTTCATCAGACGCTCGAATTCATCCATTGTTGAGAGGAAACCAAGTGCCGGATCAAATTCTATATGCCTAGTTGCCGGGACTCTTGCCATGATATACCTAACAATCTCAGGAGGTGCAAAACTGAGTATTTCCTGGGCTGGTATGTTTACCCCTGTGGAAGAATGCATTGCTCCCTTTCCCTTAAGTAATATCCTTTCATAAATAAGTGGCAATGGTGCCGGATATTCAAAAATCTTTTCCACAATTTCCTTTCCAGTGTCATATGATCCCCCTACTGTTCCGTGATCTTTCCCGAATGGTTCTATTGTAACCTTTAATATTTTCCACTTTGCAGGCCATTCGATCCTCCATGGAAGTTTGCCATCATCGTGATATATATCACTTTCACCATTGTTTCCGCATTTGCAGGAATACGAAACTTTGGTGTCACTATAACCTGTAACAGTGGTTGAGTTAATCCTTCCACAAACTGAACACTTTGGATTGTATGGAAACCATTCTGGTTCCAGTTCCCTTCCAGATATGGTCTCCAGTATTTTCCTTATTTCATCCTTCTTTTCTATGACCTTCTCTATGATTTCTCCAAACTTGCCGTCTCTGTAAAGTTCTCCGGTTTTTATTACCTGAGGCTTAACATCCAGCGACTTCAGGGCTTTCAGAAAGGGGTTAAGATAGAATTCTGAATAGGTACCATCTCCACTGGGAGCCGGTATATCCCTGAGTGGTTTGCCCACATGCTCTTTATATGATTCGGGAAGAAACGGATATACCTTTCGCAATGGATCTATGTCATCTGCCAGATATATGAATTCAGATTCCTTACCATCCATCAGAAGACTCTTGTATATTATATCCCCTGTTAGAATTTCTCTAAGATTTCCCAGATGAATTGGACCCGATGGAGATATTCCGGTAGAAACCTTCTGCTTTCCTTTTAGTTCATGAATTAATGATTGACCCCAGTACATTTAAATCATTCTTTTCCGATTAAAGATGCCCTGAATAAAGACCTCAGCCTTACCCCATCGATTTCATCTTCCTGCATTTTAGATGCTATCACTATGGCAAGTTTTACTTCTCCACCTTCTTCCCTTATATCCTTGATTGTTCTTCTCAGGGTTTCGCCGGTACTGCATACATCGTCTATTACAATTATTTTCTTACCCTTGACTGATGCGAAGTTACTGCTGAAATAGCCATCCTTTCTTGAGGGGTGGGGCTTGTATATAATCAGTTCCTTGTCAAGGAAATAGGAAATCATGGTTGCGTAGGGTATCCCGTTAACCGTGATTCCTAGTATAGAGTCGGTCTCATAATCTCCATCTGCAGATTCCTCCTCAATTATATCCAGCATTATCTGTGATAGATTTGCTATCCTGTTCCCATAGACGCCAACACTTCTCCAGCCTATCTTCACGTCCTGAACGTTCTTCTGCTTCGTAAAGTCTCTGGCCAGAAGCCATGTGACAGTATTAACCGAGAGATGTAATTCTGTGGAAATTTCCTTATCTGACATTCCCTTATTCTTTAACTGTAATGCCTTATTGTATAATTCATCCAAACTGTACATTTTAATTTCCTCCCATCCTATTATGTTAATCTATATTATTAATCTCATTTAATCTCTTTTCTATTCTTCTACAATCATTTTCTAACTCTTCCTCTGACTGTTGCAACCTGTTCCAGCCAATTTCCCTTCCACAGTGCCTTGGAATTATGTGAAGGTGATAGTGCATTACCATCTGTCTTGCGCACTCTCCATTGTTCTGGCCTATGTTAATTCCATCTGCTTCGAATACATCTCTAAGAACTGACGCAATTTTTTTTGCGGCCTGTTGAATCTCCAGGTACACTTCACTATCTATGTCAAAGATGTTTTCATAATGTTTACTGGGAATTATAAGCACATGTCCTTCTTCTACAGGATATTTGTCCATGAATCCTATAACAGTACTGGTTCTGTAAAATATGTGAGCATCTTTTCCCGTTACAACATTACTGCAAAATACACACTTTTCCAATAGACTTACCAGATAGGTAATGGAAGACTGCAATTTTAAATTTTACCGACAACTAGCTGAAGTGAAATTCCTGAATAAGATTGCACTAAAAGCTACCATTATTAGAAAATTTTGGATTTTTGAAAAATAGTACTATCAAGATTCTGGCAAAAATTTTAAGGAAGAATAGCATGTTATTTCATGAAATGCCCGGTATGTGGTAATACTGATGGAATAAAGGAGAATAAACAATGGACTTTCAATTCATACATGGTAACAAGGTATACCTGTCCCAAATGCGGAGCAAACTTCAACTATTATAGTGGAGACAGGGGAGATTATACTATTCCGAAGCCCAGAGAAATGAAATAGATATTAATGAAATCTGAAAATGAACAGAAAAACTCGCTGCATCCAGAAATACATGTTACAAAAATTTTTTATGATGATCGATGCGAGCTATGTAGATTTTCAACCGATCTGATCAGGGGAAGTGGCATTGAAACAATTCCTATGACTGGCACACCTTTCCAAAATTCAAATGAATTAATTCTAAAAGATGAGAATGGAAATACTGACATAGGATTTGATGCAATTTTCAACCTTACAGGGAAAGTGACGATTCTGTTTCCTCTTTTGCCTGCCTTGTTCCTGTTAAAGATATCTGGAATCGGTGATGTGGCCTATAAAATTGTTTCGAGGAAGAGGCACAATGGAAAAATTCAGTGGCTTTTTTCGTTTCTAAACAGGTTGAGAATAAGAAACACAGGTTAATACTGTTTTACTAAACTATCTCTCTCAAAATGGCTGAACCCCTTGCCTTCAGAAGGTATTGAGGTGAATCAAGCCTTATTGGAAGTGTGTCCATGTTCAGGATGTTTGTATCCAGATAGAGTTCCCATTTTTTAGTATCATTTGGAAGCTTGAACATGATATCGCTATCCGATGAATTGAACAGCAGTAAAAGATCACCACCTGTAATCTTCCTGTAAGAATATTCTACCTCACTCGTGTATTCCCCATTTATCCACACCATAAGATGCTTAAGTGATGGATTCTTCCAATCTTCAATTTTAAGTTCCTCAAGGTTTTTGTCAAGCCAGACAACATCCTTCATTTCTGTCCCAGCTACAAGATCCCCTCTGAAAAAATTCTTTCTGGCAAGAACGGGGTTTGATCGCCTTAAAGCTATGGCTTTCTTAACGAATTTGTAAAGATTCTGCTTATCTTCATCCATATTCCAGTCATACCAGC
>JAJZIN010000062.1 GCA_021810575.1 Thermoplasmata archaeon
ATACTAGGGCTATTGCAAGATAGAAATATGGAAAAGGTGATGACTTCTGATGATTCAAATGTGTCGTTGAAATGCTTACTCCATAACTTGAATCCTTGACATATAGGGTATTTGAACATGTAAATCCATCTCCCTGGCCATTTGAATCAACTTCTTTGTAGTCATAGGCAACTATGAATCCAGAAGATTTATCATAATAGGCATCCCACGTATAGGTTGCATTAAAGATCCCGTATGAATCATTCCTTACATAGGTTCCATTTCCCTGAAGGAATATGGTTGTAATTTGCCCATTAGTTCCACCTGGTGAATAGATGTAATCTGTAGATACAACTTTCATGTTAGTATTTAGAACCTGTTTCTCAGAGTTCACGGGAATAGATACATTTGTAAAGAACCAAACATGTGGATTTATGTAACCAGTTTCATTATCTGTGCTGTATGTATAGCTGCAGTTATAGGTCGAAAATGTGAAGTTCCCTCTGGCCATCTGGTTATTGAAATAATTATAATCACTGGATCTGATTGCACAGGAATAGTTGTAATTCATTGAGACTCTATCATTGTGCAATAACTGTGTAACGGATTCAGTTCCGTTTATCCATGCATTACCATAATAGCCACTGTAATTTCCCTTACCAGCATTTACCTGAATATATTCATCATAGTTGAAATAAGTACCCTTTTGTGGCTCTGCCTGTATATGGATGGCTGGAATAGCTAAACTCAAAAAAATAATCAATACAAAGGCTGAAATGATGTTTTTACTCATCATCCTGAAAATCCACCTACTGAGTGTATATGTGCCGGATGAACTCCTCCGATACCACTGAATGTGGAATAGTAGCAACCCTGTACCATAAGCATTGGCATGAAGAACGGAAACAGGAATGGTGAGGGCATATAGTAGAAATGGTATGGAGTATTCATAACAGGTGCCTTTGAATCAACGTTGGTAATTAACTCATTTCTGATTCCATGTACCAGACTTACTGCGGCTGCCATTATCTCTGACCTTTCAAATCCTGAAACACTATTCTCCAGAATATTATACGCCTTTGAAAGAAGATCCAGAGTTTCATTTGATTCCATGACCGGGACTGTAGCCACAACAGTAGAAGCAACCAGAGGATATTCAAGGTAATTTTTAATGGCATCAATTATCACTGAAAGTTTATCCTTTATTTCATCGGGCTGTAATTCTGAAATGGCAACGTAAGCAGAAGACAACTCCATATCTTCTGATTCATCGTATCCCCATTGGGAAAAAATTTGCCTCATTTTCACAAACTTATTTCTGGTATCATTTATATCCTTGTTAATTGAAGCCATAATTGCTGCTGACTCGTATGATGGCGTTAACTTCCTGAATTCATCCAAATTCTCAAAGGGATATGTTCCATCATATCTTCTGGAAAGATACATAATCGCTGCTACTGCTGTTGCTGATTCCCTCGGAATATGACTTTCATGTCTTACCTTTTTGAACACTTCCTTAAACTCATCCATATCTGAGGCAACATCTTTACCAGATCCTGTAAGTATTTCCGTTGCCATCAACCGATTTTCTATGTTTTTTGTAAATGAACCCATCTCTTGATATATACTGCGAAACTTATTTTCCATGGATGTCACATCATCTCTGAATTTGGCCAAGCCAATGGCTGTGCTAAGAAGCGTAGATTTCTGTTCAACATCTGGTATAATGCCTTCAAGATAAGTATAATAAATCTTACTGGTTTTGACTATATCGTTAAGCTGATTTAATGTGGTTGACATGTCCTTTTCATAATTTGTGAAATCTTCATCAGAAAATCTATACAGTCTTAATGCAAGATCATGTACACACACTTTTCCCTTATCAGTAAGGTAAATGTACACTTCATTATATGGCACGAGATTATTGAGAAGCGATTTCTTAGCCATCAACTGATTGAGTTTTTCTTCCTGTGTTTTTTCTATATTATAAACATCCTGAACTTCTGTTTCCTGCTTTTTGACGTCCATTTCCAGTTCCTTTTTTTTATCTTTTTTTTCAAGATGGAATCTTATTGAATGTTCCTTCCGTTCTTTTTCTTCCAGTTCCGACCTTTCTTTCTGAAATTGCTCCTTTTCAGATGAAATCTGGCTGGATAAATTCTCCATTTGTGAGACCTCACTTTTCAATCCATTATAATCATCCTTGCTGTATACGTTCAGATAATTCTGTTCCTTTAAATAATTCAAACTTTGTGAATCTATTGCCACATCCAGTTTTCCCATGGACGTTTCTTTCAGAAAGTTGTAAATTTCCAGAGATTTAATCTATTTCACCTTATTTAGCATAGTAAAACTGCTATTTAAATTATCATATTTTAGAGCGTTCTTAATTATGAGGTCAACCCTTCCGTTGTTTTCATCTATTTCTATATATTTGTCTCCATCGGTTGCCATTTCGAGAATGGATTGTAACTGCATTCTTCTTTCTATTGGTGTACCAAATCTCCTTATTCTCTCTTCATCAATTCTTGTGTAAGCATACATCAATTCGTAAAGTGATCTGTAAAATTGATCTGTTATGGTCTCTCCTATTTTCTCTTCCATGACGTATCTTCTTTCTACACCCTCAAGATCAACAAAGAAAATGGTACCATCAGATGATAAAACAGCATCCTTATCAAGCCATACATCAAAGAAATCAAGTCCTGAATAGATCCTGTCATCTTCTTTTTTAAGTGTTCTTGAAAAAGCTGTAAGGGCTGCCAAACCAGATTTCATAAAATTCACCATAAATTCTGTAGAAGTACGGTTATCATTAATGTTGAACATCTCAAACACCTTGCTGATATTATTTCCAACTGTGCTTGTGGCATGGAAATATAATCTTATATTGGAAGGCATCAAACGTATTTCCTGAACAAAGTCTCCATTATATTTTCTGTACCAGTAAAGTTCTCTTATTCTTTCCTGAAGTTCCTTCTCCATTGATACTATCCCAATAACTGGAGCTATTCTAAACCCATTAATGGAAGTTGGATCTGCCATTTCCGAAGTATTCATTGCAATTCTGGCTAGTTCCAGTCCCTGGCCGCCGTATGGAGACCCCCTAAGCCATGTCTCTCCTGTGATAAATCTATTACCACGATATCCAGAATTTTCTATCTTCTTCCTGTATTCAGGGTTTTCTGTAAGATCACTTATACTGTATGTATTAAGTGGTTCAAGCGAATATGGGTCAACTGTTGACCCAACACCCTTTATTGAAAGAAAAAAATCAGTTTGATCTACTGTACAAACAGGTTCAGGTCTTATGGCTCCTCTGTTATCATCCTCAATAAAGGAAACTGGTGGGATATTCTTATAACCTTCAATCTGGGTTATAGATTCTGGCAGGTAGAATTTGTCAATGTCATCAAGGTTATAATTTCGGAAATTTTTACTTCTTATTTTATAGGATGGTTCCTGAGGATACAGAATTAAATCCTTACCAAATATGTTCATGATCCTGATGATGCCGGAAACGTTTAAAAATATTCCACACTATCATTATGCATAATGATTAATTACTAATGTTAATCTTATTTTCGAATTGATTTATACTGCTTCAAGGTCATCTTAAACAACTTCCTTCAAAAAGTCTTAAATTGGGAGTAAATATAACGGCTTGGGAAATAGAAGCGGAGGTTGCCGAGCTAGGTCAAAGGCGGCAGACTCAAGATCTGCTTCCGTAGG
>JAJZIN010000011.1 GCA_021810575.1 Thermoplasmata archaeon
ATTTCGATTTCTTTCTTGTTTGTACGATTTGCAAGCTTATTTGCAGCCATTACAGCTGATTCCTTGTCTCCAAGAATTACCACTCTATCAGGAATTTTCATTTAATCACCTATTATATTAATCTGTTTTACGGTTAGAAATAATTTCTTTGTATTATAATTTTTAGAATTACTTACAACAATTGTTTAAGAAAATTTCGGATTTTCTTCGAGGAAAGGCGAAATTATTATTTTCTATCCAATATGAATATTTTATTAAATTTTTGATCAAGAGAATATTAATAGTGAAATACCGATCATTGGTAGATGATAATAACCATTAATTTACGTGGAACAATTGGAGAAAATACCTTTGCTGGTATAAAATCGCAGCTGGATGCTTCACTTAGAAATAAAAATGTAAAAGGGGTGATTCTCGACATCAACTCAGGAGGTGGGAGCGCAAGCGCATCAGAGCTTATTTATGAAGCAGTGAGCCACCTCAATGAAAATAAACCCGTTTTTTCCGTGGTTACGGGTACTGCAGCTTCAGGGGCATATATGATTGCATGTGCAACAAGAAAAATATACTCCATTCACACTGGACTCATTGGTTCGGTGGGAGTGATTTCCATGTCTCCTGATGTGAGTGAACTACTTGATAAAATAGGCGTGAAAGTAAATGTGCTAAGCAAGGGAAGAGAAAAAGCATCTATGAACCCATTTCAAAAATCTACCGAAGAAGATCTTCTAAGACAGAATGTGATCCTGTCTGAAATCTATGACTTCTTCATGACTATTGTAAAAGAAAAGAGGCATCTAAGTGATGAACAGGCTTCTGAAGTTGGTAACAGCGGAATTTACTCTGCAAAGGAGGCAGAAAAACTGAGCCTAATTGATCAAGTTGACAGTTATGGGAAGATAATAGAGTCTATAAAAAATGAATTGGGGGAAAAATCTGATCCAGTAGTTATGAAGAGAAAGATACCCTTTTTGCTTAGATTTGCTATGAAATTCCTAGGGCAATAGGGAAATGTGAAAAATAATTAGAAATTTAAAAAGATCAAAAAAGACTTTGTATAAAGTCCAATTCAATGTTACGTGAATACACAGGAAAGAAGATCACTATCAAAATCTGTTGTTTCAATAGTTATTGCAGTGATTGTAGTATATGCATTTGAATATTATTATCTTAAAATAGCCAGTGTTTTTAACATACCTGTCAAAGATGACATATATGTAAAAGATGCCTTCGTAGCACTGATAATAATCATAGTAGCTTTCGTTTTGCTTAGAATAACAAAGAGATTACTTAATCAACTGACATTAAGAAGTAACGGGGAGAGGAATCTCAACGGAATATATATCATCCTGCGTATAGTGATTTATGCATTGGCCATAACTGCATTCCTAGTATACGCCGGAGTAAACCTCGAAGGGGCACTTGTCGGAGGAGCAATCGGAGGTGTTGTTATTGGTTTCGCAGTACAATCTGTCGTTTCAAGTTTACTTTCTGGATTGCTGGTTACAGCGGGGGGATTCCTAAAACCAGATGAATCCATTTCAATATTTTCATGGATGTTTCCAGAAACATTAACTGGAAGAGTAGAGGATGTAAAGACCCTCTATACCAGAGTAAAATTGACTAATTCCAGAAGTATACTTATTCCGAACACCATTCTTTTTGGCAGTTCAATATTCACGAAGCTAAATGAAGGAAGGAAGGTAAAATATGAATTCAACACAACAATTCCTGCCGACGTAAATGCAAGGGAAGTTATCACTAAATTCATGGAACAAAAGGATAAAATTGTGAATGATCTAAATATTGATGAAATAAACACCTATTTCACTCAGAAAAATGGAACAACAAACACAATAACCTTTATCATCCAGTTTGAGGAAATTATGAAACTTAATGGTTACATAGACAAAATAAATACTGCTGTTGAGGATTCATACTGGGAAATAAAGAATAAACCAAAAAATTAATCTACTTATAGTAATAAGCAAATGCTAATTTTTAATACGGCGTTTTTAATATCATGTCGATGGAAAGCAAAATAAGTATTGTTGAGAAGCAGAAAGATTCAATAACATTTGAAATAATGAACTATGACAATACACTACTAAGACCTCTTGTTGAGGAAATTCAAAAAGATGAACAGGTTACAGAATCAAGATATTACATAAAGCACCCTGTAATAGATAATCCTAGAGTGTATGTTAAGGTGAAATCTGGAAAGCCGCAGGCCGCGGTTAAAAGATCGATTAAGCGATTAAGCAAGGTTTTTGAAAACCTTTCAAATGAATTGAACAAAGAACTAAAGAAAAACGATGATTCGCAAATTGGGGTACCAGAACTGAATAAGAACAAACCAAGTGATAATTAAATCAGTTGTTCCAGGTTGGAATCAAAAAATTTTTTAATTATAGAAACAGAGATAGGACGGTATAATTTCGCTAGGGAAGAGCTTTTATGTACGTTTGAAAGAGCATCTTCTATCGCAGTAAGAGAAATGGGTCAGGGAATATTCATTGCAGAGGGATTTCATGATCTGAATGGACTTGCATTTGTAAAGAGAGCTGGGCAAGTATTAGGTATAGCAGAACAGTTTTCAGATATTTCCAAAGTTTTACTACCAGAAGGGAGGTTCTATGTAAGAGTCATAGACTCACATAAGTGCCACGGCACATCAGAGGAAAAGGAAATAGGGCAACTGCTGGGAGGAATAGGACGTGTATCCTTTTCAAATCCTGATTTTGTAGTTCTGGCCTACCATCTGGATAAATGGTACATATGCACGCAGAAATACTCAAGAAATAATCTCGAAAAGGCAAAAAGAAAGGCTCCCCTTAGACCATTTTTCTCACCTGTTTCCATGGATCCAGCCTTCGCATCTTTCCTGATTAACATGGGTTATTTTCCACATGGTTCAACACTTCTGGACCCTTTCTGTGGAGGAGGTGGAATTCTTATGGAGGCAGGTCTAAAGGGATATAGGGTAGAAGGCATTGACATTCTCAACGAAATGGTAATCGGAGCCAGGATGAATCTCAAGTACTTTGGAATCAGAGAATTCAGTATAATTAAAACGGACTTTTTGGAGTTTCAATCTGATAAAAAATATGGTGGAATAGTAACGGATTTCCCATATGGAAGAAATTCTCACATATCAAAGGAGAGATCAGAATTTTACTTCAGGGCTGCTCAAAAGATGTCAGAATTCCTTGAAACGGGGTCCAGAGCATGTATCGTAACAGATAATATGGAAAATTTAGAATACTTCAAAAATTTCTTTGATATTGATATCATCTTACCACAGAAAGTGCATAAATCCTTAACAAGATACTTCACAAGAATGATAAAAAAATAAATAACTATCCGAGAAAGTCATCAACAATTTTCCCGACAATCTCAACCGGGATGCCGGTGGTTCTAGAAACCTCTTCTTCATTCAGCGTTTCCAGATATTCTACCAATATTTGTCTGATAAACCCTTCCTTTACTCTTTCTACAACATTCTTACGCAATAGCTGAATTATATTATTTTTCTCTTCAACAAGACTCTGCCTCTCTTTCATTAGGGCATCCATTTTTTCATTTATTTCTTTTATTCTTTCTATGGAAACTTCATTCTGAATACTTGGCTCACTCTTTTCAGCCAGGTCAAATTTTGATACCTGAATGAAAGTTGGTGTATAGTCTATGACGAGTGTAGAAAATCCTGTTGGCCTGTAGACTTTTCGAGGTGGACCAATGGAGCTGGGAGTTACTCCCATAGAAAGGATTAGATTTGCGTGTTCAAGTATCTCCAGTTGTTTATTGATCGCCTGTTGTGAAATTCCCAAACTCTTACTTATTTCCAAGCCGTATGACTCTTCCATAAGGAGTTTTTTTAAAATGGCCCTCCTGGTTGAATTTTCCATTATGGACAGGAGGGTATCAATGTCATTCATCTTACTCTATCTTCACTGATTTTCCTTTCTCGTTTCCCTTTCTCACAAGCTCCAGAGTCAGATCCAGTATTCCGTTGGTGAATTTTGCCACAGCACTCTCAGGTTTTACTGGCTCTTCCAGGGCGACATTCTTGAAGTACTTCCTTGAACCTTCGGCAACATTTATTGTTACCTCATTCTCGGATACTTTAAGATCTATATTTTCTTTGGATATGCCAGGAAGCTCAAATGTCAGGTAAACCTTGTCCTTGTCATAGTTGATATCCGTGAGTGGTTCTCTGACCTCAGTCTCACCGTCTTTGTCGCTCAGAGAAGGTCTGTTAGGAATGTTTCCAAACTCCTGGAAGGATGGTTTTCCATCCGGACCAACTTTATAGCTGAATCCATATACATAGGGTCCAATCATGTGTTCATCAGAATTCTTAATCATCCTTTCCATTATTCTTCTCATCCTATCATTTACCTTATCAAAGTCAAATCCAAAGTCTTCGAAGAAATCTCCGAAGAAGTCGTCATCCCAGTCATCATCTTTTCTTCTTCTTACTACCATCTTAATTACCTCTTGTCAACCATTAGTTGACAACTATGTATTACTTACTTATATTTAAGTTTTTTGAATCGAATAATATCATTTGCATTATAAAGGTAGCAATTAAAAAATTAAGAATAACACTTCATTCGTTAGTTTTCACGGTTGTTTTCTGACTTCCTCTTGATAGAACTCTGTAAACATAGAATAAAACTACAAAGGCAAGAACAATAGCAATATAAGTATAATCATTAAATAGTCCCAGTATATTTTTCCAGCTATTGCCAAGCAGATATCCAACATATATTAGAATGGAATCCCATATCACCGTTCCTAAAAGTGTAAACGAAAGAAATTTTGTAAACTTCATTTCCGCCAGACCAGCTGGTATTGATATAAATGTCCTGAAAATAGGTATAAGTCTTGTTATAAAAACCGATATTTCTCCATATTTATTGAACCATTTTTCTGTTCTATCAAGGGATTTTTCGTCCAATCTGATATATTTGCCAAAGCGCATTATGGCAGGTCTTCCTCCATAAAGTCCGATAGCGTACGCGGCACTGGCTCCAACGGCATTTCCCAGTGTCCCAGCTATAAGCACCAGCAGATATGAAGGAATGCTAAGATATACAGGTAGTTGATTGCTCAGGGCTAAATAACCAGAAAAGGCCATTACAACTTCTGAAGGCACTGGTAGTAACAAACCTTCCAGAAACATAAGGAAGAATATACCTGGATAATTTGATACCTGAATAACGTATATAACTAAATTAATAATGTATTCAATTAGACCGGAAATTATGGAACTCATTTATTTACCCGCTCATACGCTCCTGATTAAAATACTATTCTATCACAAGTTTTCTTTTCTTAACATCGCTTTCAAGTAGCATAAGTTCTGAAAGCTCATCTGGATAACCCTCTGTATATATTATTTCCTTAAGTTTTGCATTTACTATCATTTTGGCACACACCACGCAGGGAAAAGTTGTGGTATATATAACCCCACCCCTGATGCTGACACCGTTAACAGCAGCTTGAATTATTGCATTCTGCTCTGCATGTAAACCACGGCATAATTCGTGCCTTTCACCGGATGGAATATCCATATCTATTCTTATGCAACCAACCACATCGCAATGCTGCGCACCACTTGGAGGTCCATTATATCCGGTAGCAAGGATTGATTTATCCCGTACAATAATAGCCCCAACCTGCCTCCTAACGCAATTTGCCCTTGAGGCAGCCATATATGCCATTTTCATGAAATACTGATCCCAGGAAGGGTGTTTTTCTGTTTCCATCTTAACTAATCCGAATCCCTGCCAGTTGAATTCTTACTCACACCCTTTTCAACTGCGTCAACATGTACAAATCTTCCTTTGAGTTTTTCCATTACCTTTGGTAGCGTAGTGTATTCCATGTCTTCTTCTGGGAGCCTGTGTGGTTCAAATGGTCCCATTCTCCTGATATAATCAGTAATATCATTGGCAAGTTTCCTGGCATTATCGTAGGCTGGGTCGTCAAACATGTCAACTGGACCAGCTAATTTCTTATCCTTATAAACAAAACCGAGGGCAACTACTCTTGGTGGGCCATCAAATCTGGTCATTTTGGAGTTTTTCATTGCTACTGGCATTAAGGGACCGTTAAATGATCCTCTCATCCAGCCCGAAACAAGATATGGGTGTGAAAATGCTTCCATCGCCTCACCAGATGCCGGTAATCCTGATTGAATTCTTACAATTGCCGCAGGATCATCTTTTCCAACATATTCTCCTGCTATAAAGGACAATTTGTCAGTGGTAATAACTGCAACATTTTCATCTGGCAATTTCCCGTGTTCTTTCTTAGTGTAAACTCTTTTTATAACGTATCTGCCCTTAGTTCCAATAAGGGATATTATATCATACATCTCTTCTGGTGCATTAAGCATTATAGCTTTTGCTTCCTGAATATCCCAAACCTCAAATTTAAAACCATCATGCATACTTTGATCTATTACGAGACCAGGAGTGTTGAATGGGTCAGCAAACATCTTGAATATTGGGTAATTGAATGCTCCAGGTTCCGTTTTATCCATCATATATACTATAAATGGTTCACTTCGTCTCGGAGTTATATCCATTTCGGCGATTCCGGGACCCATTCCTTTGATATTTCCAGAAAAAGAATCTTTTAGGAGATCCTGTCCTGCACCGTAAAGACCAAGCTTTTTGGCAACCTCAGTTCCTGACTTGAATGCGTCCCATGCAAGTTTGTGAACTTCTGAGGCATTAACTCCATTATCATGAACCATGGTTATCTGTATGTCATCCCCAACATAACCCACAAAATGATCCCATATAATTCCCTTAGACTGCTCCTTTAAAAATCTCTTAACTTCGTTCAATACATCTTCGTGGACTGTTGTATGCCCTGGCAGACTACCTATATCTGCTTTAATATGGGTCAACGTAACCTTCATAATGATTCATGGCAACGACATATTAAAATAATTCGGATATTCATTAATCAAGACTATGTGTTTAGTTATAATTTTAGTTCAGAGTTTTTCCAAAACTTTACTATGCTTTTTGGAAAAGTAATTTAGAAATGATTGTCATCATGGGTACGGAAGTCTAAAAATGTCGTATTTAGAGATAGGGTTGCTAATAGTGTTGATATGGATCATAGCAATGATCGCCCTCCGTCCAACAATAAACAAGAGTAAGCATTTTCAAACAATGGGAGGGATATTATTACTGATTAAGGTCAAAAAAAATAGGGGAATACTGGACAGGATAGCCGGAAGCTCAAAATCAAAACTATTTTCACGGCTTTCAATTCCACTCGTTTATATATTATTTGCAATGGGCATAGTCCTGCTTGTCCTTGGTACAGTACTATCACTAACAGCAAGGGTGAAGGAAAATATACCTGTTAGTGAATATCTTGCGCTTCCAGGGATAGATCCGGAAATCCCCATTGTTTATGGGCTGATAGCTTTTGCAATATCTCTAGTGATTCATGAAATGTTTCACGGAATTGTTGCAAGAAAGCATGGAATTAAGGTAAATTCAGTTGGACTTATGCTTTTTGTGGTTCCAATCGGTGCTTTTGTTGAACCTGATGAAAAAGAGATAACGGAAACAACTCCAGTCATCAGAAGAAGAATAGTTGGTGCTGGAATAGCGGTAAACTTTGTCATCGCTATAATCTGCTTCCTTTTTCTTTCTCTGGCTATGTCCCATGCAGCAGTTCAAACATACCCGGGGGCATATGTTGATGCTGCATATCCTGGAAACACTGTAACACCACACAATATCACGGGAAGCGAGCTCCTTTCAGTTGGAAATATGAAAGGCAATAGCCTGGTTAATCTTACAACTTCCTGCTCAGTAACACCTGGTACTCTTCTGAATGCTTCATTTTATAATGGTCATAAAATCTTCAATTATTCCATACCTGCTGGAATTCAGGTAGTATCAACTTATAAAGGATACCCTGCCTATAAAAATATAAGTCTAGGTGATTATATAATTTCTGTAAATAACAGGACCGTTTATAATGAAACTGTACTTGGTAACATACTGAACAAAATAAGTCCTGGAACTGAAATAACTGTAGGACTAGAAAATTTTACTGCTGCATCCCATGAAGGAATAAAAAGTACAGTGTCCTTTAAAACAAGATCAACTTATTCATTCTATAAAACGGAGGATCCGTCCTTACTAACAGCGGCCATGAAAAATGAAAGTTTCATAGGTGTTGGAATAACCTATGGTGGACTTGGACTCGTTTCTATGAGCTATTACAAATCTCTAGTGTTTGGCTCCTCTGTATACACCTCAGGACCCGAAGGAGCTATAGAATCAATAGCATTACCCTTTGACGGGCTTTCCCCCGTGCCATCAAGTTTTGCCCATCTGTATTCTGTTCCACTGGGGTATGAAGTATTTTGGTTTTCAACAAATACAATATACTGGCTTTTCTGGGTGAATATACTTCTCGCTATCACAAATGCCCTGCCACTTGCAATATTTGATGGTGCACAATTCCTAAGGGACACCCTGATGATAGTATCCAAACATGAACGTTTTAAATACTTCCGCGACGAAAAGAATATAGCTGCCGTTCTTTCACTCACTACAACACTGATCTTGCTAATGCTGATGATAGAAATAATTGTTCCCAGAATCATATAGATTTTAAAGAATATCTGGAATTTGGTTCACTGAATTAAGTGGACCAAATTACCCTTTCCATTCATAGTTCAAGGAACAAATAAAACTAACACACTGTTCACAAAGAGTTTATAACTTGAATTCAATAGGGGTAACATCAGGTTATAAAAATGCCGTTTGCAGAATCAATAGAAAGAAGACTAAACAAGAAAATTTGCATGAGATGTGATGCAAGAAACTCAGTTAAAGCAATAAAATGCAGAAAGTGTGGATACACCGGTTTAAGAATGAAGGCTAAAGAAAGAAGGGGAGGCCAGTAGGCACTTGGACAGTAATCTCCCCAAAGCAGCAGTTTTGAGGATGGAGGGGACAAACAATGACGCAGAAGCCCTCCGGTCGCTGAGGGAATCAAATCTTGACCCCAGTTACGTACATATTCACGAAATAGAAAAAAATAAAGTTGATCTGGAAGATTTTCAGGTTTTGTTCATACCAGGTGGTTTTTCAGCAGGAGACTATGTAAGGGCTGGTATTATTTTTGCGATCAGATTGAAGACAGCCGCTGGTAAAAAAATAGAAGGAATGATAGAACAGGGTAAGCCCGTACTGGGCACATGTAATGGATTCCAGGTGTTATCAGAAATGGGTCTAACCTCTTCAGATATGGATAAGAGAGAACTTGCCCTGGACGTTAACGAAAGTGGGAAGTTTGAATGCAGAACAGTACTGGTGAAGTATTCGGGACGAAATAAGATTTTTGATGGGAAAATCCCAAGGGATCAGGTATTTGAAATTCCAGTCGCTCATAAGGAAGGAAGGATAAGATTCACATCAGAATCCGTTGAAGAGGAATACGTTGAAAATGGCAGGGCAATATTCACCTACGTAGATCCTGAAGGGAAAATTTCAGGCTATCCATGGAATCCAAATGGTTCTCCCGATAATATTGCCGGCATATCAGGACATTATGATAACGTGCTTGGTCTGATGCCACATCCAGAAAGAATGTTTTACAGGTACCAGCTTTCAACTAAGGGAAAAAGAGAGAACGGCGTCCCAGTGGGAAAAATATTTTTTGGTGCGATCTCTGATTATGCAAGAAGACTTTAATCACTTAAATCTTTCATTTTCGATCCTAAGCAGAAGCTTTCTGGCATTCTCTTTAAATTCCTCAAGTGTTGAATCGTTCACAATCATGTACTCTGCAAGGGAAATTGCATTTCCAATACCCCAAGACAACTCTCTATCATCTCTGCTTACGAGTTGATCAAGAACCTTGGCATCATCGGGTCTTCCTCTTTTCTGTATCCTTTTAAGCCTTTCCTCTCTATCAGTATGAATTCCAATTAAGACAAGATCTGGAAATCTTGTTTTGAAATAATCAAATTCCTCCATGTTTCTTAGTCCATCAACAATGACCTTCCTATCATCTTTAATGTCTTCCGAAAGACGGACAGCCCAAATATCTTTCCCATGAAGTTCTCGTTCAGAGTTTGCAAAGGTTCCAATTTCCTTATCTGTGTTGCCTATGTTATTCATCTTTGCATATTTTCTTACCACATCACCCATATGATAATCTTTCCATCCCATACTTTTGGCAACTTTTATAAATTCATCCTTCCCTGATCCGGGCATGCCTGTAACAATAAGCATGAAAACCCCTATCATATCAATGAATAATTAATTTATGAATGATACAATTATATCCTTAACAATAAAAAAAATCCTGAAAACCATATTTCATAACTACTCTAATTAACTATTTTAATTAAGAATCAATACCTATACAGATGACAAAAGTTGACATCAACATAACAGTTGGTGGCCCTCAGGGTGGCGGTATAGATACATCCTCCAATATGATAAGCAGGGCCTTCGCACAGTCAGGTTATTATGTTTTTGGTGTGAGAGAATACCACTCAAACATCAAGGGAAGGCACAGTTATACCCACGTCAGAATAAAGGCCGAAAGGCCACGATCACTGAAATATCCTGTAGATTTCCTGGTTGCTCTTGATCCAGATAGCATTTTTGAGCATCTTGAAGACGTAGGACAGGGAACGAAAATTATCTATGACAATGCAATAGAAAAAGCAGAACTCTCTCAGGCAAGGATGATAATGAGAGATACAGCAAAGAAAATCCAGGAAACACTAACAGATGACAATTTCCCCAACACAATTGCAGGTGCTATATCATGGATGAAGTCGAGAGGAGCAATTCCAATTCCAGTGCCGTTTAATTCAGTTGTTCAGAAAGCCATATCAGGTGGAGTTCCATCCAGATACTTCAACACACTTGGAGCTGCCCTGACACTTGCTATTTCTGGAGTTAATATAAAACACATGAACGATAGCATTAAAATTGTCTTCGCAGGAAAGGACAGCATAATAGAGGAAAACATAGCTGTAGTAAAGGCAGCATATGACTATTGCAGTGAAAACAAGCTTGCAGGCGAAACTCTACCAGATCTGGAACACCCAAAGAGATTCATGCTAACCGGCAATGATGGGGCAGCCATAGGAAAGATGATGGGGGGCCTCAGATTGCAAACCTATTACCCAATAACCCCGGCCAGTGATGAAAGCACCATAATGGAAGAGCACAACTACATAAAGTGGATAGATACAGAAGCAGCTAAACTAAAAGAAGGCGGAATTGTAGTAGTTCAAACAGAAGATGAGATTGCGGCAATAACCATGGCCATAGGAGCTGCCCTTACTGGAACCAGAACATCAACAGCAACCAGTGGACCAGGTTTTTCACTTATGGCTGAGGGTTTCTCATTCGCAGGGACAGATGAAGTTCCTCTTGTAGTAACTTTATATCAAAGAGGCGGTCCTAGTACCGGTCTTCCTACCAGAAATGGTCAGTCGGATCTTCTTTTTGCCATGAACACAGGTCATGGTGAATTTCCGAGAATAGTCCTTGCATCAGGTGACGTTGAAGAATGCATATACGATTCAATGAATGCATTGAATTATGCACAGAGATATCAGATGCCAGTAATCCATCTCATAGACAAGAATCTGGCAAACACATCAGACTTCATCACACACATAGACGGAAAGAAGGTTCCTGTAAATGCAATGAAATTCGACGTACACGGGTTGGACTTCAAGAGATATAATCTGGATACAAAGAATGGAATCTCAAATCTGGGTGCATTCGGAAAGGATATATTCTGGATGACAGGAGATGAGCATGATGAGCTTGGCCATGTAACTGAAGATTCTGAAGTGAGAGACAAGATGATGGTTAAGCGTTTCACAAAACTTCAAACAGCTGATTCAGAAATTCCAATGGAAGATAAGGCAGTACTGTATGGAGATAAGAATGCAGACGTGACATTTGTTACATGGGGAAGTCAGAAAGGACCCATACTGGATGTTATAGATCTACTTGCTGAAGAAGGAATTAAGGCAAATCTGCTTTACGTAAAAATGTTCATTCCATTCCCAGCAAATTTCGTGAAGGACATACTTTTAAAGGCCAAGATTGTCATTGATGTCGAAAGCAATTTCCTCGGTCAGCTGGCTGAGGTAGTGATGGCTAAGACAGGAATAAAGATCGAAAACAGGATTTTGAAATATAATGGGAGGCATATGACAGAAGATGAAATACTGTCTGCTTCAAGAGAGATAATTAATAATAAAGAGACAAAAGTTGAGAAGGTGTTAAAACATGGCGCATAATTTTAAAACAGATCTGACCGTGGACTGGTGCCCTGGATGTGGTGACTTCGGAATACTCACATCCATACAGCAGTCAATGGCAGAATTGAACTTGGATCCCTTAGGGGTAGTTATGGTATCGGGAATTGGATGTTCTGGAAAGACTCCACATTACATCAATGTTGGTGGAGTCCATACACTTCATGGAAGAGCAATTCCATTTGCCACAGGAGTTAAACTGTCTAATCCTAACCTGAAGGTACTTGTCACCGGTGGTGACGGTGATCTAATGGGTATTGGAGCAGGTCATTTGGTTGCAGAAGGAAGAAGAAATACAGGACTCACTATCATGATATATGATAATGAGGTATACGGACTGACAAAGGGACAGGCAGCCCCAACAATGCCACTTGGAGAAAAGACAAAGAGTCTCGCAAGACCAAACATATTCACAAGATTGAACCCAATCTCACTAGCACTGAGTGCTGGTTACAGCTTTGTTGCTAGAGGATTCTCATTTGACATGAAACAGCTGAAGGAAATCATAAAGAAGGCCATGAGCCATCCAGGTTCTGCAGTGATTGATATTCTTCAACCATGCCCAACATACAATAACATAAATTCCATGGAATGGTACAAGGAGAGAGTTTACAAGATGGATGATGAAAAAGACTGGAACCCTGTTGTAACAAAAGAGAATATAAAGGATGCAGATCAGATTTTTGCAAGATCAATGGCACGAGCCCAGGAATGGGGGGACAGAATTCCCACAGGTATATTCTACCAGAACACTGCCATAGAATCATTCCCTGTAAGGATCAGCAAAAATGTTCCAAACTATCTCCAAATTGTTCCAGCAGAACAGAGAATATCAACTGCAGATGGCTACACAGTAGTAGACGCAGAAAAAACATTTGCTGACAGGCTGATAGGTTAATCAGCCCTTATTTTTGTTCCTATAAATTTTTCACCCTTTAATGCATTTTTGAAATTGTTTAGATCCTTTCCATGCATTAGATTTATTTCTATCCCAGATCTCATTGCAATTAGAAGTGCCACGGAATCCATGAACTGGTTACTACCAGCCCCTGTGTAACTTTTGAGAGAGATGGAGAATGCCTCTTTATAATTCATTGTCTCAATTGCCTTAGCCTTTGGATTTTTCTTCGGGTCATCTTCATAAACCATGTCAACCGAAGTCAGATTGTATACTTTTTTAATCCCCACAGCCTCAGCTAAAAGCACAGATACAGTATCAGTGGTATGTCCAGGTACTGTGCCACCCATAACTATTCGATCCTCAATGAGCAATTGTTTCACTGCCTCATTAACATCCTCTGGAATATTGAGTTCTAGCTTCCCTATGGATGATTTAACGATCTTTGCGTTAAGCCGTGTGGCCATTATACCTATCTCATCAAGAAAGAAATCATTATCAGTGAAATTCTTCATCGAATTAACGTAGGTCCTTGCTGTCTGACCTCCTCCAACAACAATACCAATCTTGGGCGCATCCACACTTTTTATTATTTTTGAAAATTCTTTGATGTATTCAACATCAACTGATGAAGGGTTAATCATCGACCCTCCAACAGAAACAACAAACGATTCCATGAAATTCATTCATCAAAGTTATATAGTATTATAAATTTTCTTATACATGCCATCGGACGAGAAGCAGTTAAGAAGATATGAATTTAAGAAAGCATTAGAGGAACTCGATGGTCTAAAGGGACGGGGTACAGAACTCATATCGTTATACATTCCACCGGACAAGATGATATACGATGTAGTACAGTATCTGAGGGAGGAATACTCAACTTCAAGCAATATTAAATCAAAATCAACGAGGAAGAATGTTCTGGGTGCTATAGAATCAATAATGTCAAAATTAAAGTATTTCAAGCAGCCACCTGACACGGGACTTGTTTTCTTTGTGGGTCACGTTCAGAAGCGAGGTGATCAGACTGAAATGTACAGTCAGATAGTGGAACCGCCGGAGCCAATACAGACATTCATTTACAAGTGCGATTCTCAATTTTACACTGAGCCATTAATGGCACAGCTGAAGGCTAAGGAAGTATACGGTCTGATTGTGATCGATAGAAAGGAGGCAACCATTGGATTCCTTAATGGAACCAATATACAGGTTGTAACTAATGAGCAATCTCTTGTTCCAAGTAAGCATCATCAGGGTGGACAATCATCACGACGTTATGAGAGATTAATAGAGATTGCAGCAAATGAATATTTCAAGAAGATCGGAGACATTGTCAATAATACCTTCATGCCCATAATAAGGGATATGAAGGGTATTTTCATTGGTGGGCCAGGATCAACAAAGAACTTTTTCTTTGAAAATGATTACATGTTCAAGGATATAACAAGAAAGGTAGTTGACCTATTCGACGTGGGATACACCGATGAATCAGGGTTGAGGGAGCTTGTGGAAAAAGCATCGGAATCAATGAAAGATCTTCAGATAACAAGAGAAAAAGATCTGGTAAACCGATTTATGAAGGAACTGAGAAAAGGGGACGAAGGACTTGCAGTATATGGTGAAGCACAGATCCAGAGTGCACTGGAGAGAAAGGCTCTTGATCTCCTTCTTTTATCTGATGGTGTCAGGAAGACCAAGTATTTCTATAAGTGTCCAAACTGTGGATATGAGCAAGAATTTATGCAACGACCGGATGATAATACCTGCCCAAAATGCGGTGGCGCTATGGAAATGGATCATGAAGAAGATTACATAACAAAACTCTATAAAATGGCTGAAGAGTCAGGAGCCACAGTGGAAATAATCGGAGACGAGAGTGACGAGGGCAGTACTCTTAAGAAGGCATTCGGTGGAGTTGCCGGTATACTTAGATACGCTCCCACAGCATCCTCACTTTAATCTTCTTAGTTTCTCGGCATCCACAACAAGAAAATCCTGCCCCGGTCTCACTATAGAATAGGGGATTATATATCTACCCTCCATATCCTTCTTCAGGTTTTCTATCTTTCCAGGAGCGGGAACAGCCAGAATTTCCATTATGCTTCCAGTTCCCTCATCTGTTATAAAATCAACTATTCTTCCCACTATCCTGCCATCACTTGTAGCTATGGATTTTCCAGAAACTTTTTTTAATCTTTTCAGTGTCATAGCAATATAATTCATTAACCCTTAAAAATTTAATTGTAGAGTCCGGACTCCTCTACCTGTTTTCTTCTTTCCTTGACACTTTTTCCAATATTCTTTGCAAGATTCTCATAGAAGTTAATTACTTCCTGATCCACAGAGGGTTTTATGACCTTCATTGCCTTTGTAAAGTCACTGTTTGAGACCAGAGATGCTTCAGGATCATTCCTGTATGCCATCATTCCAGCTTCACGGCACAGATTTTCAAGATCAGCACCAACATATCCGTCTGTTGCCTCTGCGATCTTTTGCAGGTTTATATCCTTGTCAAGAGGCATATTTCTGGTATGCACAAGAAGGATCTTCAATCTTGCCTCCTTGTCAGGTGGAGGTATATAGATCATCTTATCAAACCTGCCAGCCCTTATAAGTGCACTATCCAGAATATCAGGTCTGTTTGTGGCTCCGATCACAACGACGCCCTGCAGTACTTCAACACCATCCATCGAGGTAAGCAATTGATTAACTATTCTTTCTGTAACTCCAGAATCTCCGCCTCCGCCTCTTCTTGGAGCTATGGAATCTATTTCATCAAGAAAAACAATTGAGGGTGCTACCTGTTTTGCCTTCTTGAATATTTCCCTGACAGCTTTTTCACTCTCTCCTACCCATTTGCTCAGAACTTCTGGACCTTTAACGGAAATAAAGTTTGCATTACTCTCATTGGCCACAGCCTTGGCAAGTAGTGTTTTTCCTACCCCTGGGGGTCCGTAGAGAAGGAATCCCTTTGGTGCCCTTATGCCGAGTTTCTTGAAAACTTCAGGCTTAAGTAACGGTAGCTCAACACTTTCTCTTAATTCCCTTTTAACATCTTCCATTCCCCCGATATCATCCCAGTGTATATCGGGGATTTCTGCCATAACTTCCCTAAGACTGCTGGGCTCTATCAGCTTCAGCGCTTCCCTGAAATCATCCTCAACCACAGCCATTCTTTCCAGTATATCGGTTGGTATTGGCTTATCCAGATCTATATCTGGAAGATATCTCCTGAGAGCATTCATTGCAGATTCCCTTGCAAGCGCGGCAAGATCAGCACCAACAAATCCATAGGTCATATCTGCAATTTCATCCAGGAATTTTGATTTTGAATCCTCATCCATGTTGAGTGGCATTGCCCTTGAATGAATTGTTAGAATCTCTTTCCTACCTTTCTTATCTGGAACACCGATATTTATCTCCCGGTCAAATCTTCCGGGTCTTCTTAGTGCAGGATCAACTGCATCTATCCTGTTGGTGGCTCCAATCACAATCACGTGACCTCTTTCCTTTAGACCATCCATAAGTGTCAGCAGCTGGGCGACAACCCTCCTTTCTACCTCTCCCTGCACCTCTTCCCTCTTTGGGGCTATGGAGTCTATTTCATCTATGAAAATTATAGATGGTTCTTTTTCTTCTGCATTCGTGAATATTTCGCGTAGTTTCTGCTCACTCTGTCCATAGTATTTGCTCATTATCTCTGGTCCGTTTATTGAAAAGAAATTGGCCCCTGATTCATTTGCAACCGCTCTTGCAATTAATGTCTTTCCAGTTCCTGGCGGACCAAACAGCAGTACACCTTTTGGCGGTCTTATCCCCAGTCTTTCAAATAGCTCAGGGTGTTTGAGTGGAAGTTCTATTATTTCTCTGACTTTTCCAAGCTGATCTGATAACCCGCCAATATCTTCATAACTTATTCTTGAAACGTCCTCAAGTACCTCAGAAGCTGGTTCTTCTCTTATTTCAATCTTTGTAGTTTCCCCAATTTCAATGGGTACCTTTGGTGGTACAGTCTTTACAACCTTGAACAGTAGACCTGAGTGTCCTGCCAAAGTAAGTCCTGGAACACTTATATTATCCTGTTCTATCATTGGCCTCCTAATGAGAGCCCTCTGAACAAAATCATCTATACCTTCACCAAACTTTAATCTCTGCTCCTTTCTAATAATTGGTGCGAGAACAACTCTTGTAGCTATATCGGTCTTCACTTTTTTGACCTTTACTTTATCACCGATTGAGGCACCACAGTTATTCCTCATTACACTGTCAATCCTCACAATCATCTTGTTCTCATCTTCAGGTCGTGCTCTAAAAACTCTTCCCACAGTTCTCTTGGACTTTTCTATTTCTACTACATCTCCAATTTCCACATTTAACTGGAACCTTGAATCCTCATCCAGTCTTACTCTGGACATCCCAGGGTCAGTAGAATTAGCCTCTGCAACCCTTAAGGTGATTCCTTCCATATTAGAACCTGACATATGTCTATAAGGACAAATCACTATATAATTTTAGAGTCTTAAAATAAAATATTACTTGCTTTTAAAAGGAAATTACCTAATATAATTAATACTCATTCTATCAAACTTAATATCTAATATTTTAATGCATAACTATCATCTTTAGATAGGACTAAAAAAGAGTGGTCTGTCTATCATCCTTATCATCCGGATGATTTATTGGCCATGTTGACCTGTCGAGTCCAAGTTTTTCCTTAAGCAGATCCACTGTGTGCGGAGAGAATCCTTCATAATGATTATTTGCAAATATGTATGCAACTCTGCCTTCATCATTTCTTATAATCTCAGCCCACCTTGTTATATCATCATCCCTCTCCCTTTGAACGGTTCCAAATTCTGTTTCATCAATACTTCTATCTCCAAGCAGTCTTAGATAGATAGAATTGCCTGTGTACCATAATACTTTCTTTGTGAAGGGGGAATCAGACCAAACTGTTATAATATTATAACTTTCAAGCAGTGACTTAGTTTTATCATTCAGCCATGAATTATTCCTGAATTCAAATGCAAATTCTAAATCCTTCGGCAATATTTTTATGAAATTCTCAAGGAGACGAGGATCAAAATTAAGGTACGGTGGGAGCTGTATGAGAATCGGTCCTAATTTATTATGGAGCAACCTCATTTTGCTAATGAAAAGTTGAAGTTTATCCTCTACATCACGGAGAAGATTAACATGCGTTATGGTTCTGTCAAGTTTTGGGCAGAATTTAAAGTTCGTTGTGGTAGATTCGTACCATGATGAAACTGTTTTTACTGAAGGAGTAGAATAATAAGTTGAATCAACTTCAACAGAGTCGAACGTATTCGAATACATGGAGAGGAGTTTGTTTAGATGAGAACCTTCAGGATAAAATTTACCAATCCACCTGCTGTAACTCCATCCTGAACAACCCATATGAAGATCATCCGTGTACACAAACACAAATAGTCAATCTCAATATTTATAATATCTCCAACTGGATACAATTGAGGCCAAACATTTTAACAATCTGGTAGTAATGTTTAAATGCCTTTCATCCTTTATTATATATGGATAAGTTTTACTTTAAGAGTTATGGAATTGAAGTTGGTTCGGCTTCAAATTTAAAAGAACTTAAGAGCGAAATAGCTAGACTGTCTAAAGAAGATCCACTGTGCGTAGAGTATCATCTGAAGGAAGGGCATATTCAGAGCTGGCTTCTTTATATTGGGGAACCAGACGCAGCAAAGCAAATCTCTGAGGCAAAGACTGTTGAGGAATTGATGAAGCAGCTTGGTATTAGTAAATCATCGGGAAAGAGGGTCGTAAGGAGCAGTACATCAAGGAAGAAGGCTCCTAGTGGCACAAAAGGTAAAAACACAAAGAGTGGAAAGTAAAAACCAATTTTTCAGAATTAACCCCATTTAATGGAATTTGTCTTTCCTTTGTCCAGAGATGGAATCCAATTCAATATATGATAGAGGTTCAAACGAAAGATATGGGGAAAGAATTAGTGTAGTTTAACAGATCTTTTAAAAAATTCTTCTCATTATCTAAAATTACTTTGATAGCTGTTAAATCAGGTACCAAACGAGAAGAAGCCTAATTTTAGTTAAATCTGCGGGCCTTCTGTTATAAAAAAGGAAGAAACAATGGGGAGAAAATTTCCAGCAATTTCATGAATACGAGACCCATTTGATCAAGTATAAATTTTTAGATATTTAAGAATAAACTTTCCAGTTATCTCATTTTATGATATGCCATTCTATATAAAATATGATAAATTTTTATACCTCACGACAAATGCCTTTTAAATGTGGAGTTCTGAAGTCCTTGATATGTGTGCTATAATAAGAATTAGGCGAAGATTCCCACGCGAATTGCGTCTATTTAACAGAAAAATGATGTTAGAAAACTCCTTCTTGTTTCTTAGCCGGGAAAATAAAGAACTCTATTTCTACAGAAACCTGGAGAGAAAGTTATCAGATCTTGACAGGGTTAATCTTGAAAAAGATTCTGAATTTGAAGGAACAAGGATGAAGATCGTAAGCGATATGTTCTTACAGATAAAAGTTGAAGACGAGCTATTTTCACTCTTGAACAAACTGAATGAAACGAAATGGTCAAGGGTTAATCCATGTATACTCTCCCATTCTCAGGATGCATATATTCAGCTTGAGTTTATTGATGATTCTAGGGAAAATGTGTCAAAAATTCTTCTGGAATTCGTTGACACTCACGTTCAGGAGGTTGATATAATTTATTTTGGAAGGCAGAGTCCAAAGATGCCGTATATAATAAAACTTTTTCTTGAATTTGGAGGTAATATTAATGATCTATTCTTAATAAAAACTGAATGGCATATGACTTTACAGAACATTCAGAATGAGAATAGTGGCGTTTTCCAAAATGAGGGAAAATTCATTCCAAACTATTTCACAAACGGTTCCCATGATAAACTAATTTTCAAATTAAATAACGTTGAAAGTGCTGTTAGGTCAAATATGGTAGATGTAAGTATACCATCAGGGGTTTTTGAAATAGATGTTAAAACAAACTTTTTTTCTGACTTTAATAATGAGATAGTTAGTAAATACTATGGAACTCTCTTTTATGAAGCTGAGATAAAGGAAAGTATCCTTACAAATTTTTACATCGTTGACAAAAACATTTCGTCACTATTCATGGCAGGCTTAAAGAAGCACTGGGACCTTCCAAAGAGATCAATTCATAAAAATATTATGATATCAGCAATGGAACTTGGTGAAATTTATAAACAATCTGATTTGAAGGAACTGGAAAAAATTTGAGATAGTAGAAATTCGTTTCAGATAACTTACCTTAAAAATTCATAATCATTCAAATATGCTCCAGTCGGGATTTGAACCCGAGTCGAGAGATTGAGAGCCTCTAATGCTTGGCCTGGCTACACTACTGGAGCTTAACTGGCTATTGTAAATTGAGATTTATTACTTTTGATTTGTGTTACAACCTAACATTTAAGGCTTTTCTTTATTAAACTATGATTCGATCACAATAATATGCCGGTGATTGGTTGTGGCCTGGATTCCTTTGCAGGAAGCCCAGAGAAGAAAAGTAAGAAGAAATTCACCATCAATATTTTCGTTGTAATTCTCCTTCTCCTTGGATATATAAAATTTCTTATAAAGAGGTAACAACTCTTTTTTCCAGTTCCTCGGAAA
>JAJZIN010000012.1 GCA_021810575.1 Thermoplasmata archaeon
GTGGATTGTTTGATCCACGTTATTTTTAAAACATTAATGTGGTATTTAAAATAGTTTCAAAACTTATAATTGAGTTTGCCATATAGATATATGAAGAAGGAAGAATTTTATGATCAGATAGAAGTTGGCAATAAAAAATACAGTATTGTATCACTGAAAAAGCTCATAAAAGAAGTTCCAAATATAGATAGGGTACCGATGAGCATTAGAATCATCATGGAAGCAATGGTGAGAAATTTTGACGGTGAAACCATAAGAGAGGAGGATTTGAAGAACATATTTTCAAGGACTCCAACGAATCCCGGTGACTTTGAGATACCCTTCACAGTGGCAAGAGTCTTGATGCAAGATTTTACCGGCGTTCCTGCAGTTGTGGACCTTGCTTCGATGAGAGAAGCCTTCAAGAAGCTTGGAGAGGACCCGGAAAAGATAGAACCGATAGTACCGGTGGACCTTGTGATAGATCACTCAGTACAGGTAGACTATTATGGTACAGAAGATGCCCTCAAGAAGAATTCAGAAAAGGAATTTGAAAGGAATAAGGAAAGATACAGATTCCTGAAGTGGGCACAGAAATCCATGAAGAATTTGAGGATAGTTCCACCATCGACGGGTATAGTACATCAGGTAAATCTTGAGTTTCTTGGAAAAGTTGTACAGGTCTCGGAGAAAGATGGTAAAATGACAGCATACTTTGATTCCCTGGTTGGAACAGATTCACACACCACAATGATTAATGGTCTTGGAATCCTTGGATGGGGTGTTGGTGGTATTGAAGCAGAAGCAGCGATGCTTGGCCAGCCAGTAACTTTCCTGTCACCAAAAGTGGTTGGTGTTAATCTGCATGGGAAGCCAAAGGAAGGGGTCACTGCAACAGATGTTGTACTAACACTGACTGAGTTACTTAGAAGGAGCAATGTTGTTGGAAAGTTTGTTGAGTTTTACGGAGAAGGTGTCAAACACCTCGCTCTTCCTGACAGGGCAACCTTATCTAATATGTGCCCAGAATATGGTGCAACATGCGCACTATTTCCAGTGGACGATGAAACAATCTCATACCTTGAACTGACGGGGAGAGAAAGGGAACACATAAATCTTGTAAAGGAGTACATGAAGGCCCAGGGAATGTATGGTGTGCAGAACAACATCCAGTATTCAGAAATGATTGATCTTGATCTTGAACAGATTGAAAGCACCATTGCGGGACCAAAGCTTCCCCAGCAGATGGTAAAACTTGAGGATTCTGAAAAGTCATTCCTTAAGTTTCTTGAGACATCGGGTGAGTCTCATAAGGATGGAAAGAATGGGCAGGTTCAGGTATCTTTGAAAACTGCATCCATTCAGCTTAAGGGAAAAAAAGTTGATCTGACGGACGGTGACGTAGTAATTGCAGCAATCACAAGTTGCACAAACACCTCCAATCCGAGAGTTATGGTTGGAGCAGGATTACTGGCCAGGAAGGCAGTTGAATTTGGCCTTGCGGTAAATCCTAAAGTAAAGACCAGCCTTGCACCCGGCTCAAGAGTAGTATCCCAGTATCTGGAAAAGAGCGGACTTCAGCAATATCTGAACAAACTTGGATTCGATCTCGTTGGCTTCGGATGCACAACCTGCATTGGAAACAGTGGGCCACTTGAAAAACCCATTGAGGATGCAATTGTTAATAATGACCTTTATACAGTTTCCGTACTATCAGGAAATAGAAACTTTGAAGCAAGAATCCACAGGAACGTGAAGGCAAATTACCTTATGTCACCTCCACTGGTAGTTGCCTTTGCACTTGCTGGAACCATAAATATAAACATGAGGAAAGAACCACTTGGAAAAGATAAGAATGGAAAAGACGTATTTCTAAAGGATATATGGCCATCAGATGAAGAAATTAACAGCGTCATCTCAAAAGTCCTGAAGGAAGACCTTTACCAGAAGAATTATTCCAATGTCTATGGATTCAGTGAGTTGTGGAATGAAATGGATGCACCAGAGGGTGATCTTTACAGGTGGGACGATAAGAGCACTTATATCAAGAATCCTCCATTTTTCGAAAACTTTTCATCGAAATTGCCAAATTATGTTAGAGATATAAATGGTCTCAAATGTCTTGCTGTCTTCGGAGATTCAGTGACTACTGACCATATATCACCAGCTGGTTCCATATCAAAGAATAGCCCCGCTGGAAAATATCTTGTTGAAAAGGGGGTCAAACCTGAAGACTTCAACTCATTTGGCTCAAGAAGGGGGAACCACGAAGTAATGATGAGGGGAACATTTGGGAATAACAGGATTTCCAATAAAATGGCATCGCAGGTTGGCCCATATACAAAGAAAGCGAAAGATGGAGAAGATGTGTGGATATTTGATGCATCCATGGACTATGTAAATGATGGAAACGGCTCAATCGTATTTGCAGGAAAGGAATACGGCACCGGTTCTTCAAGAGATTGGGCAGCAAAGGGACCATATCTTCTTGGCGTAAAAGCAGTTGTCGCAGAGAATTATGAAAGAATCCACAGAAGTAACCTTGTGGGAATGGGAGTTCTTCCCCTTCAATTCAAAGAGAAGGAGAATTTTGAATCTATGAATATAGATCCATTTTCAGAGTTTGATCTAGAGTTGCCAGAAAAACTATCGCCACATGCAAATGCAACACTGAGCTTCATGAAAAAAGATGGAAAAGCTGGAAAAATTGAAGTTGAAATAAGGCTTGACACTCCTGTGGAAGTAAAATATTTCAACAACGGAGGAATCCTTCAGAATGTTATGAGAAAACTCTTATAACAATTTATTATAAAAATACATAAAACTGCGAAATTTTTAAAAAATTAAGGAATTTTTTGGTAAATTTATTCCCTGTATATGTTGAAATCAAGTTCAGGAGTTGCTTTCTTTGCAATATCGTTGAGCTTTGGCTCAATCTCCTGTAATTTCTCTTCTTCTACCGGGATATATTTCATTTTTCCCTTGGACATCATGTACGATCCTGGGCAGAGAACGCCTTCCTTCACGATAATTGCATCTGCGTTAAGTGTCAGAATTCCAGCCATTGCTCTTTCCTTTCCCTGAAACGGAGAACCGAAGCCGGGATTTTCGTAGAACTTCTTCTGCTTTGTCTCAGTATCTATCTCCACAATTGTATTACCATACTCCAGAGGAGTTAACACGTCTTCTTCGTCGACTACTGCTATAACCTTCATAGATGTCCATGCCAAATTGATTTATTAACTTTATTAATCATTCCTTTATAACCATAATGTGCGTACTCTTTACATTCTCTCCCATGACCTGAGGATACATGATAACAGGGTTCTTGAAGAAGCAGCAGAAAGAAATGACATAATCTTCCCAATTTTTCTAAAGGATCCGAAAATTGAAAAACTGAGTGGAGCAAGCCTTTGGTGGGTAAAGAGCAGTCTCATAGATCTGGCACATAAATTTGGGATAGAGAGAATACCCATTGTTGAGAGTTCGGGAGATTATATACCTGTTCTGAAAGAAATTATAGTCGCTAACAGAATTGAAAGAATAGTTTCCCAGTCCGTGCCCTATGCTAGAGTAAGAAATGCTTTTGGGGAAATTCATGAATATTTTAGAAGCAAGGGTGTGGGAGCTAAGATGTGTAAACCCAATAATCTGCTATCCGATGAAATGATTATGAATATGAAGATCAATTTTGGAAATTTCAAACAGTTCTACAGATCTGCAATGGATATGAAATTTGATCTTGATGAGGGATATACTGCAGATTTACCTGAGTTTAGTGAGATCAATGCCATAAACAGGAAAATAGAATTTTCATCGTGGGAAAGGAATTTGGCAAAATACTGGAATACTGGTGAGGAGGCTGCAAGCATGGCTGTTGAGAGGTTGATGGAAAGGGGTCTGGAAAATGAAAACGCTGGACTTTCTCCTTATATAAGGCATGGACAGATCAATATCAGGAACCTTTGGGAGATAATTTCCAGAAGCGAAGATGAGGAAGTTAGTATAATTAAAAGAAATCTTCTATGGAGAGAGTTTTTCTATTGTTCCTATGCGAGAAGGCCAGATAGTGGCATATTATCAATAAATAGAAGGATGGATAGTTTTCCATGGTCTGGACAATGGAAAGATCTGATCGACTGGAAGGAGGGGAAGACAGGTTTCCCTATAATTGATGCCATCATGAGAAAACTCTGGCAAACCGGGTGGATTGACAACAGGAAGCGCCTATTAGTATCTGATTTCCTGACCAAGATGGACCGTATAAAATGGACATATGGTGCAGAATGGTTCATGGATACTCTGGTGGACGCAGACGAGGCGAACAATTATTCATCCTGGCAATGGGTCAGCGGCTGCTCTGACTTTTCATGGGCATACTTCAGGATCTATAATCCATTGAAGAATGGCGCTGAAATAGATCCGGAAGGAAAATTCATCAGGAAATGGGTTGAAGAATTGAGTGACTGCCCTGTTGAATCCATCCATGACCCTGAACATATGAATGAACGGAAATGCAATAGGTATAGAAGACCGGAATTATCATACAAAGAAATGAGAGAGAAATCACTTTCAGTTTATAAAAAATTCATTGGAGAAAGAGAAAAGTCAATTGATTAAACTTGGTGGTGGAAAATCAATAGTAATCCTTCAGGCTCACACCATATTTCGGTATCTCAATGCCTGATCCATTTTCTATGTGCCCGATTTCTCTTATGGATACACGATTCCTTAGCGTGCTTACGAAATCATGCTTACTGTCGGCGTCAATAACAACTACATAACCTGTTCCCATGTTAAAAATTTCATACATTTCAGAATAAGACAGGTTTCCAAGGTCCATTAATCCGGTGAAAACTGGTTGGGGTTCGACGGGATCGTCTATCACATATTTCATATCCTTCATCCTCACAAGGTTTTTGAAGCCACCTCCTGTAATATTTGCCATACCCTTTATATCAACAAGATTGATTATATCAAGAATTTCTCTAACATATATCCTGGTTGGTTCCAGTAAAACATCTGATACTTTCCTGTTGTACCCCGGAAATGTTTCATCCATTCCTAGACCCTGTTCTTTTATAATTTTCCTGACAGTTGTAAAACCATTTGAATGAAGGCCGCTACTCTGTAAACTGTATACAAGATCCCCATCTTTTATTGTTTCTCCCGTAGTTATCTGGTTTTTTTGAGCTATACCGATCACTGAGCCTGAAACATCAATGTCTCTTACAAGATCTGGAATGAGGGCAGTTTCACCTCCAACAATAGAAATGTTTGCCATTTGGGCGCCTACATTGAGACCCACACCAATTTCCTTTGCGATATTTACATCGGTATCCTTAAGCGATATATAATCCACCATAGCGATAGGCTCTGCCCCAATTGTTATTGTATCGTTAACATTCATTGCTACACAATCTATGCCTATCCCTTCCCATTTATTTGCCTCTGCAGCTAACAAAACCTTTGTTCCAACGCCATCGGTATTAAAAGCAAGCGCAATGTTTCCAAGATCGATCAGAGATGTAAATCCTCCGCTTGGGCCAATTACCTTGAAATCATCCCTTCTATATTTGAGTTGCCTTACTAGAGTGCTGACGAATTCCCCTATACCTTTTCTGTCTAAAACCTTGTCAGAGGATCCTTTCATGTTCCCATATTACATTATGAGTTAAAAATATATCAACAATCTTTTATAGTTATCATCCAAAACGCATCACGAAAAGTGCGATTTTAGTTTTGATATTTCTGTGTTCATGAAATAACTCTGGATAAGTGTGTTTATGGTTTTATTTATGTAGCTTTCAATTCCAGATTCCTCCCGAGTTTATTGAATCCACAATAACTTCCTGCCCAAAATTAATATAGCTCACAAACGTTAAATAACATTCTAATAATATGGGTTTAGGTGATAAAGTGGTAAAACTCGAAGATCTGGATTACAAACCAAAACCAATAGATGAAAATTTTGCTGAAGACACAGAAAACTACCCTGTAACAGGTAAGCATCATGACCATGATGTCAGGGCTGAAGGTAAGCAGAGAATGGACGCGGATGGAAAGCCATATCCAACAAAGAACGGTATACATGGTACTAAGGTTGCAATTGACTGGGAAACTTGTATAGCGGACGGCGCTTGCATGGATGTCTGCCCTGTCAGTTTATATGAATGGGAATTGAATCCCGGACAAATGGGTACTGGCAACGATAAGGATATCAAGGGAGACAAGGCGCTTTATGATAAGTACAGAACTGATAAATGCGACCCAGTAAGGGAGAACGAGTGTATATTCTGTATGGCCTGTGAGAGTGTCTGTCCAACAAGAGCAATTAAAATAACCCCATAATTTTTTTATTATTTTAAAGATAGCTTAGCTCCGTGGTGTAGTGGCCAAGCATACCGGACTTTGGATCCGATGACGGCAGTTCGAATCTGCCCGGGGCTATCGAGGTTGACATGATAAGAATTGTTGGAAGGCAAAGCAGATCGGAGAAACTGGAACAATCATGTTCCGTAGGCGACGTAATGGAAAGGCTAGGAATATCAGACGAAAGATTTGTATATTTGCTCAATGGGACTCCTGTGACGAAGGACGTTATTGTATCTCCGGATCAGGATCTACTGTTTCTCGAGATTTTTTCTGGTGGATAAATCTGGTGGCTCGCAGACTGACATGAAATTCCTGTATACCGCTGAAGACATAATTTTCTTCTTTGAAGTATATGTTCTACTTGTTTCTTTAAGAAGATTGAGATTGTGACCAAAATTTATATTTTTTAATTCACTCTTCAGGATGATCCTGAAGTCAGTTTCATCCCTTTTCAACTCCACATATATCCGGTCATCTTTCACATATGGACCTCTTGAAACCTTTGAATTTGTCCTATATTTTTCGTAGAATCTCAGGGCATTTGGGTTATCTGCAGGAGGTCCCTCATGAATTTTTACAGCTGGTAATGAACCAGTTTGCAGTTCCAGAAGTACCTGGATAGTCTTCTCGTTGACTGAACTGAAGGTGTTCATAACGGTAAAATCTTCCCGCTCTGCAAAATTATTAAGATTCCTCTTCATCAACTCTATCTGGGGATAAAGAATATCGTCAATTATGTTTGGTTTCTTCAGTTCCAGCATGATGAGGTAAGTTTTTCTGTCATGAATTTCCCGGTCGACAATGTAAATATTCTCTGGATCTATAAGCCCTGGATCGGGAGTTTTAAGATAAAGTGAAGATGCAATTCTCAGAATGGACAGAGACTTCTTGCTCACTGCGGAAGCCGCATTTCTATTACTATCAACCGGATCCATAAGTATTACCGGTGAATTGAATTCTGATAATTTAGGCCCTATGACAAGCTGACCTCTTGAATTGCATACAAACCTCAGGAAATTTTCAAAGGTATTGAAGTAGTGGATACATAGCTCTGAAACATATCCTGAAAATCCTTCTGTTCTTAGTTCAGAACCATAAACTCCAATTCTCTTGAGAAATAGTTTCAGAATAATTGCCTGATCCCGCTCTTCATCATTCATGACAGAATTCAGGAACTCTGTATGCAGTGGTGTTCTGTCAACTGATGACTTTGTTCTCTCCCCCATTTTCATCCTGTAGCATGGAACTATGTCAATCTTTATGTTGTCAACAAAACCTGATACATATGGATGCTCAGCATATTTAGCCACTCCGTCACTGATCACCTTGAATCCTATATCAAGACCGTACCGTTCAAGCTGCTTCTTATCATATTCTGTAGAGAATCGTATGAATATATCTATATCACTGTTCTTAAGCGATGTACCTCTGGCAGACGAACCCACGAGCACAGGGGAAGCTTCAAGATTCATATCCTCAATTATCCCATTTATTTTCTGAATTACATTGCTTATCAGAGCTTCTCTATATGCCCTTTCATCGCTTGAAAGCTTGTATTTTTTCAAGAGTTCTTTATAATCCATGTTAATTGGACATCAGGCTCATTATTGCATCTGCTGGCTGACCCTCAGCTTTCTTCAAGGCCTCGATTGCCTTTTCCCTTGAAACTGACGTTTGGTCCATTACAAGTTTTATGTCTTCTTCGGGAAATTCTGATCCTTCTTTTGCTACTTCCTTTTTCTTCCCGGCTATTTCCTTCAGGGTACCAGTTATCTGGAATGATTTCTGTCCCTGAGCTTCTATTGCTACTACCTGGGGATTCTCTATAATGTAGTTTTTTTCTCCAGCTTCCATGACAACCCTTTTAACATCAGGATATTCGACCTGTTTGATTCCCATCTGTTGCATCATTCTTTTTACTTCCCTTGAATTCATTTTTCCCGGGATCATGTTTGAGTAAATACTAATAAGAATAAATGATTTGGCTTTCAACTGCTTCTTGAATTTCAGAAAATCCCTTAAAGATTTAAATAAAGTGACAGTATTCCCGTACTACAGCCGTGATAGCTCAGTTGGGAGAGCGCCAGACTGAAGATCTGGAGGTCGCTGGTTCAATCCCGGCTCACGGCACACTTCAAAAAGTTTAGTACCCTGTTGCCAAGAAGTGTTTTTTGATTTATCATGAGTTTCTTTTGGTAATTTACTATGTGAGAAGTTGGTTATATATTATTTTGAGGATAGTTAGGGATATATCGTCAATTACTTCCGTTCATCGCTTTCGAATTATAAACCTGCAGGCTCCATTTCCGTCGATTTTTTTATGCACTGATTCGACATCTGCGTCAAGCAGTGCAGCAAACATTCTGTTTTCAAGTGTGCACGCTTTTCCATTCTTCATTGCAATTTTAAGTACCGGGCAGTTTAGTTCTATCAGTTCTGAAGTTGAATCATCAATCTTCCTGATTTCAGGAAAATAATTATCCACCTTCCTGAGAGCAGCAAGCTTCAGGAGTTTGTCCTCATCCTTCACATCCCTTAGTTTTTCTCTATAGTTTGATAGAATTATTTTCTGTCTATTTTCAAGAAAAGAATTGAGTAAAACTTCGTTTCCACTTTCCAACAGATAATCCAACAGGGACTGTAACATTTGGCTGTCTGAATTTACAAGCTGGTCTGTTTTGTTCTCTACCAGGCTGTATCTGTAGAATGGTCTCCCAACTTTTCCCTTGAAAATAGTCCTTTCAACTATTCCCGCATTTTCAAGAATTTCTATGTGTTTCAGAACTGCCATTTTAGATAGCCCAATGCGATCAGCCATTTCCTGGATACTCAATCTGGGTTCTCTTTCAAGTAGGAGTTGAATCTCTGTTCTTGTATCCATGTTTTAAGGATTACCACATATAAAATATACTTTACTTATGTTAAAGTTTGTAAACTTTATAATATATATTGTTTATAATTAGCTCCCTCATATTTCCCTGTGATAACTCGGAATTCATATTCAGATGGAAAGGCTCTTCTAAGATTCAATC
This sequence comes from Thermoplasmata archaeon, assembly GCA_021810575.1. The sequence continues at coordinate 9,387 of JAJZIN010000012.1, forward strand.
TCATAAAGGTTCTTTCACTTTCCTCCCTCGGTCCATTCCAGATATATTCGCTTCTTTACCTTAGCAGTTCGGAGACAGGAAAACTTGAACTTGGTTCAATAATGATGTTATCAATTTTGATAGGAATATTTGCCGGACCTAAAATAGGAAGCCTGATGGATAGATATCATAGAAAGACAATACTGAATATGAATCTGCTTCTCTGGATAACTATTTCAATCTCCGGCTCGATCATCTGGAATTCAGATGCGAAGCTCGCTCACCTGATTATTCCCGTCATATTTGTGATTATTGATCTCACGGAGGGGATATTCTTTTCCATCTTGAGGTCGATTCAACAGACCATAATTACCCATAAAAAATATGGATTGAGCAATTCGATTGCGGAGATTTCAGGTCAGCTTCCTACGGTGATCGGCGCTTCCATTGCTATACCGGTTCTCTCTTTATTGGGACCTAGATTCTCCTTAATAATTCAGGTTCCTTTCATTATTATTAGCATGATGTTCCTCAAAGGGTTGAGGGAAAATTTCTCTCCTGCGAAAACTGGAGACACACTGAGCGAGCGAAGAGAAGGTTCCCTCACCTTCGTTCGGAAAAATTTTTCAATAGTTTTCTTTTTCTATTTACTGAACTTTACCTTTATAGTTACAACATTAGGTAATTTTCTCAAGCCTATCTTCATTGTGAATGTCCTTCATGGAAACGCAACTGGAATTTCTTTTTCAGAGATCACATATTCCGCGCTAGGAATTTCAACTGGAGCCATACTCTCTGTGTTGGGAATGAAATTCAGTCTGAAGCACGTCTATCTCTTCATGCTTATCTTTACCCTGGGATGCTTTCTTATTCCGGCTTCCACAAGTTTTGCCATGTATATTGGTTTCCAGTCCACACATGGAATTGGAAACCCTGGAAATAGGATAAGTAGAAATACCCTGATCATGAATGGCATTTCTGGTGAGTATTCTGGAAGATTCTATGCGGGAATAGAATTGTTTAGCAACATAACAAGACTCGCATTGCTTCTTGTTTTTACTGTTTCAATTGAATTTGTAGGCCCATCTGTTCTGATATCTATTACCGGAATAATTATGCTAATTGCCATTAGCCTTTCTATGATACTTTACAGGTTCAACCTGAAATTGAAAAGATTCATGATGTCGTTAGGTGTTTGAATGAGGCAGTAAAACTTCAATTATCCATCATGAAGATAAACTGAGAATCAAGGATATCTGAAAACATTGAATCTGAAATAATCCGAATCTCAGCAGAAAGAATAGCATATTGATACAGAAGGATATGGCCATTCTCTTTATTTCAGGAATTCACGTGAACATAAAAACCTTAGGAAGGAACATGAGGGGAAACGGCCTTGCAATGCCATATGCAAAACTCGTGGACTATACAAGACAATGACCTCGACAAGCATGTTTCTACACATAATAAAGCAAGGTGGTAAAGTAAAATGTGTGATATTTAGAACCTAGATAAATAAGATAAAAAAAATGAATTCATTTCCTCTTGCCTTTCCTGTACAAAACTGTAATCCCGGCTATTTCTGCAAATATTACGATTAAAACGATTATTGGATACAGATCAATTATTGAAAAACTATTTCTTTGAGAGGGAAAGGGGACAAATGTTACAATTTTCTTCAGATTTTTTCCATTAATAACAACATATAAAAACTGAGTTTTATTGTAATAGCCTGTAGGGCTTATAATTGCGAAGGTATATGAGCCATTCGTCAAATAAACGGTTATGTTTAAGGGTGACGTAGCATTTTCAATTTCTGATTTATTTCGTATATACCACCTTAATCCCTTGGGTAAACCTGACCCACTTATTTCTAATTTATAGGTCTGCTTATGAAACCCAGCCCCAATGAAAATTGATTCTCCCTTAATGCTAATTGTCCCATATTCTGAGTGATATATCTTGTCCACAGTAGTAACAGAATAGGAGTATGTCCCATTTTTAAGGTTGATTGCATAAAATGATGTTTCAATAGGCCCAGACCTTATGCCATTTGACAAATTTACAAACCACGTTGTTCCATCAGGTAAACAAGTCTCGTCGATAGTTAATCTTGATTTGCTGTAATGGGTCACTGTCGCAGATGTCAACGTATATGTATTGGCAAGGTATCCGTTTCCAGTTTGTCCATCATACATTGTGATGGTTCCACTTAACTGGAAATATTCCTTACCGTTTTGTTTAATAAAGTCTATATTGTAGCCTGCAAATGCCGTTATTTGATAGGTAGACTTATTGCCCTCAAATTCATTTCTACAGAGTTCAACCGTTCCATAGGTTGACGTATGGTGTATGTGCACGAGACTTATTGCAACGGTATTACGAGATAGTCCTGTGAACTCATTGCAATATATCATTGATATTCCAGATCTCTGGTATTCATCTATCTCCATATTTGGTGCAGCTATTCTGGCACCCTGATTTGCCACTCCTGTTACATTGAAGAGATTATTATGCACACTACTGTATGCGCCTAATATAAAACTGGCATGCTGTACCCTATTCTTGTATACAGTGCCGAGGCAACCCTTGAAAGTGTTGTATTTTACCGTTACATTTGTAAGAAGATTTCCATATTCTCCTGATGTTATATATGTATTTCCTCCCCCCTGCTTAATATTTTTGGCAATTATATTTTCCAGATGAATATCTGAATAGTAATGAAATGTATTATTTGAGATGACTGAATTTCTCAGTGAGACGTGATGCCCGTGAAACATATCGATAAATGCTGTCCAGAATAACTGTTCAGTAAACAAATTATTTTCTATATATGTGCGACCTGTGCCATAGAGCTCAATGCCCTGAAGCCCGGAGAAATCATTATTTTTCATAACTACTGGAAAGAGAGAATTATTTAGGTTCGTTGATCCACGGTATCTTCTAGGATTCTGCCCAAGCGAGTAATTGACTATTTTATCAACCTTCTTATGGTTTGACCACAAAGATGATGGTATTGTAAAGTTATAATAATCGTTGAAATATCTAGAATATATAAAAGGGAATAGACCCGCATGAGAATGCTTGCCTGAATGGACTATCCTGTCAAAGGAGAGGTTGACATTCTCTTCACGTAACTGTGATTTTCCCATTAAGTCATTGTAAACATATTTGGCATCGTATGAAATTGTAGAATGACTGATATTCATTAATCTACGGTTGCTATTGAAATGGCCGTGAACACCTTCAAAATAAGAGTACTCTATTCTCGCATGACCTTTACCCGCTGAAATCAATATTCCTTTTTCTCCACTGCCATTCATATAAGCAAATTTGGAATTAGTCACAGTTCCATTTATACCAAGGATAGCATTGCCCTTAAATGTGTCATATTTTCCATTCAATATATCTATTGAAACATAACCACATATGAATGAATTGTTAAGGTAGTTTGCATATATTGGGTCTTCATAGTCGTAACTAGGCATTTTGTAACCCCTTATTACATCGCCTGAAAGGATGAGTTGTCCCATTGAATAATTGTTATATGCCTTGTGAAATACCTTTCTATTAGCCTTAAAATACATTTGTTCACTTAAAATGTCATGATACAATGTCAGAACAGCCCCATGCTTGATCTCTATGCTGTACCCGATAAAGTATCGACTGGAGATATTTATCGTCCTGTTTACAATAAGTGTACCTTTGTGGATGAAATAAATTGAACCATCACTACCAGCTAGTTGTGAACTACTGCTAAATGGTATCATTTTTAGGTTCGTTCCATTTTTCATTCTGTTTCCAATTTGATATATTGGCACCGTGACTCCTGAATTTCTAGCGCCTATTTGATGTCTAAAATTTAAATTAACTCCTGTTTCTTGTGAAAATGTATTGGAAGTGTGAATTGAATGGGGTTGCAATGACCCGTAGCCCGAAACAGTTATAAAACCAGAAAAAAACATAAGACACGCAAATAGAACTGCAATCAGAGTTATATATTTCATTCCTGATTTTCCCATAATGCATTTACTATATATATATTTCGTATTTAATACTAAGAGAAACGGGACACTCTGCTGTAAATTTTTTAGATATAGAAAAATGTGAAAATGCTTATGCTTAAATAAACTGCAACCAGAGCATTATGGGATCATCCTCTCCTTCCAGCTGGGTTTCTGTTTCTCCTATGGAGCTGATTGTCCGGAATGAGAGGAAATATATCTTTCCATCCTCTTTTATGCCCTTCATGATGTGTTCAACTGGCTGACCGTTTGGAAGATGGGCCTGTGCTTCTGGCATTTCCGGGGAAAACCTGAGTTCTACAGTATTATCCTTATTCTCAAAAAGGTTATATGATCTGTTCTGTAAAATGTACTCCTTAAGCTTCTTCTCCTCTACCCATGGTTTATCCAACATGATCACGAATCATATGATGTTAAAAAAATGTTGTTAATAAAAGATGTCATTCGCCTTTGACTCAATTTATTCTAAAACTGATACACTGGCTGGTAGATGTGTATTCCAGATGGTTTATACTGAGAATTATCCTACAGTAATGGCCCCACCAGTAAGGGCAATAAAGCAGTAATATCCCCATAAACGTTTACAAACCTGGCATCTGGCTTTACCTTTTTCCATGATATGGCTTCCTCAAGTTTAGCTCCGGATAGGGATCCATCATATTCCTGAGCGGTTGTAATGTAGATTGCAGAGTCAAGGCCACCCCTGAACTGGTTCCACCATATGGTGTGATGCTTTGAAATCCCTCCACCGATCATGAGCGCCCCTGTCTTCTTTGCATCAAAGATTATGTCGGATAGATCGTGTTCATCCTGGAGAACATCAATCATGAAGTCGGGATTCATTTCCTTGAAAGACCATAGCTGGGAACCGAAGGAACCATCGGTTATTCCTGGAACAAAGATCGGAATATGATTTTTAGCCGCATTATAAAGTATGGAGTCGTCATTTTTTATCGCGCTTCCGATTTTTTCTATGAGTTTCCATGTAGTCCACTTCTTATTCTCTCCATATAACTTCTCGAGCTCTTTCTGCATGAACTCTTCCATGATCTCCCCGTAGCTCTCATCTGGAATTACAACACTTCCAAGCCTGTTTATTCCAAGGTCTTTCAGTTCCCTGTCGTTATAGTCGAATGAACCGCAATAATAATCCCTGAAAGACCTGGCTATGTCGTGATCAAGTGTTCCACATGTTGTAATTATTACATCAACCATCTTTCTCTTGACCATTTCGTTGATTATTCCCCTTGTGCCGGTAGATATTATGTCCGCTGGGAATGAAAGGAATGTTGTGTTTTCCTCTTCAACCATTTCCTTCAGAATCTCGTAAGCCACACCGATTTTTGATGATGTGAAACCTCCAGATTCCAGAAACTGCGAAATCAGTTCACCAAGTGTTGTGTTTTTTGTTATTTTTTCATCCTTTACAGGTTTGTTCAATATTTTTTTCCTTTCTGGCAACATGATGAGTGATTGAGTTCTAATACAGGTATTTTACCTTTCTTTGTTACTGACTTATCATACAATATAATATTCTGTAGAAAGAGCACCCTGTGTATCCGTGAGGAGAAATGCCTCAGACTAACCTCATAATATATTATTACTTCATGTTTATTAGGGATCAAATAATCATGAAATTGGATTTATGAAGAGATTAATCAATAAAAATGATAAAAGTACGGTTGCAACCCTGATGCTTCTTTCTCTGTTTGTGGATCAGTGGAATGTCTTTGTAGTTCCAATGTCCAATTTTTTTATAAAGAATTCTTTCATCAGGACAAATTTGATATTTGGCCTTGCAAGCGGAGCCATAATAGGTGGTGCAGCGGCTGGTTCCATGATGGGTGGAATCCTTTCAGACAGAATTGGGAGGAAAAAGGTTTTCATCTACAACATGATTATATTTATTCTAGCTGATCTCGGTTCTGCAATTTCACCTGACCAAACCGTATTTATCATTTTGAGATTTATAGCTGGAATTGCAGTTGGGTCTGACCTGGCAAATTGCTATTGCTTTATCATGGATGCTATGAGCAGAGGAGACAGAGAAATTACAGGGGTCAAGAATACCCTCATGGCAAGCCTTGCCATTATGGTTATAAATTTCCTGATTCTATTCTTACTCTTTGGCAATGTTGATTACAGTGCAATATGGAGACTGTCCATGGGAATATCAGCTATCCCGGCCGTCATAGCTTTGCTGGTATCGAGGACCCTGAAGGAGAGCCCCTACTGGAACAAATCTGATGAACGCAGAAAGGTTCGCTATTTTGAATTTCTAAGGCAGCTAAGGAGTGATAGCTTGAAATGGAGAACCACAAAGTTCAGCTGGATCTCCGGCATAGCAAGTTCGGTTGAGGTTGGAACATTTGCATTCTTCATCCCACTCATGATATCTAACTTCAGGATTTCCAGTATCATAGATCAGCGATTCCTTATCATCCTCATTTATTCCTTTGGTCTTCCAGCAGGTGTTCTGGGACCAAGATTCCTGCCGAAAATAGGACTAAAAAACCTGAGCATATATGGGTATTCGATCACGCTGATCTCACTTATAGGGACTGGAATATTTATCATCTACGGAGATTATTTAATAGTGCCAATGTTCATGATACTTTTTGTGTGGGGAAATCACTGGAACAATCAACCCGTATTGACATCGCAGTCCCTGATATCAGATCCACTGTACCGTGGTAGGGCAACAGGTTTTTCCAACTTCGTTTCAGAGCTTCCTGCTTTTCTTTCCATAACCATTTTCCCCTTGGTAGCTGGCATAATAGGAATAGGGCTATCTACAATAATACTGGCCGTGGCACCAGCTACCGGCCTTTTGGTTTCAGTGCTTCTATTCAGAGAAATATATGGTTATGAAAATGACTTCAGAAGTGCAGAAATAGTTCAGATTGACGGCACATGAAATTTCATTGTGAATTTCTATCACTTCCTATTAATTCCCACAAAATATTTATTTAAATGCGCGTGATAGGAAAACGATGCTACAGGAAAATCAGATGGATTCTGAAGATTCATTAATCGCGCTCAGGATGGAATCAGTTGTAAAAACATTCGGAACTATTAAGGCTGTTGATGGCGTAGATATTCAGATAAGAGATAGAGAAAGGGTAGCTCTGCTTGGAGAAAACGGTGCAGGAAAATCAACAACAATCAGGATAATTTCTGGCTTGATGAAGCCTGATAGTGGTCTGGTGAGAGTATATGGCCACAGGCCGAGCTCAATTGAAGCGAAAAAATACATTGGATATCTTCCAGAAGATGCAAGTCCATACCTGAATCTTTCTGTCAGGGAGAATCTTGAATATATAGGAACAATTAGAAGAACTGAGAATCTTCAGGAGAGAATAGATTTTTTCCTGGATATGCTCGATCTGAGGGAAATGGAGAAACAGAAACCTCTTACACTATCCAGAGGAAACCGGCAAAAACTGTGCCTCGCTCTCTCGATTATTCATCAGCCGAGATTTGCAATCATGGATGAACCGTTGAATTATCTTGATATACCGACACAGGAGAAGGTATTCGAATATTTTAAGAAGATGAATGCAACATTTCTAGTGTCAACTCACATATTATCCATCGCTAGAAGATTGACAAGCAAGGTGATCATTCTGTCCTCTGGAAAAAAGGTATGGGAAGGACAGATTTCTGAACTTGAGGACCTTACGGAAGGTACAAAAACCATAGAAAGTATCGTGTCGGAACTGATGAAACATGTTTCTTAAGGTGCTGAAACTTCTTATCAAGTCAAGATTTTCAAGAAATTACCTTCTTGTAATACTGTTTATTTTCATATATTCCATTTTTACTGTAAATTTTGGACTGGATGATACTTCTAACTTTGGCTCATATTACCTTGCATTTTTCTTTCTCCTGTTTCTGCTTTCTGCCATATATACAGGTGGTATATCAACCACATCTGCAGACAGGGACTTTCTTCTTACATCTGCCATTGACAATCATGTTCTCGTTCCTGCCTTCTTCATCTCCCAGGCTCTTGCTTCATCTCTTATTTTCATTTCGGCCGCCTCTGCTTCTTTCATTGTATTAAAGAGTGATGAAACAGCACTACTCGTTGGTGTTGTGGATATTATATGCATGGCCATCCTTCCAATTTCAATGAGCCTGAATATGGCAGGTACTCCAAGACCTGCAAGAATTGGAGGCGCAGCTATCGCTGGCTTATGGGTGATCTCATCTTACCTGGGTTTCCCACTGGGACCATTATCATTCCTTTCTGGCCATCTATTTGAGTCGTCAGTGTTTCTTATTATTGTTACAGTTGTTGCCACAGGAGTTTCCTTCAAGGCAATAAGCCAGGAATCTCTCCCATTCAAACTCTCCGCTATGGCATCAAAGTCAAAGGGGTTTAAGGACCTCTTTAAATTCAGAGGAAAAAAACCTGCACTCGCTGTTTTTGAACTGCATTTCAAGCAGGTAGATTTCTCATCAAGAACTGCAAGTATGGGAAATATAAGAGTTAAGGTAAATAGAGTGAGTATTTACACAATAGGACTTCTAACTACCTTCCTGGGAGTTGCCTTTGTTATATTTCAGCTCTATTATGTGAGAACTCTTTCAAAGGTAGCATCTGATTCTCTTCTCTATATATTGTTCCCTGAAATTTACATAGCATGGGGAATTTCACTTGGACTCAGCACTGGAACTCTGTCAAAGGAGAGGGCATGGCTGGCTTTTATCTCTTTTCCGGTAGAACGATATATGCAGCTCACTGCACTTGCCAAGATGTCACAGGCACTTTTTGTATCCATTCCCATGATCGCAGCAAACATCATTCTGGCCATACTTGGTATCCCTTTTTCCTTTGAATTCATATGGATTTTTGCCCTGCTTGTCCCCATATATTGCGGCATCAGTTTTTCCATGTCATTTTACAGGAAGACATTCCAGATCACGCAGGAGGATGTTCTGCCTTCGACTTACAATCTGACTCAATTCATCCTTCTTCCTGTCTCTTTCATAATGCTAGTTATACTTTTCATTGTAGCCTTTTTTGTTGGATCACTGCCATATACAATACTCGGTGCAGGAATTTTCCTTGCTGTGTTTCTGTTCAGGGAGGATCACTGGAAGAATGGCTTATACAGGATGGTGGAAAGCGGATATGTTTGATTTTATCATGACCATGTTGATATGAGAGGGGTCCGTGAAGCTGGGCAAATTCTTTTATAAATTTATATATTAAACATTTGGTGTTGATAACATTGTTTATAAAGATAATTTGAATTTAAATACATAGTTATTCTTAAATACAAATTCAAAATGTCGAATTCGATACATGAATTTAGGAGAATATTCCGATAGTGCACTTTTCATTCTTTCGCTGAAACCAATGAGTGGTTACGAACTTTCAAGAAAATTGAAATGGGATGGTTCAATGGTTTCGGGAGGTACCATAAGACCATTGCTAAAGTCTCTTGAATATCACGGCTTCATAAGATATGAAATGAGGGGAAGGGCAAAGGTATATCATCTCACGTCAAAGGGCGAAAAGTATGTTTCAAATCTGCGCCTTTTCAGGGAAAATATAAGAGAAAGAATGCTGGCGGTGTCCATGGGAAGGGATCTACTGTTTCCTGATGTTCTCGCAAGTATTGAAGACACTACAATTCTGAATGAGGCAATAGACATGATGGCCTCTGTAATTATAAGGCAGGTGAAAGTTGCCTTTGTGCTTAAAAAAGCAGGAAATACTGAGGCAATAGATAGAATGGCTTCAAATCTCAATGAGGTCATCAAAGAGATACTCTCTGCAGAAAAACCAAAAATTAAGCAGTAATATGACATATCAGGAGATCTATATTAGAAGGAGTGATAATTGATGGATTTGACCTTATTCAATACAATAATTCTGTGGCTCCACATATTTTCAGCGATAATATTTGTTGGAGGTTCCTTTTTCATATGGGTGGTTGTGATTCCTGCCTCGTATAAGATAACTGATGATGAGAAGCTAAGGACGAGAATAGTGGGACTCATAGGAAAACAGTTCGCCTGGATTACTAATGTTTTCCTGATAATACTAGTTTTCACAGGCATATATAATGCAACCTGGTATCTGAATTACAATTTTTTTGCACTTTTCAATACACAGGGAGGAAACATTCTTCTTGTGAAAATTGTACTCGTGGGTGCAATGATCCTCATAATGTATGGAAACAACCTCTACCACGGAAAGAGGATCATGAAGATGGCCAGAGAAGGAAGGATGGATGAACTTAGAAAACTGAGGAAATGGTCTCACATGCTTTCTTATATTACACTGGGACTGATGATTGCCATAACTATAGCAGCTGTTGCACTTCAGTTTTACTGATTATGATATAAGAATACAGGGCATGGTCTTTCTCTTAAACAGTTCAGATGGTTTATTACGATAAGAGAAACATTTAAGCTGTTCTATGGCAGTATTAGACAAAAACTTTCGTGTACTGGTGTTAGAAAGGTTTTGACAGTCAGTGAGAATGGATCTGGTAATGTAAGAAGGCAACATGAAGATTTAAAATGATTGCTCTTTGAGTTAAATCAACAAAAATTAACCATTCATACCCATATTACTATATTAAAGGTCTTTGAACCTCTTTTAGAACTATTCGCCTGATTCACGTGGGGTTGCGGCTGGAACTAGGCCAGAGAAACAAGCCCAAAGACAAACAATATAAACGAAGAAATACCTTCTACATAGAAACCTGCCTGAAGACCATAATCCACTCCAGCATAGCTGCTGAAATAGAATACATGTCCATTGAGATCTGGAGAAACCTTGTAGATGAATATTATATAAACGATTAATGCCACTATTCCTATTATACCGGCTATAACCGAACCGAAGTTTGACTTCTGGCTTTTCTTTTTGTAGATCATAATGGACCCAAAAACAATGGCACTAATGCCTGATATTATAATCAGAATTCCTGTGATGTATGAAAGATATCGTGGCATATCCTGTGGAATAGTAGGTGTGGACAGTGGATAAAATGTACCAGCTGGACCAAATATGCCAAGAGCCTCATTCCACCATGGTATTATGAGGGAAATCAAGATGAGAACACCGAAGAGGAGGCTCACTATTCCAGTTACTAACTTATTTCTCATTTGATGACTATCATCAAAAAATTTATAAACACTTGTTTATGAAAACTTTAAAGATAAAAAAAGTTGGTTGTAATATTGGGATTACCTTGCTGAGGCTGCTATTCTTTCCACTTCTTCCTTTTTGGCTACTGCGTGAGAATTCTGGTCGTTCTTTGATGCAAGTATAATCTCATCTGCGAGGCATGCCTCAATTGATTTCTTGTTTTTGTATGAAGCGT
>JAJZIN010000063.1 GCA_021810575.1 Thermoplasmata archaeon
CTATCTCTTCCAGAAATAAAAATTGTGCTGGAGCTAATCTTCTCATTCTATATTCGTATGAAAATGGATTATCTGGTGTTTCCTTTTCTCTGGCCCTTTCCATGGCATATCCAATCATAAATCTGATCTGGTTCCACAGGAAGCCATTTGCCACAAATGATATGTATCTAACATTATTTCTCTGAAATTCATTAACCTCTGTTACTGTTCTAACAGTATTTCTTCCATCTAATTTACAAAAATTAGAAAAATTGTGTTCGCCCTCAAATTTTTTGAGGTCGTCGATATTAATAAAAGGGAATATTCCAGTTTCAGGAAGGAGATAGATGTATTTCTTAAAAGTAACCTTACGCACATTGAAATCATCACTCACCATCGTGTATTTATGGAAGTAAATATCTTCCAGACTCGAATTCAATATTCCAATTATATCCTCAACATTTCTGTCAGAATCTATGGTACAAGTATTCATTATTGCTGATACCCCACGATCTGTCCTTGAGCAGCATCTTAGATTCGAGCCAAGTGAATTTTTATTCAATATCTGCAAAATGCTGTCTTCCACACTTCTCTCACCGGTACCTCTCTGAAAACCTGTAAATTTTGTTCCGGCATAGGAAAATCCAAGAAGATATCTCACACTCTGAAATTTTAGGATGTTAATTAACCCTTATGTATCTTCTTTCACTGGAGCAATATTGGGATGGAGCACCAAGCTTTATAAAAATGTTATAATGCAGTTATGTGTGGAATATCGCAGGATCAGGTATAGCGGGGTCATATCTTTATGGTAGGATGAGGAGAGAAGGATATGAAGTAAGAATATTTGATCCAAAGGTTAAGGATTTTTACATACCATGCGGATTTGCAACAAATAAGAATCTCTTAAGGCCCTATCTCAATAATCTGAATATCGAAATGGATCAGGTTTTAGAGGTTGAAAACGTAAACGTGGAAGTAGCAGGTAACAATTTCAATCCCATTCAGGCGGAAAATATTGGTTTATGTACAATCAACAAAATGAAGATGGAACAGTTGATGGGTGGTGGAGAAGTACTGCAATCAGCTTGTCCTTCAAATCCAGATCATCCGATCATTGATGCCACTGGAATCTCAAGGTTTTATCTTCCCGCAAGCAGAAATGACAAAAAGATGTTTGCCATTGAAAAGGTGAGCGGAAAATCAGAATACAAGGGATTTTATTTCTATTTCTTTCCAGAGGGAAGAGGATATTTCTGGTCCTTTCCACTGAGGGACAGGTATCATATCGGAGCAGGTGGTATAGACTTAGATGAAGTGAAATCTCATATAGAAAAGTATGAAGCTATCCGAACAGTGTCAAGAAGAATAAGAATGAGACCCATAAATGAAAACATAACTTCCGGTAATGTGTTAGGAGTTGGAGAGAGCATCGGATATATATCGCCACTTCTGGGTGAAGGTATAATTCCCGCACTGGAATCTGCAGAAGCACTTTTCCAAAGCATAAAAAAGAGCGATGACATTAAAGAAATATCTATTATTTACAGGGACAGAATAAGCAAGCGAATGAAGGAATTCGAAAAGATAGCAAATTTAGTTGAAAATGTTCAATCAGGAAAGATAATCACACCATCCAATATTTTTTCACTGAAGCTGGCATTGAATGAAGTAAAGAAATTTGGCTTTTCCCTAAGCCTCAGGAAGATTATTGCTCACTTCCTATAGTATACCACCATCAACAGGAACCATGGAATCTGTAGTCGCCCCAAATGTATCCTCATCCAGCATGGCTATTAGCATGTTTGCAACGTGTTCTGGAAGCACCTCTTTCCTGAGAAGGTTTCCCTTCTTGTATTCATCAGCAGTAATTCCTTTAGCTTTTGCTCTTGCCTCAAGAACACCATTTTCCCATATCTTAGAGTTCTTGAATATTTTGTCAGGATTTATGATATTTGATCTGATACCAAACTTACCTCCCTCCTTTGCAATATAATGAGACAGCTGTGCGGAAAATGCCTTGGTAGTCCCGTAGGATATCATACCAGGTCCAGGGTTGGTAAGGTTCTTTGTTATGTTGAAAACAAAATTCCCACCAATTCCCTGTTTTTTCATTATTTTGAAAACCTCCTGAGAAATTATGAAGGGAGCAAGAGAATTAATGTTGAAATGTAACATGAGAGTATCCAGCTGAATATCCTCAATGTATTCTGATTTCAGTACTCCTGCATTGTGGAACACTACATCCACACCTCCATACTTATCCCGAATATCTCTAATCATTTCTCTTACTCTCTCAGTGTCTGTGAGATCAATTTCATAGCCCAGAGTTTCAGTTCCAAATTCATCGGAAATTGATCTGGCAATATCGATGACTGACTTTTCCTTGTCAACACCAACAACATTGGAGCCATTTTCAGCAAGTTTTCTGAAAGCTTCAAGTCCAATTCCATTGGCTGCACCGGTTACAATACTAACGGTACCTTCAAGTTTCCTGGGTTTAAATTTTTTCAGTTTTGCCTCTTCCAGTGGCCAGTATTCCATATCAAAGGCCTCTTTTCTAGAGATAAAAGAGTGTTTTCCAAGTTTCTCTGCCACAGAATTTACTCTCATTGAATGAACAAACTGGTCCCTGATAATTGAACATTCCCTGTAAGTTCTTGCAGCAGTAATGATTCCAAAACCCCTGATCAGAATAATAGATGGGAATGGATCATGCATTGGGAATTCTTTTATGTACATCTTATATTCTTTTTCGTATTTTTGTGAGTATTCTTCAACTTCCTTACTAATGTCTTCTTTTCCAGTGAGATATAAATAATCATACTTCGTACGTATAAGCATGTCCGGTGTAGCAGGTCCACTCTCCCTGAATATTTCCCCCTCCTCGGAGCAAGCAATTCTTATTGCCTCATCTGATCTGTCCACGAGAAGTATTTTCTTATAGTTTTTAGAAACAAGCCCCCTAATTTCCGGGAGTTCCTCATAGGCAGATTCATTTCTCTTAAATTTTTCACTAAATAGGGGTTGCTTAATTGTTTTTGATATATACTGCCTGGCTCTGTCAACAATTTTTATATGTTTTTCATAACTTTCATCCGCGGTCTCACCGAAAGTAAAGAGACCATGCTTCGACAGAATAATGCCATCAACATCAGGGGTTATTTTATTTACTATGTCCAGAACCTTCTTTGCAAGCTTGAATCCTGGTGGATAATAATCAAGAATTATTACATTACCAAGTATCGCCTTAATGTCATCGTTTCTCAGGTTTGAATTGGTAAGCATGAGTATGTGATCTGAGTGGGAATGATCAACATAAGTATAGGGTATAAACGCGTGAAGAAAAGTTTCAACGGATGGAGAAGGCTCAGAGGAATTTATCATGCTCTTCCTTAGATAACTCATCATCTCTTCATCGCTCATTTCTTCAATCGTTCGTGCATGCAGCAAATCCTCCATTCTGACACCAGTGAAACCACTTCTGTCAATGGTAGCCATGTCAGAACCACTGCCCTTTACCCGTAGAATTTTTATAATTCTTCCTGCATGATCTGTC
>JAJZIN010000064.1 GCA_021810575.1 Thermoplasmata archaeon
GTGCCAATAAGAGAGAGGAAGAATTAACAGTATGCATAGCCATAAGACAAAAAGATCAAGGATTGGAATTATATTTATTTAACATTAATATATTTCAGAAAGTGATCTGTGGGTATATAAAGAAAAGTTGTAAAAAGGCATTTAGGAATGTAAATCCATTGAACTTTTATAAGTATGGACTGGAGGGGAATTGAACCCCTGGCCTCTTCCATGCCAAGGAAGCGATCTACCTCTGATCTACCAGCCCTATAGTCCCGATAATACTTCTTTGGTATAATATTTTAGTGTTATTTCCCTTTTTATATTTTCTGGCAACCATAATCTTTAATTAATGCGTTATATTAGATGTTTTAATGCCTTTATTTTCTCCTACTAAAAAGAAGGAAAAAAAACCAGTAAGAAATGTCCCAAGCAAAAGGGAAGAACGAATAACTGAAGTTCCGAGTGTAGGAAAGTACGAAATTCTTGATGAATATAATATCATACCACAGACTGTAACTGTTGAAATTTCATGGAATCCAACGAGCATGGAATCAATATATATTGCAAATGAACCTGTTTTATCTTCAGATGAGGAGATACTTCTAAAAAAAATATCAAAGAATATGGAACAAATTGTTAAAAGTTCAAAGAATCTTCCAGAAGATCTATCACAATTAACCATAGAGAAGGTTATAGATTCCTATCTCAAAGGTAGGAAATATAAGCTTAACAGAAGAACAGTGGATAAGATCAAGTATTTCATTAAGAGAAATTACGAAGGTTATGGACCACTGGAACCTGTCGTAAGAGACCCGCTAGTGGAGGATGTCTCCTGTAATGGAGTTGGAATCCCAGTTTATGTTGAACACAAAATACACGGTTCACTTAAAACAAACATAGTTTTTGATAATGAGAAGGATCTGGATTCATATGTTGTAAGGCTTGCACAGATGTGTGGAAAGGAAGTTTCAATGAATGAACCTATAATTGATGGAACTTTTCCCCAGGGCCACAGAATCCAGTTAACTTTTGGTAATGAAATTTCAACCAAAGGTTCTGCTTTTACCTTCAGGCTATTTAGAGAATCTCCATTCACTCCTGTGGAGTTGATAAAGTATGGTGCAGCAACCTCTGAACTCGCTACATATTTATGGTTCGCTGTTGAAAATCTAAAATCCGCAATTATTGCTGGTGTTCCTGGTGTTGGGAAAACAAGTACCATAAACGCAATTTTAATGTTTATCCCATCTAATACAAAGGTTTTCTCAATTGAAGAGACCAGAGAGATAAATATAATGCATCAGAACTGGGTAGCAACTTCAACCAGGGAAAGTATATATTCAACCGCTAATGGTGATTCAAAAAATCCACCAATTGGTATGTTTGAACTGGTAAAGATGGCTATGAGGCAAAGACCTACCTACATAGTTCTTGGTGAAATAAGGGGGAGAGAATCATATTCTCTCTTCCAGGCTATATCAACAGGACATACTGCCTACTCAACAATTCACGCAGACTCTATGGAAACCCTTGTAAACAGACTGGAATCAAACCCGTTAAATATACCAAGAGTACTTATCGGTGCACTTAATATTGTGATATTTAATAAATTTGTAAGAGTGGGAAGCAGGAATATGAGAAAACTCATGGAGATTGACGAAATTGTTGGTACTGATCAGGATTCGGGAGAGATAATGTACAATAAGGTATTTTCGTACGACTTCAACCAAAATGAACAGGTCTTTTCAGGTTTCAGCAAAATTTTGAATGAAATAAGAGATGCAAAACAGTGGACTCAGGAGGAAATGAACTTGGAGTTTGAAAGACGCAAGTCTCTACTGGACGGACTGGTTAAGAATAACATCACAGATTATACAAATATAACAAGGATAATCAATATATATTATAAAGATCCAGAAACTGCAATGAAAATGGCGAGTGGTATTTGATGCACAAAAGTCAAGATATTCAGATCAAGAAGGAAAACAAAGGCAATGGTTTCCTCTCAAATCTGAACAAAAAATTAAATCCAAAACCCGTAAAGGTAGTTATTCCAGCTCCTACCATATTTGACGTGTTCGCAGTTAGAATCTTTGGACATCTGGTAGAAAAATATGTTCAGACTGAAAAAATGGATGAGAGCCTGAGAAAGGCTAAAATGCCAATAGATGCTATTGAATATTATTCAAGAGGCATCATGATTGCAGTCATATTCATGGTCGTCAGCTTTGTTGTTGTGAATGTATTTTCACTGAAATTTCCATCTTACACATATCTTTCCTTTGCGTTCTGGTTCCTTGCAGTCATTGTTTATTTCGCTGTCATGGCCGGATATCCAAATTCAATAGCTGGTACGCGAAGAAAAAAGATTGACGCAGTACTGCCACTGGCCATGGGTTACATCGCAACAATGGCCTCTGCTGATATGCCTGTTGAAAATATTATGTATGAGCTTTCAAACAGTACTGAATATGGTGAACTCGCGAGAGAGGCAAAAAGCATAGCGGTATCAACAAGATTGTTTGGAGAAGATATAATAAACGCTGTTAAGGATGGAGCCGCAAATTCTCCGTCTCAGAGACTCTCAGAATTCTTCCAGGGAATCATAACCACTCTCACTTCTGGTGGTGACCTGAAGAGCTATTTCAAGGATAAGGCGGTACAGTATCAGACCGAACTAAGCACGCTAATAAAAAGGAACACAGAGTCTCTCTCAGTACTCGCTGAAAGTTATATAATAGTTGGAATTATGTTCCCGCTAATATTAATGGTGATCATAGGTACGGTAACTTCCGTGATACCAGGAGAAGGGTCACTGACTGATACTGTGCTATATCTAATTGTGTTCCTTATTATCCCAATAATAGCGGTTATGTTTGCTCTGATCCTTAGCAGTACCATTGGAGAGGTGGATGTATGAAGGGTGAAATTGGTGGGGTTGAGCTTAGATATGTGGCGCTTGCAGGATCAGTTCTAACAATATTCGTTTTATTCTTTACTGGGTATTTTTTCAAGATAAACGATCTCAACCCACTGGTTCATCCGCTGACATTATCCTCCATTGCCATGGTAATTCTGTTCTTCCCATTTGGTCTTGCGGACTTTGCAAGAGTTAAGAGAATAGAGGAAGCGGAAAGAAGACTTCCTGATTTCCTTAGGGATCTTGCAGGACATACAAATTTTGGAACTCCAATGTCAGAGGCCATACTGAGATCAGCAGAAAATAAATATGGTCCATTGTCTATTGAAATTGAACATCTAGCTGGAATGGTTAAGCTTGGAATACCGGTAGAAACTGCCCTGAATGATTTCGGGAAGAGGCTAAAATCACCATCCATTATAAGGGTTGGCAAGATTATAAAAAAGGCAAGTGAATCAGGCAGCAATACATCTGATGTTATATCCCTTGTATCAAGTTTCACAACACAAACCTACCTAATGAGGGAAAGTAGATTTGCCGATATGAGAAGTTATTCTACTACCCTTGCAACATCATTCGGAGTCTTCCTATTTGTTATTGTTA
>JAJZIN010000065.1 GCA_021810575.1 Thermoplasmata archaeon
GCTTCGCTGATAATGACCCTTGAATCACTCTTTATCTTTGCTATGTATTTTGTAAATCTTCCATCTACTATGACAGATGTGTCTGGGATATAATCCACATATGGTTAATCCTTAAGATTATTTATTGATTATGATATCGGATTTCATGGGGTCAGAAAATTTATCTGCTCGTCTAATCGGGATGCTGAAGGACCAGGATGAATTAATAGGAGACTCCGCTTTTGCCCTGTCTGGCGGGATAGACAGCTCACTTCTTTTTTCAGTTCTTGGTAAGGGAAAACATGCCTATTGTGTAGGTGTAAAGGGATCGCAGGACTTTGTATACGCTGAAGAACTGTGTATAACATTAAAAGCAAACCTTACAAAAATATATGTTGAAAACAGTGATGTGATAGAATGCACCAGAATAGTGAAGGGCATTGATCCCAATATTTCATTCCTGGATCTTGGTTTTGAGACCGTTCTGGCCATCATTCTTTCAAGAATAAGTGAGGAGACACTTGTTACAGGGCAGGGGGCCGATGAAATTTTTTATGGATACAAAAAATTTTCAGATGGAAGGGAAGAAAATAATAAAAGTAGCCTCGATAAATTATATAAGATAACACTTCCCAGAGAAAACAGAATTGCTGAATATTTCGGTAAGAAGCTAATAACTCCCTATCTGGAAAATGGGATTCCAAAATATTTCAGTACCATGGACAGAAAGGTTCATCTTGGTGACGGGAATAATAAACTGATAATAAGAGAAGCAGGCAGGATATCAGGACTCCCGGAATCCATATACACCAGGGGAAAGAAAGCGGCTCAGTATGGAACAGGCATCACGAAGGTTCAGGAAAGACTTGGACTTAAATGAAGGTGATAGGAACTGTATAAATTAAGTGGAAAGAACAGTATTATCCTTCTTCTATGCCTGAGGGCACTGTACTCCATGAACTGGTACAATGTATCACCAATGTTATTCAATATAACCTCCACATATGGTGTAAGTTCAGCACTTTCCGGTCTCATTCTTTCTGCGTTTCTTATAGGTACCGGACTTTTTCAAATTCCATCAGGACTTGTAGCGTCTAAAATTGGGTCAAAAAACACCGCATTAACAGGTATGGCAATTATGTCTGTAGCCGCCACTACATCACTTATTTCTCCAGACTTCACCGTTTTCCTTGTAACGAGATTTGTTGTTGGTCTTGGATCTGCATTCTTTTTTTCATCAGGAATTGCAGTTCTCAATGATATAGATGAAAGAAATGTAAGCAGAAATATTGCAGCATTTAACACCGCTTTTTCTGTGGGAGGTGGGTTCGGTGTTGTGGGATTTGCGTACTTTCTCCAGTATACCTCCTGGCAGAACCTACTGGCAGCCGGAGGTGTGGTAACACTAATTCTCACAGTTGTCTCATTCATCCTTATTCCGGACCTGAGTACAAAGAGTGGTAAAAGGAATGAATTTGGAAAGAATGTGTATAGAAGGCTCACATCACGCCCATTACTGCTTCTCTCTATGTCTCTGGCTGGCTACTGGGGTTTGAATTTTACTTTCGAAGAATACCTGCAACCCTTCGCTCAGAATCTTGGTTTCAGCGGGCCTGTATCCGGTTTCATAGGATCATTGTCTCTATTTGCAGGTCTCCTGGGAATGGTTTTATTTGCCTACTTTTCAAGCAAGAGGGCATCAGTTATACTTCCATCACTTGTCATATTCATTTCTGCAGTTCTGGCGCTCCAGTTCTTTGGACTTTCATACTACCTGTTTCTGACGGCAGTACTTGGTGGAAGCATAAGCGTCATAATTTTTTCACTTGAATATTCATACGTTGTGAAATTAGAAACCGAAAAACAGTTTGTAGCCCTTGGCATATCAATAATGAATGCACTTCAAATTGCAACCGGATCTGTTATTACATTCCTGTTCGGTTATCTGTTCTCTGTTAACGCAGATCTTTCCTGGATAATCCTCGGTATAATCGCGCTAATATTCCTTCCACTGGGAGTTTCTGTCATGAAGCAGAGAAGCTAATTATTGTGCTCCCTCATGTTAACTTTCTTCCACAGTGGGATAAATGAAAGGAAGAATATGGTGCCTATTATGGTAAAGGGATACCATATCAATCCCAGATCAGCTGAGAATACTGTAAGAAAGAATGTTCCGAGTACAGGTGCAATTGGTGTAACCATACCGGTAAGCACCTGAAATGATGTGAAATACTGTCCCCTTTTATTAACCGGTGCGAT
Organism: Thermoplasmata archaeon; assembly: GCA_021810575.1. Next base: position 2,239 of record JAJZIN010000065.1, read on the forward strand.
CCTGCTTATGACAGTGCTGATTGACGGGGAAACAATATTTTCACCCATAGTTATTAATATGGTATCCAAAACAAGGAAAATGAATCCGCTGAAGAATGGCAAAAGTGAAAATGAAAAGAGGTACACAATATAACCAAGGTTGATCCTGGTGATGTCTTCCATCTTACTCAGAAGCCTGTTTACTGGAAGCTGTCCAAGAGTCACAACAACCCCATTAACAGAATAGAGTAATCCTATATCAAAATCAGACATGTTGTCAAATCCCTTCCAGAAGAACGTGAGCGTTGTTCCCCACTGACCAAGAATCAGGTAAAATAATGAAATAAGAATTGCAACAATGAAAAATGGCCTATCCTTGAAAGCCTTGAAGATGTCTGGCTTCATGTTAACCGTATCATCCTTTTCACTCTCCCCTTTTTTCTGCTGCTTTTTCAGGAATTTTGCATAAATAAACAGTTCTGAGAATGAGAAAACTGTGGTGAGGAGAAATATATAGCCATAACCTATGCCTGCAATAAATCCTCCAATGGCTGGACCCAGTGAAAACCCCAGGTTCTGAAGGATTCTAACAATGCTGAATGCAGAGTTTCTTTCAGCTACTGATGAATTATCCGAAACTATCACATTGTCTGCAGCCCCTATTATGTTCATAAGTGGCTCACTAAGGATCAGCACCAGGTAAATGATATAGAGGTTGCTATTTTCGAAAATCAGTAAGGTTAGAGAAAGAAGGAGTAGACCAAGGAAAATATTTGATACGATAATTACAGATCTGGCACCTCTCTTATCTATGAGACCACCAGCGACCAGTGTTAATGGCAGTGAGGATATAGCCATAAGAAATACTACAAGACCGATTATGATGTATGGTACATGTCTGATCTCAAGAAGATAGAGAGGCAGAAAAATCCACATTTGAGATCTGGCAAATACTCTTATAAACTGATTTGAGGCTACAACGGCAATACCGTTCCTCCTGAAAATGCTTATAGTATCATTACCTGATTGTTTCAATGAATTCTATGCCCCATATCAGTGAGGCATATAAGCCTGATTTCAAAGGTAAAAGAATATAATTACTGAACTCAATTTTATTTACTTATCTGATCTCTCTTATGGTGTTTGGAGGTAAATATGCACATGATGGATCTGATTCGAGAAAATTTCCTGTTTCTATATATGCCCTGGCCCTTGATCCTCCACACACACCATTGAACTCACAGGATGAGCACTTTCCCAAGAGACG
>JAJZIN010000066.1 GCA_021810575.1 Thermoplasmata archaeon
TGAAAGAAATAAGGATGGAGATGAAGAAGAACATAGAAAATGCAATGAGGAGAAATGTCAAGGTGATCTTTGTTACACCACCCAATAAAAGAGTTCCGCAGAACGCTCAGATATTTAGAAAGGAGGGGTTAATTGCAACAGACGTTGTTGCAGATAGATCAAGGGCACTTCTTGCAGGTCCCGATCTTAATGCATGTGGCTATACAGATAATCCAGCACTTGCGCTGCACGTATTCCAGTTTGTTCAGATGATAATTGATAGCAGCGATTTTAACGCAAAGGAAGAGTGAAAAATGAAAATTACAGATGTTAATAATATAGGTGGCCATCTATCAACCTCAAAAGGAATAGATGCAACCCCAGGAAGAGCACGTGAATTTGGTTTTAAAAGTTATCAGGTTTTCACCAAGAGTCAGATGCAGTGGAAGGCAAAACCACTCGATGAAGAAATTGTAAAGAAGTTCAAGAAAGAGAAAATGGAAAACGGAAACCCTACTGTAATGGTTCACGCATCATACCTTCTAAACACAGCCAGCAGTGATGAGTCTCTTAGGGAGAAGGTAAGGGAAGCCTTCAGAACAGAAATAGAAAGAGCTGATAAGCTTGGAATGGAGCTTTTAACATTTCACCCAGGATCATTCAAGGATGCAACACTAGAGATAGGAATAGCCAACGTTTCTAATATGTTAAATGATGTTATAACTCCAGATCAGAGTGTCAAGGTACTGATTGAAAATAGCGCCGGTCAGGGAAACAGTGTTGGCAAAACATTTGAAGACATCGCAAAAATAATTGATAATGTAGAAGAGAAAGACAAAGTTGGTATTACGCTGGACACCTGTCACACATGGGCATCTGGATATAATTTTGCGGAAGAGACTGGCTATGGTCAGATGATCGATGAAATTAAGAGAACAGTAGGCCTAGAAAGAATAAACGGATTTCATCTTAACGACAGCAAAAAAGGACTCGGGGAACACACTGACCGGCACGAAATGATAGGAAAGGGTACCATTGGAGTTAATGGATTCAGATTTTTAATGAAGGATAGAAATTTCCAAAAGGTACCAATGATCTTTGAAACTCCACTGGGTGAAGACGGATATATGAGTGATATCGAAGCTTTAAATCAATTGCTGAAATAAGGGAGAACATTGATTCTCGAAACATTTGTACCAACAATTTATAAGAACGGGTTAGGAAGGGTTACTTCTCCTCCCTTTGATATGATCACTAAGACTACAGAGAAGGAGCTGAAGAAAAACCCATATAACATAGTCAATCTAAAGGACTGCAAGGACCCGGAAGAGGCAAGAAAACTATTCAATAAATGGCTGGAAGAAGGTGTTCTCAGTAAAAATAACAGTCAGGGGTTCGTAGTGTTGAAGCAGGTCTTTATGGAAGGGGGAGTTCAAAGGGAAAGATATGGAGTAATTGGCATCATAAATTTACTGGAGCCGGAAAACTGCCTTATACCTCATGAAAACATAATTACAAAACTAGTCAATCAAAGAGAGAAACTCATAGAAAGAATGGAATATCAAACAGAACCTGTATTTGTTGTAAGTGAGCAAACAAATCTGAATTCAACCCTCAGATCTATAATGTCAGAGCAAAAATGTGAGAGAGTCTATGAAGAGCCAGAAGGGGTTTTCAACAGCATTTGCATTCTTTCAGATCCTGTTAAAATTGGTAAAATACAGGAAGTTCTAAAGGGGGATATAGGAATTATTGCCGACGGTCACCACAGGACAAAGGCAATGCTATCTCTTTCAAAAAAATATGGGGAAGATGTCCAGTTTTTTAATCATCTATTCGTTTTTGTTACTTCCCTCAGATCGGAGAGCATATTTATTGCTCAGGTTCACAGAATAGTGGATTATAACGAAGATATAATGAAGAGAATTCGTGAAAAATTTATTCCTGAAAAAACAGGAGAAAGTTTGGATTTAAAATATCCTGTTATAATTCATGGAGAATCAAAATATTTACTCAAGCCAAAGACCGAAATGAAATACGGTGACTATCTGGATGCTATAGATAATTCCATTAAAAGAGGTTCCAGCAGGGCTGGAATAAAATATACTTATATCAGTGAAGAGGCAGAGAATGATATAAGAAATGATCCAAATAAAATGGCATTCATGATGCCACCATGGGATAAGGAGGGATTTGTGCAAACACTGAAAAGAGGGTATGTATTGCCTGCAAAATCAACATATTTTTACCCGAAAATTCCATCAGGGATTGCATTCTACGGTCTGGATGCACAGGAATGCCGCTGTGGCTTAGTTGGTAGAGCAGCTGATTCGTAATCAGCAGGTCGGGGGTTCAAATCCCTCCAGCGGCTTAGTTCAAAATAGGCAAATCGGCCCATAAACTTAATAAATGTTTTTTGAAGGTTTTACACACGTTTATAGTTTCCGATGGCAACACGAATTCACCATCCTCTATTATTACGTATTATTATAGAGATTACCACATGGACTTCAAACTTTCATTTAAGGTGATTCCTAAGTTGTTTCACGTTACCAAGGTGTGATTACAAGTCCTACCAATATTCATTCTGGACTCAGGAATCGTGAGACAATCTGGCCATATGGTTCCTCAAAGGAGTCCAACAGTAGCTTATATCCCTTTCTCTTCATCTCCTCCGATGCTTTTTTAATGTCCTCTACTTCAAACTCTAGCCACACTTGGGGTTTAGGTATATCTAACGACCAAATTTTAGTTCCGAAGCAATCCTCCGCCGAAAGAGAGAGCGGCCAAATAGCAAACCCTTTTGAGCCCTCGACATTTTGGGCATGCATATATCCTCTACCATATTCATTAAATTTGATCTCCAAATCCTCTGCATAGAGTTTTCTAGATGAAGACAGGTCATCTGGAATTGGTCAGAATCCAGTTATGAATAATACTTTCATTGGATAAACTAAACCTCTAGCTATAATAAATGTATACACATTTTCATGCTTGTTGATTGATGATTCCCGAACTTCCTTCTGCCTCTTGGTAATCCCCCCAAGAACTCCCTTCCGTTCTGCATTATTACCTTTCTCAGCTTATGCAACTCCAGCAGCATCTTCTACAGAGTATTTATTCCATAGTCCGGATGATCTTATTTGTGTCAGGATTATTCATCAGATAGATATTGAAATGAGGTTCACGAACATCTCCCTTTCCAGTGCATCCATGCCTTGAACCCTTACTGGTTCCTATCCTGTAAATGTCTTGGATGACATGAAGAGCTTCTCTACAGTACCTCTTATCCTCAAATGGAATTTGAAATCGTTTAAGGACATTTCAAACTAAGGGGGCACTTTATGCTATTTACAGAGGCAATTGAAATCAATGTCGATTCCAATCAGGAAAAAAGCAACAAAAATTTTTAATACACAGATATGTATGTATATCTACATATGTCCACCAAAAACATTGCACTCAGAGATGACGTATACAAA
>JAJZIN010000067.1 GCA_021810575.1 Thermoplasmata archaeon
GATAGAAGAGCTAGCGGAGGTCTTGCATGAAAATTTATATGGCAAATTGCAAAACTGAACCATTTGGATTTGCATTAAAAGCACTTGGAGTCATGAAGATCATTGGAGAACAGAAGGATCCAGATATCGAATCTTACTGGGAAAATGGTGAATTAAGAATTAATACACTCCTTACCAAAGAAAAAATAACAGATTTCTTCTTGAAAGAATATTCACCCACCCCAATACTTGCTCCATGGCTAAGCCAAAGTGGATTTTGGCCTAGTTTTCAAAGCCCATATATGGAATCAATTATGGAATCTGATCAGAGTCGTTTTGATTCCTTCCGGAGAAATGTTATTAAAATCAGAACAATAATAAATCAGATTGCCCAGGAACAGGGATTTACCCAGTCAGATCTACAAAACAAAAAAAAATCACACGATTTCATGAGTAGAAATAAGGAAAAATTGATAACCATGTGCAGAAACCAGCTTGATGACAGTTATGTATACTGGTCTGATGCCGCGGCAGTAATTAATGCAGAAGGTGTAGTTAAATACCCCCCCATAAATGGAACAGGAGGAAATGATGCAAGGCTAGAATTTACCCACACATTCATAGAAATGGTTGCAGGTATGCTTTTGAAACTGGATGATGACCGTAATTACAGAATATCATCAAGTCTTCTGAATAACTCATTATTTGGAAATTTCACTAACTATCTCAGAACTAACGTAAGCGTTGGAAAATTCATACCAGGTCTTACGGGAGGTTTAAATCAGGGAGAAGGCATTGAAACAGATAATGCAGCTGTAAACCCATGGGATTTGATATTTTTCATGGAAGGAATAACGATCTGGACAAGCGGAATAGGAAAGAAAAATGGAGCAATAAACTCAATCCCAATAAGCCCTTTTACAGTCAAGCTGAGTTCCCCTTATTCATCTGCCGACCCTTCTGATCCAAAATCTTTTGAGCTGTGGTTTCCAGTGTGGAAGAATCCCGCAACCCTTGATGAAATCAAATTAATCTTCAGAGAAGGAAGATCCGATATTGGAAGAAAGACTGCATCAACTGGGCTTCAATTTGCAGAATCAGTGAATTCCCTTGGAGTGGACAGAGGAATTGATGAATTTGTCAGATATTCACTTTCGGTTAAAAATGGTCAGGCGTCTTTCTTAATTCCCTTAGGACAGTATAAAGTAAAAATGAATAAATACCCGGACCTTTTGCTAGGTCTTGAACCATTACTTTCAAGTATAGATCTTTTTCTAAGAAAGAATAGTACTGATTTGCCACCTTCATTCGAGAAGGTCCGGGTTGAAATTGAAAAGTCAATATTCGATTTTGCAGTAAACGGTGATAAGTATAATGCCAAGCGTGTAGTTATTGCGCTCGGTAGGTTTGAACGTCTGCTTTCTGCACATTTGTCAATTGTCTCAAAGACGAATTTATCACCTTTAGGCGGACTGGACCCGAAATGGTTGAAAGCCATGGATGATAAATCCATAGAAATGAAGATAGCTCTGGCTGTTTCTTCCATAACTTACTCAGACAAGGATAGAGGGACTCGTAAAAAAGTGGGAAGTATCAGAACCAACATAGAATCTGTTAAATCAGAAAATGGATTGGAATGGTCAAAAGATGATCCTGAGTTTTCATGGATTGGGAATAGCATTTATGAAAAGATGGTTAATACCATATTAAGAAGGGTACTGATCGCAGAGAGAGACAATTTGAATAATCTTCCGCTTTACAGCAAGATAAAACTGTCCACTTATGAAATTTCTGAATTCATCCATGGAAACTTTAAGGAAAGTTTAACCGAGGACCTTATCTTTGGCCTGCTTTTGATAAACAGACATAACGATGATTTCTATAATTACGCGTATGAAATTATTGAAAAAGGGGAATTTCCGGCCATAAAGCCCTTTGATTTTGCACTTTTGAAATTAATATTTCTACCAGAAGATATAAGAAGTGGATTTGATGAATCAGTCCATATAATTCCTGAAACGGCAATAGTGTCTCTGCTCAAGGCAGGTAGGGTGGCAGATGCATGCAGGATTGCCCAGAGTAGATTGCTTTCAAGCAATCTAAAACCGATCAATACAATTTTCCCCAATTTAGGACAGAGCTATAGCATGAAACTGGCAGCGGCACTTCTGTTGCCAGTTGAACAGAGAGAATTGACGGAACTTGCATTGATAAAAAACAAAGGAGATAGAAAATGAGTAAAAAGTACTATGAACTTGGAGAATACCCGAGAATATTGATAGAAAGCAAGCTAAGACCGGTGCAGGGTGACCGTTTTCAACCTGCTAGTTTTTCAAACCTAGGAAATAGTGTGTATGAAAGACCTGACGGCAAAGAAATGGTTCTGGTGGATACAGCCCAGTCCGTTGCAAACATGTTGGAATCCACCATTATAAGTGATGATGGAGTTAATGTGAAGAAGGAGCTTGATGGAATATCATATGTATTATCTGAACTTGAACTGAATCACAAGGATGGGAGGTCTCCTCTAAAGACCCGTACAAGCTCCTTGATAGAACCTCATCGAATAAATTCTCCATATATAATGTTTGATCACCCTGAATTCCAATCAAAACTTGTAGAACGGGCTGATTATTCCAAAGGAACATTGATTAACTGGAAAAAAATAGGAGAGACACTTTTTTATTTTGATATAAACTCTTTACTGCATGGTACTTTCCTATCGAATCTTAAAGATGGTGGTAGATTCAGAGTACCAAGGATAGTGAGCGGTTTTATAGAAGCAGAAAATGCGAAACGTGTCCTGTCAGGCGGGGTTAAGAATTCCTCCCTAAATGATCCTAGGGGCGAAGTGGTTGTTGAAGGTCATGAAACAGATAAAGTATACACAAACGTACCATATACTAGAACAGAATTTACTGCAGAAAGTATCTCTGGATATTTTAACATAGATCTTTCCCTTATCTACGGCTATGGAATGGACCGTGCAGCCTCCAATCTCCTGATTTCACTTGCATTATACAAAATAGTGACATTACTGAAAAATGGACTCAGACCAAGAACAGCCTGCGATCTTATGGTAGAAAAAACCATTGTAACATACCCTGATGAGTTTAATCTCCCCTCACAGAAGGAACTGCTTGAGGAAGTGAGGAATAATATAGCGGAATGTCGTAAAAAAGGCCTTTTCCCTGAGCCACCGGTAACTGTTGTCAAAACCAAGGTGCAGGTGAAACAAAAAACCACTGATACAGGTGATGATGGTACAGAATGAGGTGATATTACGATAGTGATCAAGATAAACTTCCTAACTGGTAAATACCATGCAAATCCATGGGGAAGACATGTAAGGGAAGCAGCTGTTGAATGGGGACCTTCCCCCTATAGAATTATCAGAGCCCTGATCGATACAAAATTTAGAAAAATTCCAGATATGGACA
>JAJZIN010000002.1 GCA_021810575.1 Thermoplasmata archaeon
AAGAGGCATGAGGTTTCTAAAACTGTAATTCTCAGCTATGAGCTGCTGTGCCTTCTCAGCTTCGTCAAGATCTTCATCATAAACATTTGTTATTGGAAAAGTCCATTGATTTTTATTTGATTTATCATCACTGTCTATGATCACCTCATCAAACTACATTGAAAGTATTCGTATCAGAAACACCAGTGAAGATTCTTCCATATCATTGATCTTGAATGTTTTTGTAACATTTTGTTCCTGTCTCATAAATCCAGATTGATTTCCAAGAACTGTCCACAACCAGTTTGTAAATGGATAAAGTAAGTCACTGTAGTGAGGATGTTTTCCTGTGATTCCTGGAAAAAATAGCTCCCAAGCAAGATCCAGTCTGATTTGTTCTGTTCCAGTTTCCTTTTTTGTCAGGACTGCCTTCATAGTCTTCATAACTTTGATAAATATATAAGGATTATGTGAATAAAAATTCGAAATTTCGGACTGTTTTAGGAAAAAGTTTCTTTCAAGTTACTTTTAATAAAAGTAATCTTATATTAGTGAGCTACAGGCAAAATGTTATGGAAAATGCAACAAAATACCAGCTTAAATTACTCAAGCTAATTGCAATCGACAGTTTAGCGGGTCTGAGGGGGTTCGAACCCCCGGCCTATGGATTAAGAGTCCATCGCTCTACCTGGCTAAGCTACAGACCCAGCCATCCTAAATCTTTACATCGGTTTAAAGATTTTCATTGTTGTATGTTTCTTTTATTCTACCCTAGTATGAGCTTTATGGTTCACCGATGAAAGGAAAATATGTTTATGTATGGGTGCATGGGGTAATGAAAAACATGTTTCAAACAGTTGTGAACCTGAAGACATACTCTGAAAGTATGTGCCAAAACACAGTAAGTCTAATGAGAAAGTTAAGAAATGAAAAATCATCCCCATCATTAAAAATTGCAGTTCCAGTAACAAGAGTTCATCTTGGAAAGGAATTTGAAAATTTGATTTCTCAGCATGTGGATTCAGTTTCCTTTGGAGCTCATACTGGACACATCTTAATGGAAGATCTAATTTCCTTTGGCATAAAGGGGTCTCTATTGAATCATTCCGAGAAAAGAATACCAAAACCAATCATAAAGAGTACTATTGCAAAAGCATCTGAACTTGATTTTAACCTGATCATTTGTTCAAAGGATCTTGAAGAAACAAAAGAAATATGTCAAATGGGAGCGACAGTTGTGGCATACGAACCACCAGAGCTTATAGGTGGTGATATATCGGTGGCCATCTCAAAACCACACATTATAGAGCAGGCTGTTGAGATCTGCCAGAGTTATGGTGCCAGGCTTCTTGTTGGTGCAGGCATTAAGACAAAAAAAGATGTGGTAATTTCAAGGGAACTTGGTGCATCTGGCATTCTTGTTTCATCTGGAGTGGTTAAGGCAAAGGATCCTTTTTACGCGTTAAATTCATTAATGATATAAACATCTCAGAAAAAATGCCTAAGCCTAAAAATGAACCATTGTTTGAAGAACCAGAATTCAGTGAGGAGCAATTTCTCAGATATGAAAAGGATAGGGCAAAGAGTACAATTGTTGTTTTTCTTCTGGCCATCGGTTCCGGCTTACTTGAAGGCTATCTTCAGATTAAGGGTCTGGGTGAACTTTCAATACTACTGTTTATTGTGCTTTTCATAGGTTTATTCAAAATACTTGGAATTTTGAGGATAAAACTTCCGGTAAAAGGAAGTCACAAGTTTTACATGCTTATGGTATTTTTGCTTGCATCTATTCTATTCTGGTCCATAGCACTTAATCCACCGGTAAGTATCAACACCTCTCCTGATCTTTCACTTCAAATAAGCCATAATGGCGTATGGGTAGCAGTAAATCAGACAAACGGAGAATATGTTCTTACATCGGGTCCAAATAACTATTCTCTTAGAGATTTGATATCATTCAATGCAAACGTATCATTCGTCAAGACGTCTGCCTTGGTCAGTGGTGCCGCATCACCTTCAACAATAATAAGTCAGCATTACAAGGATAAGGCAATATACCTGAATCTGAAAGACTTGGGTTATCTTGCATCCGTCAAACTGGTTACAGAACTTCATTCTGGATCAAAGTATTACAATGTAACCCAGCAGGTAGCATTCGCTCAATGATTTAAGGAAAACGCGAAACTTATAAATAGAAATAAATAAGAAGAATAAATCTCCCTGTGAGCAGGTGTAGTGTAGTCTGGTCTAGCACGAGAGCCTTCCAAGCTTTCAACCCGGGTCCAAATCCCGGCACCTGCATCAAGCGTAATTCTGTTATGGACTTTTATATAAAACTCTCTAAATTCCTTATATAGGTAACATGTTAACCATAACAGTTAAGAATATTTACCGACTTTTCAATCATTGGGGAGAGGAATGAAAGATAATATTGCTGAATTAAGGAAAATATTTGAAGATAGAATACTTGAAAAAAAGGAAGATTTAGTGCCATATATGAAGGACGCATCATATTTTGAGGGAAATATTCCTATGGCAGCAGTCATCCCCAAAAATTCGGAGGAAATCTCCAAATTAATGAAAATATGTTCACGAGAAAAGATTCAGGTTGTAATGCGTTCAGGGGGCTCTGCACTGACAGGTTCTCCAGTACCAAACGGAGACTCCATTCTTATAAGCATGTCTGCAATGAATAGAATTCTTGAAACCCATTTAGATGATGGTTATATTGTTGCCGAACCTGGCCTACGACTGGATGATCTAAATAATTATCTTTCGAAACTTGGTTTTTTCTATCCTCCTGATCCTGCCAGTTCAATGGCTGCAACTGTTGGAGGAAGTATATCAACAAATGCAGGAGGTCTAAGGGCATGCACATACGGCACAACAAAGGAATGGATATTAGGTCTTGAACTCGTACTTCCCAGTGGGGAAATAGTAGAGGTAGGAGGAAGAACACTGAAGAGGACCAAAGGTTATGATATTACTGCACTAATGGCAGGAAATGAAGGGACACTGGCTATTATAACAAAGGCATATCTTAAAATCTGGCCCATACCAGAGGAGATAGGAAGAATTCTTGCCTATTTCAAGGACGTGGAAAAAATGGGCAGATCTATTTCTGAACTTAAGGGGAGAGGAATAATACCTTATATCGCAGAATTCATGGATAAACTGTCTCTGGAAACCATAAAGAAAGCCAGAAATATAGATTCACCAGAGGGTAGCAACTATTTACTGATGATAGATATAGCATCAACCCACGAATCCATAGATAGAATGCTTGAGGATGCGAAGAAAATAATTGAAGCAGAAGGTCCTATTGTTATAAGAATCACCAGAGACAAGGATGAAATGGCAAAAATGTATGAGGCAAGAAAGGGGCTTTATTCATCATCACTTGGTCTCAGAGACTTCAAGGATGAATATATAGAAATAGGTGATGTTGTTGTTCCACCAAGCCAGCTCCCCGAATCCCTAATAGAAATAGAATCCGCGCTTAAGGAATATAATCTAAAAGCAGTATTATTTGGACATATTGGAGATGGCAATATTCACGCCAATATACTCGTGGATTTGAATAATAAGGATCACGTGAAAAGGGTAGAAAAGTTTCAGATGGCAATTGCAAAAATTGCTCTGAAACATGGAGGATCTGTATCTGCAGAACACGGCATAGGACTGGAGAAAAAAGAACTTTTGCTAGAGGAGTTGAGGGAAAGAAATTCAATGGAGGTGCTCACATTGATGAAGAATATAAAGAAAGCCTTTGATCCAGAGGGCATAATGAATAGGGGTAAGATTTTTGACTGAAAAATCAGAGTACAGCCTAAAGCTCCTTGAGAAGCTTGAGGATGAGGTAAATAGCTGTATTAACTGTGGTTTTTGCGAGTCTGTATGCCCGACTCTACCATCCAGTGGCTTCAGATCTTCCATAGGGGCCAGAGGAAGGGTTGATGTGGGTAAGGAAATGATAAGGGAAATCAAGGGGAAGGGGGTAATTGAACTTAAGGTCGATGAATCCTTCTACAGTTGCCTTGATTGCTACGCCTGCCTTCAGGTATGCCCCGCGGGTGTGAATGCGGGGAAGGTGAGTGAAATAGGAAAAGAAATTATCACATCTGGAGAATTGACCATAGAAGATCAAAAAAATCCAATTGCGGACATGATAGTAGAACTAACAATGAAATACAAAAATCCACTTGGTATAAGGGAAGTATGTGCAGGATGGTCAGCAGGTCTTCAGTTTGAATCAGAATCAACCAATCTGCTTTATACCGGAAATATGTACCAGATGATGGCATATAACGAAACACTGGGAAAAATAGAAAAATCAATGGGAGATGCTTTTTCCAAGAATATGGCCAGGTATTTAACCAAACATTCAGGATTATCCAAATATATGAAGTATTTCAGAAATAAGAAAACAGAGAGGGAAATGAACAGTTATTTAAAAAATATTTACAGTCTTTTAAAAGATTCAGGTATAAAATTCACATATTTGCATGAGGAAGAGCCCTATCCAGGGACATTCATTTACGACCTTGGTTACGAGAAGGAATTCAGTGAGTATGCAAAGTATCTTTGTGATCTGTTTCACGAAAGAAAGGTAAAGACGATTATTACTGTCGATCCTCACACATATGATCTATTAAAGAATACCATACCTTCATATGTAACAGATTTTGATTTTAAGGTAATTTATTACCTCGATCTTTTAGAAGAAAATGATTTCCAGAGAACTTCCGATAATATAACATATCACGAGCCCTGCCATCTTGTTCTCAGAGGTGAGGGTTATAACAGGCCAAAAAAGTTGCTTGAATCAATCGCGAAAGTAAGTATGCCATATCGCTCTGGGAAGAAGGTATTCTGCTGTGGGGGACCAGACGAATTACTCTATGGAAAACTCTCCTCAAATATATCAGAAGAGAGATTCAGACAGCTAAAGGAAACTGGAACCGAGAAAATCATTACAGCATGTCCCATATGCCTCTCAAATCTTAAAAAGGATGATTCTGTTGAGGATATATCCTCATATCTAATAAACAGAAGAAAGGATAATCTTAAAAAGGTTCAGTAGTCATAAATTTTATTATAATAATCTTTGAATAACGAAATAAATTCCTTATCTTCATAATATTAAAATTGTTAATTTATATATAGGAATTAGATATTTGTAGTGATGAAAGAAACTGCAATTCTTGTAATAGATCTTCAGAACGGAATGCTTAACGGTGAAGAAAAAGTTTTCATGAAAGAAGATCTTATAAGAAATGTGAAAATGATTTTGGATTCTGCAAGGAAGAGGAAGTATCCAGTCATAATGATTCAACACTCAGGAAAAAAAGGGGATAGTCTCGAACCAGGAACTGAGGGATGGGCAATTTACGACGAATTCTTATCAAAGGAATCTGAGACAGTTATACATAAGAACTATCCTGATGCATTCTATGAAACCGATCTTGATATGGTATTGAAAAGTGAAGGAATCAAGAACCTGATAATTTGTGGAATGCAATCGGAGCTTTGTGTTGACTCAACAATCAGGGATGCTTTTGCCCATGGATATAAAATCATTCTTGCATCAGATGGGCATAGCACATATGATAGAAAGAATATTAGTGCAGGTCAGATAGTGGAATTAGAAAACAGTGTACTTGGAGAATGGTTCGCAGATCTGAAAAGTAGTTCAGAACTGGCAAAATCTATTGAAGCCAAAAAATTCGATTAATTACCATAGTGGATAATCCAAAAAATCTAAATTTTGTAAAGGGTTTTTATAAACCCATTGTTACGTCTACTCATTAATAATTTACACAAGTCTCTGTGCTTCGTATACTTCGTGTTTTGTTGGTGGATTTACCTTTTCGAGGAGATCTTTCATGTCTTTAACACTTGGTGCTTCCCAGTTGCATATTGCCATAGATTCAGATCCTATGACGTTTATGGATTTTAGCTGAAATCCTGCTGGAAGTTTTCCATCCTTGGACATCTGCACTATGCTCCCTACAACCTTTGTTACCTCTTCTCCATTCTTTGGTTTCCATCTGTGCTCAACAATTACATTTGCCATTTTTTATCACCAATATTCATATCAATAGATAAGGTATATATTTATAGCCAACGTGGATTGGCTTTCATGAGGCAAATCGATCTTGTTATAGATAATCACCTTGCATTCAACCAGTTATCTAAGGATTTTGCAAATATAAAATTCTTGAGATGGTGCAATTCTAATATAGACTACCTTGAATTCTACGGGAAAAATAATGATCTGAAGGCTCTAGAAGATGAATTTGCAAATATAGAACAGAAGCTTGGAACAACCATAGTCTACAGGGAGAACAAAGAAGGTAAGGTAGAACTCATGATGAAATGCAGGTGCAGCATCCAGAATTCATCAATACGCATAGCTGAGTCACTCTATTCCCTGTGGAAAGGTCCAGTAGTTTACGATAATGGACTGGAAACTATTACTCTCATAGTCATTGAGACTGGTACAATTGAAAAACTGATTCAGGCATTCGAAAAATATGGTGAGGTAAAAATAAAAAAGAGTAAGTCCATACATCCAGAAACACTGAGAAGTGTATCAACTGTTTCCGTATCTGATATTTTCTCCGACTTAACTGTAAAGCAGGCAAAAATTATGCAAATAGCACTTGCCAATGGCTACTTCAAAATACCAAAGGCCACAGAAATAGAATCTCTTGCCAGAATTGTTTCCCTTTCTGAATCTACAGTTGAAGAGCACCTTAATAAGGCGAAGAACAGAATACTAAACAACATTTCACCCTTTCTGGAACTGTTCTTTCTTTCTGAGCAGGAGTAAGTTTCCAAAAAGTATGACTATCTACCATCATATATACCAGTGCACCATGCTTAACAATCCATAGAACGAAAAGGAATTAATAAATCTTTAAATACGGTCTTACATTATCTGAAAGAACAGACCATACACCAGTGGCAATGTTAAGGCATCCACAGTTGAGCACAAAAATTTTTGTTGCAAAACAGGTGTAACGGTAGAGGTGAAAAAAATATGGCAACACCACATCATCCTAGAAGAGGATCTATTGGATACTATCACAGAAAGAGAAAGCCTAGCTTAAAGTCTACAATCAGAAGCTGGCCAGAGATTGAGGGAAATGTTAAAATCCAATCTTTTGGAGGTTACAAGGTTGGTATGACACATGTTGAGATGGTAGATTACAGAAAGAGTAGTACAACAGCAGGAAGAAATATAATGGCTGCTGTAACAGTAGTTGAGGTACCACCAGCAAAGGTAGTTTGTGTCAGGGGATATTCTGAAACCGAAGACGGATTAAGAGTAACCTATGAAAAGTGGGCAGACAATCTGGATAAGGAGATTTTTGAAGTAATTCCAGAGGTAAAAAAGAAAAACGAAAGAGAAATTCCACAGGATCTCACAGAAGTTAGAGTTATGCTGATGCTTCAGCCATGGCTTATCACAGGGGTTCCAAAGAAAATACCTGATATTTATGAAGCCAGAATTGGGGGTTCAACAGTAGACGCCAGAATCAAATATGCCACTGAAAAACTGGGAAAAGAAATAGAATTTACAGACTTTTCAAAACCAGGAAACTTTGTGGATGTTATATCAGTGACCAAGGGAAAGGGATTCACAGGTCACGTTGAGAGATTTGGAGTCAAACTTCTTCCAACAAAAAATAGAAATCACAGGAGAATGATAGGAACACTGGGTCCATGGCACCCAGACTGGATAAGATGGCAGGTTCCTCAGGCAGGACAAATGGGATCGCACCAGAGGACGCAACAGAACATGAGGATCATAAAATATGCCAAATCCCAGGGTCAGGATGATATCAACGTTAAAGGAGGATTTGTAAACTACGGATTGGTTAGAACAAATTATGTATTGATTCACGGTTCAGTTCCAGGTCCAATAAAGAGGTTAATTAAATTCAGGGATCCATCAAGGCAGAAATCTCCATCTGTTGAGAATCTGGAAGTTGCATATATATCCAGGGAATCCAAGCAGGGTGATTAAAAATGAAAACATCAGTTTACAATATGGAAGGAAAGGTTGATCACGAGGTAGAGGTACCTCAAATTTTCCAGTCTGAGTTAAGAGAAGATATAATGCAGAAGGCTTTCAGAGCAGTAACACTTTCATACAGAAAGCCCTACGGCTCCTCACCCAATGCAGGACTGAGGAGAGTTGGGCATACATCAGGGCCAGGAATGGGTATTTCTAGAATGCCCAGAGTATCCGGAAGTTCAAGGGCAGTATTACTCGGAAGCACAAAGGGAGGTAGAAGTCCACATTCTCCAAGAGCAGAGAAGGTACTCAAATTAAAGATAAACAAGAAAGAAAAAGATATAGCATGGAAAACTGCATTGACCATGGCTGCAAATGCTGAAATGGTAAGGAAGAGAGGTCACATGTTTTCTGAAGAACTTACCTTCCCTGTTGTTGTTAATGATGATATTAACAATATTAGAAAGACCAGGGAGGCAAGAAATTTCCTTCAGTCTCTTGGTGTATGGGACGATATAGAAAGGGCGAAGGACAGAACAAAGATCAGGGCTGGCAGAGGTACAATGAGGAACAGGACGTACAGGACACCAAAGAGCATTCTTATTGTAACAGACTCTCCCATGCATCTTACAGCCTTTAAATCTCTTCCAGGAGTTGAGGTATCGCACTGTAAAAATATTTCAATATCAAAACTCGCTCCAGGAGGAAAAGGAGGAAGACTGATCCTTTTTACCGAAAGTTCAATTAAGAATATGGGGGTAGAATGAAGATGGAAGACGTTATTATTTCACCAACTGCAACAGAAAAAACCATGATACAAAGTCAGACTGAAAACAAACTTACATTTATAGTTAGCAGGAAGGCAACAAAGAAACAAATAAAAGAAGATGTGGAGAAACAGTTCAATGTAAAGGTTGAAAAAATAAATGTTCTCTACACAAAGAGAGGAAAAAAAGCAGTGATTAAACTTGCTCCAGAGTTTAATGCTGAAGAGATTGGAGAGAGGATAGGAATTTACTGAGGTATTAAAATGGGTAAACTATTAATAACACAGAGAAGAGGAAAGGGCAAACTGGTGTTCAGGAGTCCTGGGCATAGACATGTGAGCCCAATGAGAATACCCGAGGACGGAAATTACAAAGTAAAAGATATTATTCACGCCCCGGGCAGGACGTCACCAGTTCTGGTCCTTGATGGTACTAACAAGAAAAAACTGTACCAAATAGCATTCAACGGTGCATACGTTGACCAGACAGTTAACATAGGTAAAATAGAAAATCCCAAAAGTGGGGATTCTACTTACCTTGGATTTATTCCAGACGGCTCTCTGGTTCATAACATAGAAACAGTACCGGGTGATGGAGGAAAACTCTGCAGGACTGCAGGTGCATACTCTCAGGTAATAAGTCACGGGGAATTTGTTTCAATAAAATTGCCGTCAGGAGCTATAAAGAATGTGAATCCACAGTGCAGAGCAACAGTAGGAGTTGTTGCTGGTACAGGAGCGAAAGATATTCCAATCCTAAAGGCTGGAAGACACATACACTATCTTCAGAGCAAGGCTAAAAAGGCCTATACTGTAAGAGGTGTTGCAATGAATGCGGTGAACCATCCTCATGGAGGAGGAAATCATCAGCACGTTGGTAGACCAAGCACAGTTGGAAGGGGTACACCACCAGGAAGGAAAGTAGGAAGATTATCACCTAAAAGGAGGAAGATTAAATGACCACAAATAGGCAGGCATCAGCGAAGTCCATAAGAAGGAGGAGCAGGAAGTCCCAAAAAGTTGCCATGGGCAGATCCAAGGAATTCAAATACAAGGGATATACACTGGAAGAGCTCCAGAAAATGGACAGGGAAAAGCTCATGGAAGTGTTTCCAGCAAGAGTAAGAAGAAGCTTAAAAAGAGAAATGGGGCCAGATCAAAAGATAGTAGTAAAGAGACTACTTGGAAAGAAACCTGAAATCAGGACACATGTAAGGGACCTTATAATTCTTCCCAGATATGTTGGAAAAATAGTGCACGTTCACAACGGTAAAAGTTACGTAAAATTCGAACTTAAAGCTGAAATGATTGGACATTATGTAGGAGAATTCGCATTAACAAGGGGAGAAGTAAAGCACTCTGGACCAGGAGTAGGTGCAACAAGGTCTTCAAAGTTCATGCCACTGAAGTGATTTAAAATGAAAGGATACTCATTAAATGAAATACCGGAAAAATCTGCCAGATCCATAAGGAAGAACTGTAACATCTCCCTGAAGGATGCAGTAAATATAGCACATAATCTGAAAGGAATGAACCTCTCAAAGGCAGAGGCACTTCTAGATGATGTAATGAACAAGCAGAGACCAATAAAATATTTTAGATATCTGGATTCAGTATCACACAGGAAGGGATATGGTCCTGGTAGATACCCTGTCAGAGCAGTCAAGCAATTCAAAACACTGATAGATAACGTGAAAGCTAATGCGGAATTCAAGGGGCTAGATACGGACTCACTAAGGATAAGCTTAATAACAGCAAATAAAGGACCAATGCTGAAGAGATTCACACCTAAGGCATATGGGAGAGCTGGTGCGAACAACAGGGATATGGTTCATCTCTCCATTGTTGTAGAGGAGGTTGAAGAATGAAAGAGAGAAAGTTCATTAACGAAAGTATAAAAAGACTTCTCGTTTCAGAATATGTCAGGAAAGAAACGGACAGTGCTGGCTTCGGTGGAATTGAAATGAAGAGAAATCTTCTTGATACATCAATACAGCTAGTGGTAAACAAACCGGGTCTTGTCATAGGCAGAAGGGGATCAAAGGTTCAGGAGATTGAAGAGACACTAAAGAATAGATTCAAAATTGAAGGCCCAAGGATAGAAGTCAAGGAGGTAAAGAACCCTGACCTTAATCCGCAGATCGTTTCAAAGAAGATTGCAATGTCTCTTGAGAAAGGATGGGCCTACAGAAAGGCAGGAAACACTGCACTGAGAAGAATTATTGAAAGCAATGCAAGGGGCGTAATGATCAAGATCGGTGGAAAGATATCCGGTGAAAGAGCCAGAAGCCAAAAATTCTTCTTTGGTTCGATAAAGTACTCTGGTGAACCTGCAAGAAGTGGTATAGAATATGGTTTCTCAACAGCAAAGCTGAAACTTGGAATCATAGGGGTTTCTGTCAGAATACTGAACTGGGACTACAAGCTTCCAGATGATATAAAGGTAAACAACTCAAATTTAGTAATGAAGGAGGTGAACACAGAAAATGTCGGAATTGAAGCCGGACCAGTTGAGAAAAATGAATAAGGACGAGAGAGACGAAAGAATGAAGGAGCTCAAGGAGAATCTTCTTAGACAGAGGGCAAGTGTCGCCATGGGAGGATCACCTTTGAATCCAGGATTGATAAAGTCCATAAGGCGCCAGATCGCCAGGATACGAACAGTCGATCACGAGGAGGAAACTAAAAGATGAAGGATAAGAACTTTACAGGAATCCCAAAGGAACTGCAGCCATGGGATGGATTTACCAGAGATACCATGGCAGTAAGAATAACAGTTGATAAAAGAAGATATGGCAAAAACGTGACCATCATTGAGGGTATTGATCCGAAGATGGAAGATGTTGATGATATAGCGAAACAGCTGAAAAGAAAAGTTGCTTCGGGGGGAACTGTAAAGGAAGGCAGGATTATCGAATTGCAGGGCGATCACAGGGATTCTGTAAAGAAGTATCTTGAAAGCATCGGATTCAAAACGGAGGTTGTAGGATAATGGTCTATAACATTTATGGAGAAGAATATCTCGGAAGAAAAATAACTGTACTAAATTCAAAAAACAGACAACTTCTGGGAGTCACGGGAATCGTGGTCAAGGAGACAAAGAATATGTTCTCCATAGAAAAATCTGACATGGTGAGGCAAATACCAAAGGATTCATGTGATTTCAACGTAAATGTGGAAGGAACTAATTATCTGATAAAGGGAAACCTGATTCGATACAGACCTGAAAATCGACTTAAGGAACTGAGGAAGATCAATAAAAATTTAAGGAGGATGAACTAAATGACAAGAAACATAGGACTTGACATTGCACCACCGGAAAAGCAGTGTGAAGATAAGAAATGTCCGTACCACTCAAATCTGAGTGTAAGGGGAAGAGTAATCATAGGCACAGTTGTTTCAAAGGGAATGGTAAACAGTGTGGTAGTAAGGAGAGAATTTAAGAAATTCAACTCAAAGTATGAGAGAAATATAAAATCTATATCGAGCTATCATGTACACCTACCTCCCTGTATTGAGGTGAAGAACGGAGATAGAGTTCTCTTCACGGAATGCAGGAAACTTGCAAAGACAATATCGCACGTTGTTGTAGGGAGGCTGGATCAATGAAGGGTATAGCCGGAAGGCAGTCAAGAGGATTACCACTTGGAGCACGAATGGTATGCGCAGATAATAGCGGTGCCAAAATTGTAAGTCTAATTAATGTAAAAGCATGGCACGGAGTCGCAAGAAGGGTTCCAGCAGCAGGTGTTGGTGACATGTTTATAGCAAGCGTTAAAAAAGGAGGTCCAGACGTTAGGGCAAAGGTTGTTTACGCAGTGGTGATAAGACAGAAGCGGCCCTATAGAAGAGCAGATGGCTCAATTATTTCATTTGAGGAAAATGCAGCCGTACTGGTAACACCTGATGGTGAAGTAAGAGGATCAGAAATAAAGGGACCAGTGGCCAGGGAAGCAGCCGAAAGATGGCCAAGAATAGCCGCCATTGCATCCACTATAGTTTAGGTGAAAAGAAGATGATGAATAAGGTAAAGGTAACACTGGAAAAAGACCTCAGGAAAAAACTAGGAATTAGACAGTTTCCCATAATGAGAGGAGATATAGTTAAGATAATTAAGGGGAGCAGGAGAGGAGAAGGTGGAAAAGTTTCATCAGTCGACCACAGGCACTCACTTGTAATAATTGATGGAATAAATATTGCAAAGGCTGATGGAAAGGAAAAGTCATTCCCAATACAGCCAGAAAAAATAGAAATAACAAAACTCGACCTCAATATGGAAGAAAGGTCAGAAAGAATAAGAGAACTTGCAGCAATGAAGAACATTGTTCTCAACGATCAGGTACTGGAAGAATACTCTACCAAGAATGAACCTGAAGCTCAGGAGGAGATTGAGCAGCCACAGGATGAAACTACTGAGTCTCAGACGGAAAAAGTATCCGAAGAAGAACCAGGAGAGGAAAGTGAAATCCCAAGCAACTCCAGTGAAGAGGAGTTACCTGAAGAGGAAAACGAGGAAAAAGATGAGGATGAGCAAAAAGATCCAGAAGAAGATGAAGGAGATGAACAGTAATGATAAATAAAACTAAAAGGCAGATGATCCCAAGAGTTGTAAAAATTCCAAGGAAGAAGTATTTCTGGGGAGCAACTTCAATGCCCGGACCACACAAAAGGAACGCATCTGTACCGATGTTACATGTATTGAGAGATTACCTATCTCTTGGAGACAAGGAGAGAGAAATCACAAGACTACTAAATAATAAATTCGTGATGGTAGATGGAAAAGCAATTAAGGAAAAGAAATATCCTGCCGGCTTCATGGACCTTATCACGATACCAGAACTCAAGAAGAGTTACAGGATTCTTTACGATAAACTGGGAAGATTAACACCAGTTCCTGAGAAGGAAGAAAATTCAAACGTCAAACCAAGAAAGGTTCTAAACAAATACACCATTAAAGGGGGAAAGACGATGATTGCATGCCACGATGGATACACATTCATTAGTGATAACAAGGGCATATCCACGGGTGACGTGGTTCTATACAATGTAAAGGATAAGAAGATTGATGGAACCATAAAACTTCAGGAAGGCTCAAAGGTTTTCCTCACAGGAGGAAATCACGTCGGATCAATAGCAACTGTGAAATCCATAGAGGTAAGTAAATCATCCCAGTCTAACCTTATTTCAATGGAAGAAGGATTTGCTACCATTGAGGAATATGTATTTCCTATAGGAAACCTCAAATTTAACAGTACAGAGTTCACTGGGGGTGAAAGCCAGTGAAAACAGATAACCCCATGAGAGAAATCACCATAGACAAGGTAGTTATCAATATAGGTGTAGGACAGGCTGGTGACAGGCTGAACAAGGCCGTGAAAGTCATAGAAATGCTTACAGGTCATAAGCCGGTACTGACAACATCAAAAAAGACTGTAAGGGAATTTAATCTCAGAAAAGGTCTGACCATAGGTGCGAAAGTAACCCTGAGAAAGGTAGATGCAGAGAAATTCCTTAAGGAGGCACTGTATGCAAGGGAATACAAATTCCCACATTATTCTGTAGACAAACAGGGGAATGCATATTTTGGAGTTTCAGAATATACTGATTTCAAGGGAATGAAATATGACCCGGAAATTGGAATATTTGGAATGGATGTGGCTGTTGTATTGAAAAGAAGGGGTGGTTTCAGAAATTCCAAGAGAAACATCAGAAAACAGAACCTTTCATCAAAATTATTCATAACCAAAGAAGAAACGTTAAAGTTTCTCAAGGAAAAGTTTGAGGTAGAGGTGATTAATTAATGACAAGTTTAATTCTTAGACCAACCAAGAAATTCGGTAGAGTTGAAGGTTGCGTAAGGTGCGGAAGAAAGAGAGGAATGGTTAGAAGATACGGAATCAGAATGTGCAGACAATGTTTCAGAGAAACAGCTCCCGCCATTGGATTTAAGAAATACAGTTGAGGTGATGATATGAGACATGATCCATTAAATGATATAATAAACACAATAAAGAACGCTTCAAGCATAGGCAGGAGAGAGATTGAAGTTGGCCCAGCAGCAAGGATGATCGGAAGAGTCCTCAAGGTTATGCAGGATTACAATTATATTACAAGCTTTGAGGTAATCGAGGATGGCCAGGGAGGCAAATTCAAGATACATCTAAATAACACAATCAATAACTGTGGTACAATAAAGCCGAGATACTCAGTAAAGAAAGTTAATCTTGATACATTCGAATCAAGATACCTACCAGCCCAGGATTTCGGTATTCTCATAGTGACGACCACAAAGGGTGTGATGAGCCACGTAGAAGCCAGAAAACACGGGCTTGGGGGAAAACTCCTCGCTTACATATATTAGGTGAAAGAAAATGATTAATTGGAAAGAATCAGAAAAATTAAAAATACCATCCGGAATAAAAACAGAAATGAAGGATGGAGTTCTTGAAGTTTCAGGTAAACTTGGAAAGGTTACGAGAAACTTTGCTGATAACTATGTAAGAGTACTGATAAAGGAAGGTTCAGTTATCATAGAGAAATCAAAAGAGAACAGATATACTAAAGCCATTTCAGGCACCTGGAAATCAGAAGTGAAAAACATGTTCAAGGGGGTACAGGAAGGCTTCACATACACCATGAAAGTGGATTACACGCATTTCCCTACCAGGGTATCTGTAAGGGGCTCAGTGCTTCTTGTTGAGAATTTCCTTGGAGAAAGGAGCCCAAGAGAGGCAAAGATCATTGGAGCAACAAAGGTAGCCATCAAAGGGGACAGAATTACACTGACTGGAATAGACAGGAGAGAAATAGGTGAGACCTGTTCAAACATAGAAAGATCGACAAAGATTAGGGGGTTCGACCTGAGAATATTCCAGGATGGAATTTTCCCAATAGAAACGGAGGTTGAGGAATAATGTCATCTTCATTTAAACCAAATCTGTCAAAAGATCAAAAGAAGTTGCTGAAACAGAAGAATGAACAGGCGAGAAAAAGAGTTGAATTCAGAAGACAGGAATGGTTCCGATACAAGAAGTTTGGTGAGGAATACAGAAAGCCAAGGGGTTACCACTCCAAAATGAGAGAACATCTCGCGAGAAGGCCCCCTGTTGTTGATATAGGATACAGAGGACCAAAGGCTGTAAGGTATCTTCACCCATCCGGTTTCATGGAAGTTTTGGTGCATAACCTGAAGGAGATAGAAGGGCTCAATCCCGAAAGGGAAGCAGCAAGGATATCATCCACAGTTGGAAGGAAGAAGAGGGAAGTCCTTGAGGGAAGAGCAGATGAGCTTGGAATCAGGGTACTGAACAGGAAGGTGCAGTAAATGAGAGTAGAAACAGCTAAAAGGATAGCAGCTGATGAATATAAGTCAGGTGTATCAAGAATATGGGTAGATATGGATAGTCTAACTCTGGTACAGGAGGCAGCAACCAGAGAAGACGTGAGAAATCTCATGGAGAAACACGTAATTCAGGCCAAACCAAAGAAAGGTAACTCAAATGCAAGATTTAAGAAGAGACTAAAACAACTTTCCAAGGAAAGAAGAAGGGGCCCTGGATCTGTAAGAGGTACCAGGAACGCAAGATTTCCAAGAAAGAGAAGATGGATAAAGACAATTAGAGCGCTGAGGGATGAACTGAGAACTCTGAAAAGTGAGAACAAGATTGATGCTAAAACTTACAGAAAGTACTACAGAATTGTAAAGGGAGGCACTATCAAGTCCAGAGCACAGTTGAGATCACAGATAAGACTTGCAGGGTTGTTAGGTGAGTGAAATGAAGACCCCAACATTATTAAAGAGAAAAAAAGAAGGAGTAACAGACTACAGGAAAAGACTAAGCCTTCTCAAATCTGAAAGTCCCAGACTGGTGGTCAGGGTTTCAGGTAAGGGATTCACTGCACAGGTTGCAGAATATGATCCAGATGGCGATGTGATAAAGGGAACCGTAACATCCAGGGTTATGGAAAAGATTGCAGGTATTAAAGGTAACAATACACAATCATGCTATCTGGCAGGATATTATCTTGGCAAGACCGTCAAGAAAAAGGACATAGACTATGCCATTCTGGACATAGGACGCTTCGACCTGATAAAGGGTGGGAGAATATCAGCAGTCCTTAAGGGATTTACAGATTCCGGTGTAGAAGTTCCGTGCTCAGAAGAAATATTTCCGTCCAAAGAGAGACTGGAAGGAAAGCACGTAAAACATCCTGTCAAACTGGATGAAATGAAAAAGAAGATTGATGAAAAGGTGAATTAAGATGGAAGGTGAACAGTGGACTCCGAAGACGGAACTGGGAAAGTTGGTAGCTTCAGGAGAAATTAAGTCAATGTCAGAAGCATTGAAAATGAAACTCCCATTGAGAGAGTATCAGATAGTCGATATACTGATGCCTGATCTGAAGGATGAAATAATTTATATTGAGAGAGCTCAAAGAATGACGGACTCAGGTAGAAGAATGAATTATTCAATAACTGCAGTCGTCGGTAATGAGGATGGTTTTGTGGGACTGGGTAGAGGAAAGGCTAAAGAAGCTGCGCCAGCCATAAGAAAGGCCATAAACAATGCAAAATTGAACATTGTAGAAATAAGAAGAGGCTGTGGTTCATGGGAATGCGGTTGCGGAAGAGCACATACAGTTCCATTCCAGGTAACAGGACATGTAGGTTCTGTTACAGTAAGAATAAAGCCTTCACCTCAGGGGGTAGGAAGAGCCACCGGGGATGTTGCAAAGACAATTTTGAGAATGGCAGGAATAGAGGATGCATGGGGATTTGCAAAGGGTCATACAAAGACTACTGTGAATTATGCTGAAGCCACATTCGCTGCATTGAAGCAGACCATAGAGATGAGGATAAACCCAAGCATTGCCTTGAGTACACCAATATATAAGGGGAGTGTTGCAAATGCTGGCAGTAATTAGGGTTAGAGGAACATCAGGAATCAGGCCGCAGGCAGCTAAAACCTGTTCATTGATGAGGCTACATCATATAAATCACATGGCTCTTATTAACGAGTCAGAAACTCTTCAGGGAATGCTTCAGACTGCAAAGGATTACATAACCTGGGGGGAAATAGACAAGGAGACCCTGATAGAGGTGCTAAAAACAAGAGCACTATTGGAGGGACGAAAACCATTGACTGAAGAATATGTGAAGGAAAATATGGGAATAGAAAGTTTCAGTCATCTTGCACAGGAATTGATGGAAGGCAAACTAAAATTCTTAGATATACCGGGAATAATCCCAGTTCTAAGAATGCACCCACCAAAGGGAGGATATGAATACATCAGATCACAGTACAAGAAGGATGGAACACTTGGCTACAGGGGTTCAGAGATAAATCAACTAATAAGAAGAATGTTAATTCCGGGGGTAAAAGTAGATGGTAAGAACTAAGACAAAGAAACAGAGAGGAGGAAGATACGGAAGAGGTTTCAAATCCGGAAGAGGCAAAGGAAAGAGAGGAGGATCTGGGCTGGCAGGACTGGGTAAACACAGAACTCAGCTTGTAATAAAGTTTGATCCCAATCACTTTGGTGTCCATGGATTCAAGAGTCATAAACAGGGAAAGCTTGAGATACCAATTACCCTGAAGGAACTGGCTGAATCAATGGAAATACTCAGATCAAAGGGATTCGTCAGGGATGAAAATGGGGAAACCGTTGTTGATCTTAAGGCTGCTGGTTATACAAAGCTTCTCTCAACAGGAGATTTCAGGGTAAAATCAAAAATCATTGTGCCGAAAACAACCGAAAGATGCATAAATAAGCTTATCGTTACAGGGGTATCGGTAGAAGTAGATGAGCAAACAGATAGAGCGGAATAAAGCATCCAGTATCCCGACAATAATCCTATATGCTCTGGTTGTTGTCGGATTCTGGTATTTCAGTAAATTGCCCCTCCCCCAGTTATTAATAGCTGCGGTGCTGTTAGCTCCGTTATTTGCTATATTATATCTGGTTTTGAGTTATAAAGGACCAAAAAAGTCCAAGTTATATGGTCTGGAAAATTTGACCGCTAAACTACCGGCGGTCAAAAAAGCAAAGGGACATGTACAGTTCAAGTACAAGCTTCTGTGGACTTTCGTTGTCGTAGTTTTATATTTCGTTTTAACAAACATTTACATATACGGTCTTGACCAGAGTAAGACTGTGGACGTATTCGCATCTTTCAGGGCAATCTTTGCTGGCGCTGAAGGATCTCTTATGGATCTTGGAATAGGTCCAATTGTTACCGCAAGTATAGTTATGCAGCTATTCGCAGGTGCCAAGATTTTTAACATAGATCTCACAAACTCTGACGACAAGGCAATTTATCAGGGTGTACAGAAATTAATAGTTATACTGATGATATTTGTGGAAGCAATTCCACAGGCATTCGGATATCTTGTTCCAGACCCGGCACTTATAACATCCCTTAACAGCATGGCCCCGGGATACGGATATTTCCTTTCAGAATCCATAATAGTGGCTCAATTATTCTTTGGTTCCTATCTGGTATTCCTCATGGATGAACTTGTGTCCAAATATGGAATAGGTTCTGGTATATCACTCTTTATAGCTGCAGGAGTATCGCAACAGCTATTTACCGGGGCTTTTAACTGGGCTCCTGTTAATACATCGCTGCCCTATGCTCTTTCTACAACCGCTTCCCTGAATAATCCACCAGTAGGAACAATACCAAATATAATATATACATCAATATTTGGTTCAGCCTCATATCTTCAGAGTTCTCTTGGTATTCCAAGACTTTTATTCTCACCACCTAATCCAATAATAGCACTGATAGGAACGCTGTTGATATTCTTCATTGTTGCCTTCTTCCAGAGTAGCAAGGTAGAGCTTCCCATAGCGCATGAAAGGGTGAGGGGAGCCAGGGGAAGATATCCACTTCAGCTCTTTTATGCTTCAAACATACCCGTGATCCTGGCTACGGCCCTGCTGGCAAATGTATCAATGTGGACGTTACTGTTCTGGAGTAGTCCTGCCTTGTCTCATATTCCACTGTTAGGACATAATCCGTTGCTGGGGTCATATCTAACACCCTCTGCGGCGTCAGCCCTTAGCGTGTCGTCATCCCAGCCAACCGGAGGACTGGCATTCTATCTTTATACTCCAAATGGGCTTGCGGACTGGTTATTCCCCATACTTCAACCAGCGGTATACGGTTCTACCGTGCTATTCAATCACACTGCATGGGAGGAGGTTATACATATCGTAGTCTTTCTGGGTTTCATGACTGGAGCAAGTATACTGTTCGCAAAGTTCTGGATAGAAACCACAAATATGGGTCCGTCTGCCGTTGCCAAACAGATTATTTCTTCTGGGATGCAGATTCCAGGTTTCAGACGGGATCCAAAGGTTCTTGAAAGGGTTCTTAAGAAATATATCCCTGTAATTACTGTATTCAGTGGAGCTGCTGTCGGTTTGCTTGCAGCATCAGCTGACCTGATTGGAACTGTAGGGCAAACGTCCGGAACAGGACTGTTGCTGGCTGTTGGTATAGTGATACAGTTCTATGAGGCAATGGGAAGGGAACAAATGATGGAAATGCATCCACTGATCAGGCAGTTCTTCTCGGGGGCGTAAAATGAGAGTTGTAATTGCGGGTGTCGCGGGTGTTGGCAAGTCTACAGTACTGAAATCTGTAGAGAAGCTAACAAGCTACGATATCATCAATTTCGGAACACTCATGTTTGAAATGGCGAAGGAGATAAAACTTGTGGAATCAAGGGATGAGATCAGGAAGCTAAGTGTTGATACCCAGATCAATCTTCAAAAAAAGGCAGCATCCGCAATTGGAAAAATTGAGGATGTTATAATTGATACCCATATGGCCATAAAGGGTCCAAGAGGATTTTTACCAGGTTTGCCAGAATGGGTTATAAGAGAACTGAAGGTAAGCGCGTTCTTTCTTCTGGAAGCAGAGCCAGAAGAAATCAGGAAGAGGAGAAATAACGACCCAAGCAGAACCAGGGATGAGGAGACAATAGAGGATATAACAACACATCAATCTGTAAACAGGTCATTTGCAGTTTCATATTCAGTATATACGGGCGCAACAGTTTCCTTTATTAATAATCTTCCAGGCTTAGCTGATCAGGTCGCAGAAAAAATTGTAGAGAGGTTATCCAAATGACAGAAGTAAAGGATCCAAATATGGAGAGAATGGCCAGACAGAAAGAGATGCAAAAGAAGATGCTAAAATTCCAGGGAATGTATTTCCTTATGTTCATTTTCAGTATCGTTATAATCTATGTTACTGCCATAAGAGATGCAATTGGAGGAGTGTTTCAGTTTGCACTTGGGCCGCTTATTGGATTCAATTACAGTTATCCGGTATTAACCATTGCACTGTCAGGTATATTGACCGGGATAGTAAGTGGTATACCAAGATATTTCTTCACTGACTGGCTCAAGATAGGAAAGGCACAGAACAGGGCACAGGCATTCAGGAAGGCTCAGAATGAGGCATTCAGGGCAAACGACAGGGACAAGATGAATAAATTAAGAAAGATGCAGCAGGAAAGCATGATGGATCAACAAATGGTCCAGATGAGCAGCACTGCACCACTTATAATATTATCAATGTTTACACTGTTAATATTTGTCTGGCTATACTTCTTTCTGGCTCATCTTTCATTTCCCTATGTATCATTCCCATGGGCATCCAATGTAAATCTAAATTCAGTTGTAGGATTCTTCCCAAGCTGGATCATAATATCGTTCATTTCCAATATGGTTGTTGGGTATATGATTACAATGATCATAAAATACATAGATTTCTCATACCAGCTAAGAAAATATGAAGGAATGAATCCCTCTGAAGGATTGACAGTACAATGAGAATCACGGTCAGTGGTCATATAGGCAGTGGTAAGACAACCGTTTCTAAAATTTTATCCGATCTCACATCATATGACGTTTATTCAGGTGGGTATTTTTTCAGGCAAATGTCTGAAGATATGCATGTGAGTCTGGAAGAAATGAATTTAATGGCAGAAAAAGACAGCAGAACTGATGTTACCCTAAATAACATGATCAGGGATTTTCTGAGGGATCATGACGATATAATAGTTGAATCCAGACTTGCAGGCTGGATATCCTATTCAGCAGGCATTCCTGCATTCAGGGTCTTCCTTGATGCATCCAGAGAGGTGAGGATTGCCAGGGTAAGCATCAGAGAAAATGACAGAAACATGGCTGAAAAGGTAGTAATGCGGGAGGAATCTGAAAATTTCAGGTTCAAAGAATATTTTGGTTTCTCGATGGAAGATAAAAGCATATATGATGTTGTTATAGATACAGAGAAAGGAAGTGCTGATGAAATCGCAAACGAAATCTATAGAATGGTCTTTTCCAATGCCTGAAGAGGGCTGTTTTATATGTATAGATAAACCAAAGGGTCCAACAAGTCACCAGATTGACTACTGGGTAAGACAGATTACCGGTGTAGAAAGAGTTGGTCACATAGGAACTCTTGATCCGCAGGCTACTGGTCTACTGGTAATTGCACTGGGAAAATGTGTAAGACTTGTGGACATTGCCCATGAATATCCAAAGGAATATATAGCCACATTGAAGTTACATGCTGATGCTGACGAACTTTCCATACGAAAAGCATTTGATCATTTTAAGGGGGAAATATACCAGCTACCTCCTATAAAAAGTGCTGTAGCACGAAAACTCAGGACAAGGGAGATCTATGATATTGAAATAATGGAAATTAGGAACAGGGATGTACTTTTCAAGGTGAAATGCCAATCTGGGACATACATAAGGACACTGTGTGTGGATATAGGATATTATCTGGGAACCAAGGGGAATATGACAGACCTGAGAAGATTGGGAACTGGTCCTTTCAGGGAAGAAATGGCCATAACTCTTCAGGAGTTAAGTGATCGTGTTGAAATGGCAAAGGCAGGAAAGGATCATCTCCTTAAATCAGCTATGTACCAGTCAAACTTTCTCCTTTCAACATTCAGTAAGGTAATAATAAAAGCTTCAACACTTAAGACTATTGCCCATGGTTCCGATCTGTATCCTGGAGGGATCAAGGCAATAATAGGTGAACCTTTGGCAGGTGAAAGAGTTGCCCTCATTTCTGAGTCGGGACAGCTTGTGGGTACCGGAAAAATGGTATTATCATTCAATCAGATATCTGACACAAAGATAGTGGATCTAGATAGAGTTCTCATTGACCCGGAACCAGGAAACTCGGTAAAAATACCAGTCAAGCAAAAGGAAAGAGAGATTCATTTGAGGAGTGAGGTGAAGCAGGGATCAAAGGAAAGAAAATTTGTGAATGACAGATTTTCACGGGAGAAAAGAACACAGAGACCCAATCAATGGCCAGAACGCAATAATGAGAAAAGAAACAGAAACGAATACAGGGATAATTTTAAGGACAGGAGACCAGTTAACAGGAACAGAAAGAAGGGAAGAAATGACAGAAAGAACTAAATGGTACGGTTACAGAAGTGATGGTACTCTAAAAGTCTATAAGCTTCTTTCTGCAAATCCGACTGATCTATTTGACAGACTATCTGAAGGAAAGGATGGATTAGAAATGGAAGAGGGCAAGGCGCTTCCTGATCTTCGAGAACTGATGCTAAATTACGGAAGATCGAAACTGAAAGAGTCTCTCGGAAGGGACTGGAAGCTGGTGAAGATCTTCAATGTGTATAACTCAATGGACGAAATAATCAATCTCTTATTTGAAAAATCAATGGCTCTTGGCCTGATTGTAGGCGAATCGGAGGATCCTGGAGAATTATTCCAGAATATGAAGAATAACGAGGATCATGCAATATCAACCATAGGGGAACTTGGATCGGAAATGGTATCGAGGAAAAAGGAACTTGAAAAGTCCCTGAATGAGAAGGCAAAGGAGATCTTTCCAAACACCTCACGAATAATTAATCCAGTATTATGTGCTGAACTGCTGGGGCATTTTCAATCACTGGAAAGGCTTGTTAATACCCCATCATCCTCAATACAGATGGCAGGTGCAGAGAAATCACTTTTTATCAGCAAAACAAGGCACATACCAAATCCGAAACATGGCTTTCTTTATAAGTCTCATTTAATTTCGGGAAGCAGTCCAAGAGATAGGGGAAAAATTTCAAGAAGACTCTCGGCAAAAATTGCCTTAACTCTTAAGGCTGATGGTATAGGCAGGATAATGAGTCAGGATGAAATAGATAATATCCTTTCAAAAATAAGTAATAAGAATTAAATTATAACTCCAGAGTTGTCTGGATATCTTCCTTTTCTCCAGCAATTTTTACCGGATATTCTCCGGTTAGACATCCAAGGCAGAGTGATTTCTTAGGCATTCCAATACTATTTACCAATCCCTCTATGGAGAGATAAGCAAGACTATCTGCACCAACCTCTTTTGAAATCTGATCATCACTCTTGTTTAAAGCTATGAACTGATCCCGGGTCTTCATATCAACGCCGAAGTAACATGGTGCAACAATCTTTGGTGATGCTATTCTGACATGTATCTCTTTCGCGCCAAAACTCCTTAGCAAAGCAACAATCCTTTTCATGGTTGTTCCACGGACAATGCTGTCATCGACAAGAACAATTCGCTTTCCCTGTACTACAGATTTAATCGGATTAAGTTTCAGCTTAACTGCGCTGTCCCTTTCCTTGTTACCAGGCATAATAAATGTTCTTTCTGAGTATCTGTTCTTGAAAAGACCCTCACTATATTCCATCTTGAGTTCAGCAGCATAACTCAGGGCCTGTGTCCTGCCAGAGTCAGGTACTGGAATCACAACATCAGCCTCCACAGGCGCTTCTTTTGCGAGATTAACTCCAAGTCTGTACCTGGAATTATACACCTCAACACCATCTATTATGCTATCAGGTCTTGCAAAGTATACATATTCAAACATGCAGTGAGAAATCCTCTGACTCCTCATAATAAATAAAGTGTTTATGTCTCCATTATATATCTCAACAACTTCTCCCGGTTGAACATCTCTGACAATAGCACCTCCAAGTACGTCAATGGCCGCGCTTTCAGACGATATAATTATGTCGTTTCCGGCCTTTCCAAGAATAAGTGGTCTGAAACCCTTTGGATCCCTCATTGCGTACATCTTTTCTCCTATCATTAGAACGGCTGAATATGATCCTTGAAGCATTTCCATAGAACTTCTTATACCATTTTTAATTCCCTTCTGACGGATTGTCCGAGCCAGAAGATTCAACATAACTTCTGTGTCATTGGTCGTGACAAAAGGCACTCCCTGCTCCTTTAACTCATCTCTCAAGGACTGATAATTAGTTATTTCCCCATTGTGGCTTATGGCCATATCACCCATTGCCGTTGATATTAGAAAGGGACCTGCGCCGGTTATATTCTTAATACCCGCTGTAGAATACCTGTTGTGACCTATTCCAATGTTCCCCTTAGGCACAATTTCTTTTTCAATATATGGCCTGAATCCCTCGTATACTAGCCCGTCTACCTTGAGAGCATTTATCTTTTCTCCATCAAAAATCGCAACTCCTGAAGCTTCCTGTCCCCTGTGTTGTAGAGTTCTCAGAGAAGTATAGATTTTAAAAAAAACTGTATCGTTACCGTATATCCCTATTACGGCACAGTTCTCACTTGGCTTTAGCCCATTTATAGGATCGTAGTCTTGGAGCTGGGAATCCACAGTGAGCACACCTCTTTTCCCTGATATGGTAAGCATGATGACCGCATCTTCTGCATCTGATATGAACTTTCTTACTGTTCATTTTTCCCATTACAGCTGTTCCATTACTCATTTTTAATCACCTGATGATGGCGAAACAAAAATAACATTGTCTCCTCTTACGAGTATTCTGTTATGAACGCCTTTAACTTCTCCGTTTATAATTTCATTTGCATTTCTTAAAACTAGATTCATGTATACATCGTATCCTTCAAGGGTACCGGAGTAGCCTCTCCTTCCCTTAACATCAACTAATACATTCTTTTCGGTAGAAGCCCTAAGAGCCTCTAATGGTTTGAGTCCGGTATTTGGATATGTTGCCATGTTAATTGTGCTGTTATGGTAATACTGTATAAAAAAATATCCTATTTATTCCATTTAAAAAAGAAAAGACACTCACAGGTTATTCATAATTAGATGACCATATTAGCACTATATATCAAAAACAGTAACTAAAAGTACTCTTCCAATTTTACGAGTTTTGCCTCAAAGTTACCAAGGACAGAGTGCGCCCCTTTACCTATCTTCAGTATCAATCCTTTTTGATCTCTTATTTCTATTATTACTCCAAGGGATGCTACGAAACTTGAAAACTGGCTTAACATTTTTCTTCGTTTACTCATCTTAGGCATTTTTTTGAATATGTTTTTCGATAGTTTCCTATCTTCCATTTCAATATCAACGGTTCCTTTATTTATGGACACAGTTGAAAATGGTTTGCCATCAATTCTGATCTCAACATTACCTGAATTCAGTAGACTTTGAGCAACATTAGATACTATTTCATTGTTTTGCTTTTTCATGTACGGGCATCGCTGTTACGT
The DNA here is from genome assembly GCA_021810575.1 of Thermoplasmata archaeon. The sequence continues at coordinate 26,317 of JAJZIN010000002.1, forward strand.
CCAGGGTTCCATTAATAACAACATTCGCGTTCATTCCTGGTAATTTAATACTCATTTCCTTAAAATTAAATTCCATTGATCCTTTTGCCCCTTCAAGTGCTTTTATGAAATTCTCTATTATAGATTCTTCTTCCATAAATGATCATAGGTATCAACTTATTTAAGTGTTTTCAATTTAAATAATACTTCCAACATAATTTTTCAGGATTTCGTTCATATAATGATTAAGGGAATCAGCATTTCATCCCTGCACAACCCTCCATGTCTACCTTTAAAATATGTAGTGTTGCCTTCATCTAAAGAGCCAGGATAAAAAAATGAATCTCCGTTTATGGGTATTCCTATATAGTCAAAGCTTGAAAATCGGCTACATTCTGATGATCCTAAGAGCATTTTCAGATTATTCTTGTTATTATCGTATATCTTTAAACCTGGTAGATAGTTGTTGAGAGACTCAAGCAGATTACTTGATCCAGAGAAAAATATAGACCTGGTAGAACCAAATGGAGCCATGGAAAAGTTAGCCGGTACTGCTGGGTAATCAGTCATCTGTATCGCCCTTTTAGCCTCAACATGACCGTGATCTGCAGTTATTATGAATCTGTATTCATTTTTATAAGGATCCATTTCTTTCTTTACACTGTTTACTATTTCTCTGAGAGCACTAAGATTCTGTTCTGAATATGGGCCATAGATATGCGACAGTTTATCAGCAAATGGAATATATAAATAAACAAAATCATATCCGTTTTCTAATGCCTTTCTGTAGAAATATAAAGCATCCCACAGGTGATAATAATGAAAGTGATCTCCTTTAGTACTGTTAGTTATTGTAGTCAATTCCGATTTTCTAATAAATTCTGGAGATATTATAGCAATCTTTTTCCCAATCATTACTGCTTTTTCCACTGTATTTTCAACTTTATATGTATCTTTCATTGATCCAAATTCTTTTAAGGAGTCTTTTCCTTTCGAATACACAGGGGAAAACTGGAAATTATCAATAATGGTCCCAAATTTTTTAACAAAAGTTGTTCCACCCAGAACACAGTGATCTCCTGGAAGCTGGCCCGACATTAGGGTCACAAGTGCAGTGGTAGTTATTGACGGGAATACACTCGTCAAGTATGGCTCTCCATCTTCGATAATTCCAGCTTTTACTCCAGCAAGATAACCAAATCCATCTATTAGGACAACACTCATCTTTTTTCCATCTACTGGTAAAACTTTCAAACAATTATTATGTGGGCGAAGCTCTAGGCTTGTCATTACACTTTGTGCCAAATTATATAAACTTCCATTTTCATAGTTCGGTAGAACAAGATCGTTAGATTCCATATTTGATCATATCACTAACAATTTTAATGTAACCTAAGTAAAATATATTTCCAATATAGTCCGTCGAAGAAATATAAAGTATAGAATTCTTTATCGTGTCTAATAGATGTAATTAAATTGATCTCAAGGTTTGACCCTGGTACATGTCAGGTTAAGTTTACATTACGTTCGTACTTGTTGAAATTTCATTAATATAAAAAGGAGGTCATGCAATATCATTAAGCACTTCATCAAACTAATATAGGCTAAATAGTAATAAATTGTATATTTATTGTATATAAGTTAATTTAAAGAATAAATTGGTTTTGTCTTCTTATGGACAGGAGTCAAAATATAGGTTCTACCAAAAATGAGGAAGAACTTAAGTGGATTGATCAAAAATATGTAACATACATTTACATTTTAGTGGGGGTTTTGTTGCTTTTTGTAGTTCCCTATGGAATGACAATGAAAGGATCTGCAGTAAATAACTATGTACTTATTATTAATACAATATTTAGTTTATACCTGATTGGAATTGGAATAGTTGAATATCTAAACATAAGAAAGTCTGTAGATGTATTAGCGAAATATTTTCCTCTTGTGATTATCATATCTGGATTTATAACAGCCATAATGTACTCTCATTTCTATGATACAGGATGGGATAAAAGTCTGCATCTCTACATAGTGAATATTAGTAGCGCAGGGTTGCTACACATAGCCTATTATAAGGCCAGAGATGTTATATCTGAAACCAGTTCTGTTGGTGGATTACTAGTAATCCTTGGGGGTATATACGAGTCAATGTATAGAAGAATGAAGAAATAGACTGGGTTTTTGAATGCTTAATTTTTACAATCTTGACCTTATAGTACCGACAATTTTTTTTAAAAGAGTAAAAATAAAACCAAGTAGAATAGTATTTCAATATCTTTATTTCAATTAACACCTTCTTCTAAGGACATAGTTTCAATTCCCTTTGAATAAAACTCTTCAATTTTAGATACAACCTCAGATGCCGGATAAAAGGACCTTATAATATTTTTGAATTCGGGATTGGGAGCAGGCTGATTCTTAAAATTCACCCATATTGGCACTATTCCTGCATTTAAGGCACCCTTAATATCTGCTTTCCAGTTATCCCCCAACATTACAGTTTCATCCGGGGACGAGTTTGCACCTTTCAGGGCAATTTTGAATATCTCTTCCTCAGGCTTGAAAACATTATAATCATATGCTGGAATCATAAAATCAATATACTTATCAAGTTTTGATTTAGCTATTTTCTGTCTCTGATAGTTTCCCATATGGTTAGTTACCACACCTATTACATATTTCTTTTTCAATTCGCCCAAAACCTCATGCACTCCAGAAAATGGTTTTCCTGTTCTTATATGAACCTCTCTTATTCTGTCATGTATCTCCTTTACCATATCATCCTTAAGTGGAAGTCCTATATTTTGAAGAAACATGTCCGTTCTCTTCAAATTGACCTCCTCAGGAGTCATCCCACCTGTCCTTAACAGGTCCTGCATTTTATAATCGGTGAAATAAAATCTTGAAAGAAGTTCATCGAGTGGTACAGATTTGAAAAATCTATACTCCCTTTTCAGCAAAACAAACGTCCTTCTCATGGCACCTAAATCATCATAAATCGTGTTATCAAAATCAACTAATACCGTCTTAAGTTCACTCATGACAGATCCCCTTATCGAAACAAAATAAAACCATCTATCTACCTTTTTCCTTTATCTTAGTTATAATTAACCTGGTTTAGAATTTTTCTACTTATTCTATATTCCATATTATAGAAACAACAATTTCATTTTAACGTATATATTTATATCTATAGTATGGAGAAAATGATTAACTAGATTAAGAACATGAAAAATTGAAAAAATATGAGTTTAAATGGAATACAGGGCAATTTGAACATTGCTGGGATGATTCCCTGGGAAATAGTACTTGCATATTTTGTAATTGCATTGGGTTTTGTTTTGTATTACAGTCATAAAACCGACGGTTTGAATGGATTCAAGACTGTTGATTTTGTATATATTGGTATAGGCGCAGCGTTCACAGTTGTTTGGGAGTTCTTCATCGGGCCGTTAATGGATAAAATAGTTCCACCAGGACTAACGGCATTCATCGGTTTTGGATTTTTTGGACGAATAATCATCATATTCATTATAGCTGGTTTGGTGAAGAAACCAGGTGTTGGTATGATGAGTATGGCGATCTTTGATATACTTGGAGACATCTTCCATTATGGTTTTAGTGGAGAGCCGATGTTTGTAGTCTATGAATCTTTAACGTATGGGCTTTTTATCGATCTTGCTATAACAATAAAAAAAGGAAATCTTTTCGGCAACTTCTCAAAGAAAGCAAAAGAAGGTATAAAAGCTCAGAGTATGTCGAGACAGAGACTATTTGCGGCCATAACCGGTGGAATTATAGGCTTTACATGGGCGTTCCCCGGATCATTCTTTTACAACGGGTTCTTTGGGCCATTTTTATATGGTTCAATAGTGAACTGGCAGGCAATACTCATCGGCTTTGCTGAATCCATACCAGGAAATGTGATCTTCGGGGGAATAGCTGGCTTAATCGCATTGAGGGTGGCAAGGGTTCTGGGGCAATGAAAGCCATAGAAATAAGAAACCTAAAATTTTATTATCAGGGTGAAGAGGAGCCTGCCTTGTCAATTGATAATTTTTACATTAATGAAGGAGAAAGCATTCTTCTAACTGGGAAGTCTGGTTCAGGTAAAAGCACTCTCGTAAATTGCATAAATGGTATAATCCCGAATGTCATCAACGGTGAAATTTCTGGAACCGTATGCCTATATGGAAAAGATGTAAGCGATATGAAGCTTCCTGAAATAGCAAAGGTAGTTGGGACACTTTTTCAGGATCCCGAGAGACAGGTTATGAATTATGGTATTGTCGATGAAATCGCATTCGGTCCTGAAAATCTTAAACTCCCCAGAGAAGAAATTCAAAGAAGAGTGGATAAAGCCGTAAGGGTTGTAGATCTGGAGAAGTTCCTTGATCGAGAAACATCAAAGTTATCCGGCGGAGAACTGCAGAGAGTGGCACTGGCTTCAGTTATAGCAATGGAACCATCAATCCTGATCCTTGATGAGCCAACTTCAAACATTGATCCAGAAGGAACAGAGCAGATCTTCGAGTTTCTTAGGGAAAACAAGAAAAATATGACACAAATTATAGTGGAACACAAGGTCGAAAGGGCTCTGCCATTTGTTGATAGAATCGTGGTTATAGACAACGGCAGGATAATATTGAATGTGTCGAAGGAGCATCTGATGAGGAGTGCAGACGTTCTTCTTACAGCAGGTATAGAGATACCAGAGGAATATATCTATGCAAAAAAACTTGGAATAGATTCTGTTGACCCAAATATAGTCAGGGAAAAAATAAGAGAAACGGGAATGGAACTATCTCACAGGAAGAGAAAAAATGATGGAGAAATTATATTGAAAGCCCATGTTGAAGTTTCTGTTAAGGGTGTAGAACAGAAAGAGATAGTGAATTCAACGATCAGCTTGAAGAAAGGACAGGTGTACTGCATAATGGGTAAAAATGGAGCCGGTAAAACTACACTGGTAAAGGGTTTAATGGACTTCCTTAACAGAAAAAACTTCCAGGTTTCCAGTGAACTTGTTATGGAAAATATGGATCTAACGAAATCAGACTATGTAATAAGAGGAAGGGGGCTTGCATATTTACCTCAAAGTTTTGATCTCATGCTGGTAAGCAAGACTGTTCAGGATGAAGTATATTATTCGGCAAAACACAGGAAAGTAAAGGATTTCGAGACGATGGGAGATGCACTAATCCATATGTTCTTCCTGGATGACAAGAGGGACGCAGATCCATTGATGCTCAGTACCGGGCAGAGGAGAAGGGTCTGTATGTCTGCAGCCCTTGCATCATCTGCTCATATAATGCTTATGGATGAACCAACATCTGGACAGGATTTCATGAATAAGAAGGTTCTGGGGGAAGAGATCAGGAAATTATGTGACATGGGATACTCATTCATCATCGTTACACACGATTCAAGATTTGCATATAGATACTCTGATTATATAGGAATAATGAGCAACGGAAGTATAATCCACGAAGGCGTACCTGAGGAAATATTTAAGCTCTCACATAAGTATGGGGTCATTGCCCCGTCGGATTTTATTTTGAGATATGAAGAAGAGGTGAAAAATTAGATGTATAGTATTTTGGATTCGGTGATCAGCTGGCTATTGTTCATATTTGGAATAAGCATACCATTCTATCTTATTCTGGGTGCCATTGGTATTTCAGGGTTCAAAGAGATTACTTCGTATGAAAACTACCACACATTCTATTACAGAGTTAATGCAGCAGTAAAAATAGTTCTATCAGTAATTATAGTAATGGTTGCCACATTTTCTATATGGTGGATCGGTGCAATCATAACTTTTGGGTTTCTCGGCAGTTATGTTACTCTGAAGAACGGATGGAGAAAATTGTATCTAGCAGGCTTTTTGGTTCTTTCGGTAATCATAGGCACCGTCTGGGGCTATGCTCCCTATGAGCCTTTCTACATAGTTTCTATGGCACTACACACACCCATAAATCATTTTACTACCATATGGACATGGCCATCATATTTTAGTATACTTGGTTATGAGCATACACTGACCTTACAGTCCCTGTACTACAGTTTCCAAATTTCATTCAGGTTCACTGCCGCAATTGTAGCAAGTCTTCTACTAGTGATGACGAATACACCTGCACAGATCGTAAAAACACTAAGTAAGCTTAAAATTCCAAGTCCGATTATATTTTCCCTTGTAGTTGCTATGAAAACTATTCCCTCTGTTTTTGATTCCTTCGATACTTCTATAAAGATATCCCTTATGAGAGGATACGGTGGTAACAGAGGTAAGACACTAAGGCCATTTATAACTCTGGCAGCAGCCATATATTCTATCGTTCCAACTATAGTACACCTTTTAAGGGGGGCAAAAGATATTGGGATTTCGGCTGATACAAGGGCTTTCAGGGCTTATCCCACAAGATCCTATCTGATTTCAATGCCATTCAGGAGAGAAGATTATATTTTTTCAGCATTTCTTGTAATTATAGTTGTAGGAACAATAATTGCTATATTAATGGGTTTTGGAAGGGCAATTCCTTACCTAACCTGAAGAAAATTTCTTTGGCATTTGCGAGTTACGTAATCGCACTTATAATCCATCAGCTATTTTTAAATCAATCACTCAGAATGCAGATTTTTCTTGCAATCTACTCTATGATAAATTGCGCTCAGATTATTCTTGTTAATTGCATTGGAATCGTTTAATAAATATTCCTGTTACATCAAAAGTTAAATTTGTAAATAAATACTTATATGTCATAGAGCTATCCTGACTCATATTCTGATATCTGAATGGTGTCGGGTAGTTTAGGTGATCAATTTGAAAATACCAAAAACAGTTAAAATGTACTGCAAATTCTGCAAGGAACATACCAAACATGAAGTGGAAAGAGTAAGAAAAAAGAAGGCTAGTGAACTTAATCTGGGTCAAAGGAGATTCAGGAGAGCAACATCTGGTTTTGGAGGTTTCCCGAGGCCAAAGCCTGAGGGCAGAGAAAAACCAACTAAAAGAGTTAATTTAAGATACAGATGCACAAAATGCAAGAAAGCAAGCACTCCCCCATCACAGAGAGCCAAGAAACTTGAAATTGTGGAGGTAAGATAATGACTGATAAGGAAATGAAAAAACTGAAGGGAAAGGGAAATAGGTTCATAAAAATCAAGTGCCCAGAGTGCGGTAGTGAGCAGATTACATACACCAAAGGTTCAAGTGTAGTAAACTGCAATATCTGCGGATCTGAACTTGCAAAACCCACGGGCGGTACCATTATGACTAACTGTGAGATCACAGAAGAATTCTGATAATGATGGAAAAAATGAATGATATCCCTGAAATTGGAGACCTTGTGGTAGTAACCGTAACAAAGGTTGAAAAATTTGGGGCTGAGGTGAAGCTTGATGAATACAAAGACCTTAACGGGTTTATCCATATCGCAGAGGTAGCCAATGGTTGGGTCAGGTATATAAGGGATCATCTCAGGGAAGGACAGAAAACAGTATGTAAGGTACTTCAAATTGATTCGAGAAGAAAAAGTGTTGATCTATCACTTAAGAGGGTAAATGAACATCAGAAGAGAGAAAAAATTTCAGAATGGAAGAATGATCAGAAGGCCGAGAAGTTAATGGAATTGGTCTCAGCATCTCTGAAGAAATCTCCTGAAGAATGTATGACTGAATTTGGAAACGAATTAGTCGAAAAGTATGGAAGTCTGTATTCAGCGTTTGAAGAGGCTGCTACAGAAGAAGAAGATTTTTACAAAGGAACAAAAGCAAAGTGGAGAAATGCTTTTCTGAAGATAGCAACACAGAATGTACAGTCCCCATTCGTTAAAATTGGTGGCACAATAGAGATGTATTCGCTTGAATCCAAGGGTATTGAGAAGATTAAGAACTGCCTAGATATAGGTGAGATTGCAGATGCTACCATAAGGTATGCAGGAGCACCAAGATATTTATTGAAAGTTAGAGACAGGGAATATAAGAGCGCTGAGGATAAACTTAAAACTATTATTCAGAATATTTCAGACAACTGCAAAAAGAGTGGGGTATCCTTTGAGTTTATCAGGGATAGTAAGGACAAATGAAGGGAACAATAAGAAAGTGTAGTGTGTGTGGAATGTACACAATGGAATTGAATTGTCCAAAATGTTCCGGGGCAACAAAATTGGCCGGACCAATGAAATATTCTACAACTGATAAATTCCAGAAGTACAGGCTGGAAGAAATGGAGGAGAATGAAGATGGAGACAATTAAGATTAAGAAAATGATAGACGTAATACCAGAAGGAACAAGTACACTGGTATGTGGGCTTCCTGGCATAGGTAATGTTGGAAGAATTACGGTAGATTACATGATCGACAAGTTGAAGATGGAGAAGGTTCTCGAAATTTATTCCTCTCATTTCCCGGCTCAGGTATTTGTGGACAGAGAAGGCAAGGCTCATTTAAATAGAAATACTCTGTTTTACAAGCAAATTTCAAAGTCTAAATCACTATTCGTGTTCACAGGAGATTTTCAGGGAAACACACCAGAGGGTCAGTATGAACTTTCGTGGAAGTTACTGGAAATTGCAAGGGAAATGAACGTCAATATCATATACACACTTGGTGGATATGGTGTAGGCAAACTTGTTGAGACTCCAAGAATTCTTGGTGCCTTTACCGATTCAAGTCTAAAACAAAACCTTATAAAGAATGGTGTGAAGTTCCCGGAAGGTGAACCTGGTGGAGGAATAGTCGGATCAAACGGTCTGATAGTAGGACTTGCTTATAAGTTCTTTAGAATACAGGCTGCATGTCTTATGGGTGAAACATCTGGGTATTTCCCTGACCCTAAGGCAGCACTTGAAATATTGAAAACACTCTCAAAACTTGTGGGCTTCAGGGTTTCTCTCATGGATCTTGAGGAAAGGTGTAAAAATCTTTCAGAATTAACTGAAAAAATGCAGTCAGATATGATCGACAAGGAAAAGAAGGATGATCTGGGTTATTTCCAGTAATTCCGGAATAAATCATAGAAAAGTTCTGATTTAATATTATTTTTCATTATATATCAACCCAGGGTAATGTTTTTGTAACTTGTTCATTTAGAATAAGGTAAATATAATCAGTTTCATATGGCTTAAGGATGCAGGAAAAGAAAAAGCCACAGGAATTCAAGCAGGTTTCTATATCGGAATTTTTTGAGAAAAATAGGCACATACTTGGTTTTGATTCATTGCAAAGAGCTTTATTTATTATGGTAAAAGAGGCGGTGGATAATTCACTTGATGCATGTGAGGAACATGGAATACTTCCAGATTTAGACGTGAAGATTTCAAGGATATCAGGGGACATTTATGAGATGGTGGTTCTGGATAATGGACCTGGAATAGAGAGAACGCAGGTCCCAAAGGCCTTCGGACAACTACTCTATGGTTCAAGATTTCATGTGATGAGGCAGACAAGGGGACAGCAAGGACTTGGAATAACGGCAGCAATCCTCTATGGTCAGATAACAACAGGTGAATTCTCTCATATCACTACAAAGAGGCCAGCTGACGATGTTGCATACCACTTCGAAATGGGTATAGATATCAAAAATAATGTGGCAAATATAAAGACAGAAGAGCCGGTTATATGGAAGGCAGAACATGGAACAGAGGTAAGGATAAGGGCAAAGGGGAAATACATAACCGGAAGGCAATCCATACATGAATATCTGAAGGAAGTGGCAGTGGTAAATCCAAATGCAAGAATTAGATTCACAGATCCCGATGGGACAGCAATTACTTTTGAAAGATCCATCGAAGAACCTTCAAGGCAGTCAAAACCGGTCAAACCCCATCCCTATGGACTTGAGGTGGGAGAGCTTTTATCCCTTGCTTCCGAAAGCTCTAACAGAAACATGAAGGAGTTATTCGTAGAAAACTTTTCAAGAATAAGTTTAAACACGGCATCTGAAATACTGGAAAAATCTGGAGTTGATCCAGAAATGAGGCCAGCAGCGCTTGAGAGGGCTGAGGCAGAAAGGATAATATCGACCATATCTGAGGTGAAGCTTATGCCTCCCTCAGCTGAATCCCTATCACCAATTTCGGAGCAGTTCATCAGGGTAGGTATGCTTTCCGTATATGGTGATGAGCGGCCAGGTTTTTATGGCAGACCCATTTCAGGTTCAGTCAGAATTCATAAGGGTAACCCGTTTTCAGTTGAAATAGGAATGGTATATGGTGGAGAACTCCCTTCAGACCAGCCAGCACGAATAATAAGATATGCAAATAAGGTCCCTCTTCTATTTCAGGCCGGTTCCTGTGCTATCACAGAGGCAATATCAGAAACGGACTGGAGGCAGTATGGAATGGAGCAGAAACAGGGAAAGGGGGTTCCTTACGGCCCCGCTATAATTCTTGTCCATGTATATGGGCCAAAGATTCCATATGTGTCAGAGTCAAAGGAAGCAATAGCACCTGTTAGCGAAATAGTTGAGGAAATTAAGAATGTCCTGAAAGCAGAAATGAGGCAGCTGAGAAGATTCAACAACAGGATAGAGAGAAACAAGAAGATGGGGGAGAAATTCAGACTCGTGAGCAAGATAATTCCTGAGATTGCAAAAAAGAGTTCAGAAATTCTAAAGCTCGAAGTGCCCGATTACAGGAGGACAATGAGTAAAATTGCAAACGTTGTTTTTGTAAGGGAAGAAGTTGAGAACGGAGATAAAAAGAAATCAATTACATCTGTCATAAATTATACAGATGATACAGTTTCATTCAATCTGAAGATCGTTTTTCCCTTCAGGGAAGTTGACATAAAAATTGAAAACCTTGAATCAGCAGAAACATACAGTTACGAAGAAGGTCTAGATCAGGTAAAGGGAAACTATACTGGTGCGGAATATTTTGTTACAGGAATAAATCCAGTTCTGGTACAGGGAGCTGAGGAGCTGCCAGCAGACTGGGATTTAAAGGGGGTGGAAGTAAATGAGCAGGAATGAAAATACAGAAGAACAGCTGAAGAACTTTGTAAATACAATTTATGAGGCCATAAAGAATGAGGATATCCCTGAGATAAAGATTAAGTCACGAACACGGGATAACATAGTTCTTGACGCACTATACGGTGTATGGAAATACGGGGACCAGGAGGTTAGGAGAACAGCCAGAAAGATAGATGGAGCAGAGTTCATTGCCAAATCACTTTACACCATCAACTTCATTCTTGATATGTTGAAAGAGTCAAAGTCATCAACTCTCAGGGAGATGTATTACATATCTGAGGGCTGGAAGGATTACAAGTTTGCGACACAGGACGAGTCAAATGTGCTCGCAGAGGACATGGAAGTAATGACAGAATTGATGAGAGAGGATTTTCATCTGAGGCCGGAGGAGAATGGTGCAAGTATTATTGGCGATATTACCATAGAGGAAAAGAACAGGAAGAATGAATTTAAGAGAATCAACTGTCGTGATGATGTTGGAGATGCGGGATATAATATACCATATAATGTAGAGGAGGAAAAGGTCAGGCTCATATCACACGATGCAGATATGATTGTAGCTCTGGAAACGGGAGGAATGTTTGACAGACTTGTGGAAAACAAGTTTGACGAGGATTTCAGGGCAATACTTGTCCATCTTAAGGGGCAGCCAGCTAGAAGCACAAGAAGGATGCTCAAGAGGATGAATGAGGAGATGGGTCTTCCCGTATATATCTTCACAGATGGGGATCCATGGTCGTTCAGGATATATGCGTCAGTGGCATATGGGGCAATAAAAACTGCACACATTTCACACTGGCTTGCAGTTCCAACAGCTGAATTTGTGGGAATTAGTGCTTCAGATATACTCAATTATGATCTTCCAACAGATAAATTGAATGACAAGGATATATCAGCATTAAATTCTGAACTTCAGGACCCAAGATTCCAAAACGAATTCTGGAAATCAGAAATTGAGACGATGCTTAAAATAAATCAGAAAGCTGAACAACAGGCTCTGGCCAAATATGGCCTGAATTTTGTAACCGATACATATCTTCCGGAGAAACTGAATCTGAAGAGATGATCATTTTTAACAAAAATATTATACACTCAAAACATAATGAGTTAGTGAAAGGATGAACGGTTCTTCAGTAAGCAATCAAATGAGAATTGCAGTTGTGCAATTCAATTCCGGAAAAAGCAAGGAAGAAAACCTGGACTTTATAAAGGGAAAAATTGACAAATATTCTGGAAAACAGGATCTGGTTATATTTCCTGAATACTCTATGATCAAGCCAGATTTCAATGACAGAAACTATATGATTGATGTCTCCGAATCTATCACTGGACAATTCGTTGAGGAAATCAGAAGTATGACTATGAAAAGAGAAATAGCTGTAATTGGAAATTTTGTGGAGAGCAGGGGTCAAACTGAGAAACCATTCAACACATCATTTGCCATAGACAATATGGGTATTCTATTTGGAAAATATCAGAAACTCCATCTATTTGACTCCTACGGATATATGGAATCGAAGGTTTACAATGAGGGTCTCAGAAGACCAGAAGTCATTTCCCTTAATGGCATTCCACTTGGTATGGAAATCTGTTATGATATAAGGTTTCCGGAACTGTCCAGATTATATGCGCTAAAGGGTGCACAGATGATAACTATTCAGGCTGGATTCTTTAAGGGAGAATACAAGCTTGAGACATGGACTGCACTGCTGAAAAGTATCGCAATGACAAATGGGGTTTTTGTTGTGGCTTCTGGGCAATCTGGACCAGAATTCATAGGGCATTCAACAGTGATTTCACCGGCAGGAAAGGTAATAGAAGAGCTGGGAGAAGATGAGGAAGATATTACTGTGAAAATTGATATGTCAGAAGTGACTTCATACAGAGAAAACGTAAAGGTTCTCACTGCAAGAAGAAGAGATTTTTACGATATATCCGGTTTCTGAATAAGTGCCTTAAGTATTTTCCTAAATTCATCTATATTTCTCACAGATAATATTGCAGCAGTTTTTCCATTGCCTATATGTATGGTAAGGCATTCCGGACATTCCACAAAGCCATATTCATCAGTAGCTTCATCACCGGCAATCAGGCACTTTCTATCATTCCGCAGGGCTCTTATTGCCCTTCCCTTATTCACTCCGGGTACCTTAAGTTCTATTAGGTTTATCCCATAATATATCTCCAGCCCATACTCCTTTCCAAGGATTTCTGCCTGTTTTATATATTCAGGTTTTAGGCTATCTGGCACCAGTCCAAGGTGAATCACGAACCCATATGGCTTCCTGTATGTTCTCACACCACTTCCATCTGGGAAGCGAACTTCATTCTCAAGTTTCCTGAAAGTATCAAAATATTTTGAAGAATTTTCAACAAACTCGATGGTTTTTCCCTTAAGATCTGCGAACATTCCATGAAGATAAACATAGTTAAGGTTCAGATTTATGAATTTCTTTAGATCTTCAAGGGTTCTACCTGAAATTATATAAAGCTCATACAGCCTATCTATTTCTTTAAGGATTTCTCTTAATTCGTTATCCGCAAAGCAGAGTTCTGGATCCATGATTATGGGAACAAGAGTACCATCATAATCCAGAAATATCTGTGAGCCTTTTTCAATTCCCGTAAGGTACTTTTCAATGTCTTCTGTAATCAATCAGTTTTTCACCAGCGTTCCAAGAATCCTGTTGGCCCACCATCTATCGTCGTGTTTTCTCAAAAAATCTTTCATGCTTCGCAATCTTCTAAGAATTTCACTATCTGGCATTCTCATGGCCATAGCAATCTTTTCTGATACATCATCATCTGAGTTGGGATTTGTCTTTATTGCTCCTCTTAGATATTCCGAAATCCCAGCAAACTCAGAAAGGATTAGAACTCCTTTCTTTGAAACTGCCACGTACTCCATTGAGACCAGGTTCAGCCCATCCTTCATAGGTGTTATTAATGCTATATCACCCCAGCTATAATAGGTTTTAAGAATGTCCGAATTTATCTTTCTATACATGTAAACAATTGGAACCCAGTTAAGGTTTCCATAAAGACCGTTTATTCTTCCTACATTCATTTCAAGTTTTTCCTTTAGCTTTTCATATTCTTCCACACCAATCCTGCTTGGCGTTACCATCATAAGATAAACAAATTTTTCCTTGAATTCAGGATATTTCTTTATAAACATCTCTATGGCATTAACTCTTTCCACGAGTCCCTTTGTATAATCAAGCCGGTCTATGGAGAATATAATCTTTTTATCTTCAAAAGGTCTCTTACCAGATTCAATCTGTTCATGAGAAAATGATTGATAATCTATTCCAAGTGGAAAGGTAAACGTTCTTCTTTCAAGTTCTTTGTCATAACCCACCACTCTTTCGTAGGAATGTCTGAAATTTGTTCTGTATTTTTGCGTATGAAAAGTGATGCTATTGCACATTGATATGCTTTTAACTATATCTTCCCTTTCAGGGAGGATGGTGTAGAATTCACTTGAGACCCAGGGGATATGCCATGTAAAGAGAAGTTTATTCTTCACACCCATATCCCTCAGGTACTTCGGTACAAGTGATAGCTGATAATCGTGAACCCATATTACATCTTCAGAAGAAGCAGTATCTTTGATAACCTCTGCAAACTTTCTATTTACATGTCTGTAATAACCGTAAGCAATTGAATCGTGTTCTATCTTTTCCCTGAAATAGTGAAACAGTGGCCAGAGTGTACTGTTTGAATAGTCATCATAAAATCCTTTTTTTTCTCTGGGATTTAGCAGTATTCTTTTAATTCGATAGAGACCATTATTTTCATCCTGATACAGATGGTCAGCGTTTCCATCACCCCAGCATATCCAGGTTCCCCTATCTCTCTCTATAATTTTCTTCAGTCCTGTGGCTACACCCCCTACATTTTCCTGCTTAATTATGCGGTTATTTTTTTTCTCATAGGAATAGGGACCCCTGCTTGTAACCATTATCACGGACACAGAGTTAAAAGGGTTTGAGAGTATAAAAATCTTCGGCTAATTATGAAATCCTTAGTGGAATGATAAATATGAAGAAGATGAGATTACGTTGAGAAAATAGGACATACTATGAAGGAAGGACATATACAAAAACCTTAAAATAGACCTGATATATATCTGAGTGTGACGGTCATAGTGACGGGGTAACACCCGGTCTCATTCCGAACCCGATGGTAAAGCCCGTTACGTATCACGTGTGTACTATGTTCCGCGAGGGCATGGAAAGCGTGGTTCGCTGTCACTTTTTTGCTTTTTTAAGGTTTTTATATTTAGATTCGCGTCTTTGTACCTTTATCAGTTCAAAACAAAATATTTTAATACTACTCTACATTAGTTTGTGTTAATGAATAACATTGCTAAGTTCATTATGCTGGTGATCCCATATGTTTTCATGACTGTGGGTTTCACTATATATGATAGGGTTCAGCCTGAAATTGGTGGATGGCCATTTTTCTACTGGTATCAACTGATGTGGATTTTTATAGCGGCCATATTCACTTTCTCGGTCTATACAATCGAAACTCGTGAGCACAAAGCAAGAGGTGCTGCCTGATGGCGTACTTCAATACAATTGATTATGTTTTGTTCTTTGTGATGGTTGCTGTAGTGCTCTTCGCAGGATTCATAGCATATTTTTGGAGAAAGCCAAAAACAATGTCAGATATGAATGAGTGGGGTCTGGGAGGAAGTAAGTTTGGAACCATTGTAATATGGTTCCTCCTGGGTGGTGATCTTTACACTGCCTATACATTGATAGCTGTTCCTGGAGTCGCATCTGACAGTGGTGCACTTGCAATGTTTGCAATTACATATGGTATAATGATATACCCAATAGTATATGCTACAATGCCAAGGCTCTACTCTGTATCCAGAAAGAGAGGTTATATAACTTCATCAGACTTCGTCAAGGATAGATTCAACTCCAGAATGCTTGCAATGTTGATCGGTCTAACAGGTGTGGTCGCTGAACTTCCATACATAGCACTTCAAATTGTGAGCATAAAAGCAGTTCTTACTGTAATGAGCCTGCCTGTTACTTACACTTTAATTATAGCCTACGTCCTTGTTGGACTGTTCACTTTTCTAAGTGGTTTAAGGGGGCCAGCACTTACTGCAATTCTAAAGGATGCGATCATATGGGTCGTGGTTCTAACGGTAATAATCTATGTTCCTTACAGGCTTGGAGGCTTTGGAAACATTTTCCATCAGGCTTCCATCTTATTCGGGACAAAAACTGTAGCAAACCCACACCCAAATGCTAATGCACCTCTCTTTGAAAGTCCTACCCTGGCTCTGGGATATACAACTCTTGCACTAGGATCCGCTCTGGCATTATTCCTGTATCCTCACGGAGTCACCGGAACTCTTGCATCAAAGGATGTAAAAACCATAAAAAGGAACTCTTCTCTTTTACCACTTTATAATGTGCTTTTATTGATTGTTGCTGTAATGGGAATAGCTGCAGTTGTTGCAAACAATGGCGTATTCTCATCGGCTAACTCATCTTTTGCCATACCAGACCTCATAAAAGACATGTTTCCATCACTATTTACATCATTTGCATACGCGGCAATTGTCATTGGAAGTGTGGTACCAGCATCCATAATGGCCATAGCTTCGGCAAACCTGCTCACAAGGAATGTGTATCTTGAATATATAAATCCTAAAGCATCTTCCAGAACTCAGGCATGGCTCTCGAGAGTTCTTGTACTTGTTGTAATCATTGCATCAATAGCATTCTCCATAGTCCCTGCTGCCTCAGCAAACATCGTTTACCTGCAAACCTTTGGTGGAGCATTTATCCTTCAAACACTGCCAGCAGTTTATATCGCCCTATATACAAGGAGATTTAACAAATGGTCTATTGGTCTGGGATGGATAGTTGGTCTATCCACAACTCTTTACCTGCTATTCTCCCTTAATTTTGCAGGGTCTCTGTACAAAACATTTGACTACATGTATGTTGGAATAGCTGCACTCTTACTGAATCTGCTTACGGTTTTTGTTGTCCATTTCATTTTCAGGCTTCTGGGCAAAGAAAAGGACGAGGGAATCATTGAAAATTCAGAATTAGTTCCAGACTACTAATTTTAAAAATTTTTTTTAATATTTTTTAATTTAAGCTGTTGGAGTGGTAGTTCTCATGAAAAGATCACTCTGTACTTTCCTTTTTAAGTCTCCAAGCTGGTCAGGTCTAAAAATTCCGTATTCAGTAATATATCCCGAGACATACCTGTTAGCCGTTACATCAAACGCGGGATTCCTTGCCTTGCTGTTTTCCGGTCCAATTTTTTTACCATTTACAACAAGCACCTCTTCCTGGTCTCTCTCCTCTATGGGAATTTCATCCCCAGTTTTTAGATTGAAGTCGAATGTTGTCCCTGGTGCTGCAACGTAAAATGGAATACCATTCTCCTTTGCAAGAACAGCCTTCTCATATGTACCTATCTTGTTTGCAAAATCCCCATTTGCACAGATCCTGTCCGCACCAACAATTGCCAGATTCACATCGCCCTTCTTCATGAAATATCCGGCTGCATTGTCTGCAATGATGGCATGATCGATTCCTTCCTGCTCCAGTTCCCACGCGGTCAGCTTTGCTCCCTGAAGCCTTGGTCTTGTTTCATCTACAAAAACGAATATGTTTTTGCCACTTTCCTTTGCGTATCTCATAGGAGCAAGGGCAGTCCCCCAGTCAACGACTGCAAGGGCTCCTGCGTTGCAGTGTGTTAGAATCTTTGATCCATCAGCTATCAGTGCGTTACCATATTCTCCTATCTTCTTGCACCTTCCACTTACTTCCTGACTGTATCTCTCAGCTGCGTGAATATCAAACCCATTGCTCTTCATGAAATCTATGGCCTTGAACAGGTCGTAAGCAGTTGGTCTCGTTTTTCTTATCTTTTCAACTGCCTCTTCCATATTTTCTCCCTTGATCTTCGCAAGGGCAAGACCATAGGCAGCAGTAACACCAATAGCAGGGGCACCCCTTACAACCATGTGTTTAATTGCATATGCAATATCATCTGAATTTTTAGCCCTGTAAAATTCGATCTTTTCAGGAAGGTCCCTCTGCTCTATCAGTACAACTTCATCTTTCTCAAACCAGACTGACCTGAATTTTCTCTCTTCACCATCAACGTTAATCTTCATTGAAATCAACCTAATATTTCATTTTCCTATTAAACACATTGTCCATATTTCACTATCTAATTCATTACCAGATCTTAATCTTCCTGAATCTTGAGTTTTTCTTTGAACTTAGATTACTGAATACGTTCTCAAAATCCTCATGGACCTTTGCTGGAATTTCCGCTCTTATCTTTGCAGGTGAGTGAGGATCATTTGATATTTGATATCTCAACGCATCTTCCTTTACAGATTCTCTCCAGCTCTGAGCCCATCCAAGAAAGAATCTCTGCTCAGGGGTCAGTCCATCTATGTTCTTTCTCATTTCAGGGTTTTTACTCAATCTTCTCTGGAGTGCTTCGAATGCAATACTTACCCCTCCAAGATCTGCAATATTCTCACCAAGGGTAAGTTCTCCATTAACCTTCAGTCCCGGTAACACCTCCAAACTGCTGTAAATGTCGACGACTTCCTTTGCCCTATCCATGAATGCCCTGTCATCGTCTTCTGACCACCATTCCTTCAGGTTTCCATCAAGATCAAACTTTCTACCCTCATCATCAAATCCATGGGAAATCTCGTGAGCAATTGTACCTCCAGTAGCTCCGTAATTAACGGCATCATCCATTTCTGGATCGAAGAAGGGTGGCTGGAGAATACCTGCTGGAAATACTATCTCATTGTCCGTTGGTGAGAAATAGGCGTTTACTGTTGGTGGTGTCATCCCCCAAAGTTCCCGATCCACATCCTTTCCAGCCCTTGATGTTTTTCTGTTGAACTCAAACTGGTTGCATCTCAAAACATTTCCCAAAAAGTCATCCTTTGTTATTTTTATAGAAGAATAATCAATGAATTTAGAAGGGTAACCTATTTTAGCTCTGAATTTACTAAATTTTTCCAGGGCTTTCTCCTTTGTTTGTTCTCCCATCCAGGGAAGACTCTTAATCCTTTCAACAAATACTTCCCTTAGGTCCTCTACCATATCGTGCATTCTTTTTCTGGATTCTTCTCCAAATTCTCTGTCCACATAGAGTTTCCCGAGGGCTTCACCCATTGTTTCGTCTACTATGAAAACAACCTTCTTCCATCTCTTCTCCATCTCATTCTGTCCTAGAAGTTTCTTGCGGAAAAAGTCAAAATCCTCTTTTTCTACCTCTTCATGAAGGTATGGAGCGGCAAAATGAAGAACTTTCCACGTAAGATATTCTTTCCATTCTTCCAGAGAATATTGTTCTTTCAGCAACGAAACTCCTTCGAAAAATTCAGGTTGCCCTACTATTAAGTAATCCATTTTATCAAGTTCAGTATCCAGTAAATATTTTCGCATGCTGATATTACCGAAAATTTTGTCAGCATCTTTCATTTCTACCCTGTTGTAATTCCTTTCAGGGTCCCTCAGTTCAACAGGTTTTCTGCTTGCCCTAGCCATTTCTGTTTCTATATTCATCACAGTTTCTGATATTTTTTCTGCCTTTTCTTTTTCAACCCCGTTAAGTTCAAACATTTTTTTTAAATGTGCTTTGTACTCAATTCTTATTTGTTTAAAATTATCTTCAAGATAATAATCCCTGTTGGGAAGTGCCAATCCTCCCTGATTAAGATACACTGCGTATTTGTTGCTCTGCTTCTCGTCATTATCCACTTCCAATCTAAAAAGCGCTCTTATTCCTGATCTGTGTAAAAAGGCTATTATTTCTGGAATATCCTCTTTATCTTTCATTTCATTTATTTTATATAGTATTTCTTCCAGTGGTTTAAATCTCAAACTATTTATTAATTTCAAATCCATGGCTGAAATATAATATCTCCCCAGCTGGGCTTCAAGGCCCTTATCTTCATGGAAACTTTTTTTGGCGCATTCTTCAAGTATCTTACCAAGTATAAATCTGTTCCACTCTATAAGTTCCCAGGTTGCCCCCCACATAAATTTATCTTCAGGTATGGGATGGGTATCAACCCACTTTCCACAGGAATATGTAAAAAAATCATCTATGGGATCCACACTCTTATCTAAAAATGAAGTGGAGAAGACTGGTTTTTCAGGTCTTTCATCATCGCTTATGGGTTTTATTCTTTCAAAAAGGTCTTCGGTTTTCACTATCTGGCATAAGGAAATGGTAAAATAAATTTACTAATCTTAGATTCAAGGCAATAGAGTTTGCATAAGCCTATATTCATCAATTTACTGGTTTGTCATGATTCCTGCGAACGGAATAAAATGGTAGATCAATCACTTTTCTCCCAGAAGAGCAGGCTTATTAGTTAAGCTTTTATGCTAAAAGGTAATGATACTCTGTATCTAAAAAGGTTTAAAGTCAGCATGCAGTACTTTAGGGATTCTATGGGTTTTCACGTGCAGAATATTGCCAATTATAAAGAATGTTTATATTGGAAAAAGTTATTCACATCGCCGGCAAAATTAAGGGCCCATAGCTCAGCTAGGTAGAGCATCTGGCTTTTAACCAGAGGGTCAGGGGTTCGAACCCCCTTGGGCCCGTTAAGAGGGATAAAAATGAGTAAATTTAACGTGTTGCACCACGAATTGGTCCCAGAACATTATTTGGTAGAGGAAAAGGATGAGGCTGCTATTTTAAAGAAGCTACATACAGAGAAAGGAATGTTGCCCCATATTAACGTCACAGACCCTGCTATTAAAGCACTAATGGAGATTCATGGGGATATTGGACCTAATAGAATAATTAAGATTGTTAGAAAGAACCCTAATGTAGGAATTACAGAATACTACAGGGTCACAACCAGTGAGGTTTTAAAATGAAAGAAATTGTTGAATCGTTTTTTAAGAATGAAAGTATTGTAAATCACCAGATTGACTCAATGAATGCATTTGTTGCAACACCAGATAATCCAGACAGTTTAATGCAGAAAATAGTAGACGAAACTAAACTGTCAGATGATGATGAACCTGGAGTTATTACACTCGACAAGACAAAAACAGCAGGAAAAGAAATAAAAATATACTTTGGAAGACAGAAGGAGAGAGGCAGGTTCGTAGGAGATACGACCATAAGGGTTGATATGCCAGAAATTAAGGAAGCATCTGGTGCAATAAATCAAATAACACCCCAGGAAGCAAGGATAAGAGATTTAAATTATACTGCACCTATTAGTCTTAAACTCAGGGTATCCGAAGACGGCATAGAAAGAGAACCCGAAACCATTAAGATCGGCGAAATGCCAGTGATGGTTAGAACTAAAGTATGCACACTGTACGGATCAAATCTAGACAGGTACATTGAAAAAACAAATGGGGAGAAAAATAATGCCCCAATCAATGGAACCAGAAAACAGAAATTACAGTATGTGGGTGAAGATCCAACTGATTCAGGAGGATATTTTATTATAGGTGGAAGTGAAAGAGTCATTGTATCACTGGAGGATCTTGCACCAAATAAGATTCTCGTTGAAAAGGAAGAGAAGTATGAAACACAGGTTGAGATTGCCAAGGTATTCTCTCAGGCTGGAGGATACAGAGCCATGACTGCTCTGGAAAAGAGTAGAGACGGTGATATCAACGTTTCTATTCCAAGCGTACCTGGTTCAATACCTCTTGTTATTCTGATGAAGGCTCTGGGTATGGAAAAGGATAACGAAATTCATGATGCAATATTTTCAGTAAGCGGAATGAACCCAATTATTTATTATAATCTTGAGGCCGCCAGAGACCCAAAGATTCACCCACCAAATGGTGTTGTTTTTACAGAAGATGCTATTAACTATTTGGAAAAGAGATTTGCTGCAGGTCAGGCAAAAGACTTCAGGGAAAAGAAAATTTCACAGATTATAGACAAATCGCTCCTCCCACATCTTGGTGACAAGATTGAGGATAGATTCAAAAAAGCGCTTTACTTAGGTAGAATGGCAAGATCATTGCTAGAACTTAATCTTGGAATTAGGAAAGAGGATGACAAGGATCATTTATCAAACAAGAGGGTAAAACTGGCAGGGGACCTTATGGACGAACTTTTCAGAAACGCTTTTCAGTCCGTTGTTAAAGATTTGAAATATCAGCTTGAAAAGACATATAACAGAAAGAAAGGTTTGAGAATCAAACCAGCCATAAGGCAGGATCTTTTAACACAAAAAATACTCCACGCCATGTCTACAGGAAACTGGATAGGTGGAAAAACCGGTGTATCCCAGCTTTTAGATCGTGTTTCAAATGTTAGCACACTGAGTCATCTGAGAAGGATTATTTCTCCGTTAACAAGATCACAGCCACATTTTGAGGCAAGAGATCTTCACCCAACTCAATGGGGTAGAATATGTCCTAACGAAACACCTGAAGGCCAGAATTGCGGACTGGTGAAGAATGGTGCCCTTTTGATGAATATATCAGAAGGAGCGGAACCCCTTGACATAGTGGAATTCCTGAATGCTAACGGAATCAGGGAACCAACAAAGGAAGAAGGAAGCATGGGGAGAGTATATATCAACGGCGATCTGGTTGGGTACCATGAAGATCCAATTGGACTGACAAACACCATCAGAAAGACCAGAAGAAAAGGGGAACTATCATCAGAGGTTAATGTAAGATATGATGATTCTACAAACGAGGTAATTATAAACTGTGATAGGGGAAGAATTAGAAGACCATTAATTGTAGTTGAAGATGGTAAACCGAACATATCAAGAGAAACTCTTGAAAAGTTAAGATTGGGTGATATGGAACTAAAGGACCTTACATCCATAGGGGCTATTGAATGGATTGATGCTGAAGAGGAAGAAAATCTTTACATTTCATTATATGCCTATGACTTCCCGGAAAGATGTCCAAGATGCGACACTCTTCTTTACAGAGGTATTGTAGAATGGGTCAATCAGGGAGAGTCTAAGATAAAACTGATGTGCCAGAAATGTGGTAAGGAATTTGATGGAAAAAGCTTACTGTCAAAGGAACACACCCATCTTGAAATTGATCCATCAATGATTCTTGGAGTCACCGCATCAATGATACCATATCCTGAGCACAATTCATCACCAAGAGTCACCATGGCGTCTGCGATGACTAAACAGAGTATCGGGTTATCAGCAACAAACTTCAGGACAAGAACAGATACAAGAGGACATTTCATGCATTATCCTCAAATCCCAATGGTGAAGACACAGGTAATGGATTATGTGCATTACGATAAAAGACCTGCAGGACAGAATTTTGTGGTTGCCATAGTATCATACCAGGGATACAATATCCAGGATGCTATTGTTTTCAATAAATCTGCTGTAGAGAGGGGTCTTGGAAGAAGTAACTTCTTCAGAACATATACTGCCGAAGAAAGAAGATACCCTGGAGGACAGGAGGATCGATTTGAAATTCCAACACATGACGTAATGGGAGCTAGAATGGAAAATTTCTACATGAATCTTGATCAGGATGGTATTATAAATCCTGAAGCCTATGTTGAAGGTTCTGATGTACTTGTTGGAAAGACATCACCACCCAGATTCCTTGAAGAGGGAAATGAGAGGCTGGGTCCACAGAAGAGGAGAGAATCATCCATAACCATGAGGCCAAACGAAAACGGATATGTGGATAATGTTATACTAACTGTATCAGAAAGCAACAGTAAAATTGTTAAGATTAAGGTGAGAAGTGACAGGATTCCAGAGCTTGGAGACAAATTTGCATCCAGGCACGGGCAAAAGGGTGTAATCGGGGCACTTATTGCCCAGGAGGATATGCCATTCACAGAATCAGGAATTATCCCTGATATTCTCATAAATCCACATGCAATCCCTTCAAGAATGACCATTGGTCATATACTGGAAATGATTGGGGGAAAGGTTGCCTCAATGAGGGGAAGTACTGTAGATGGTACAATATTCAAGGGGGAACCGGAACAGTCCCTAAGAGAAGAGCTTCTGAAATATGGTCTTACCTATGACTGTACTGAAACAATGTATGATGGAATAACCGGAAAGAGACTGGAAGCACAGATATTCACTGGAGTAATATATTACCAGAAACTTCATCATATGGTTGCAGGTAAATTCCATGCAAGATCAAGGGGACCGGTGCAGATACTAACCAGGCAGCCAACAGAAGGTAGGTCAAGACAGGGAGGACTGAGATTTGGTGAAATGGAGAGAGATACCTTAATCGCACACGGAGCCGCCATGGTTATAAAGGACAGACTTCTTGATCAGAGTGATGGCACAATACTGTATGTGTGCGGTAACCAGTCATGCGGTCATATTGCAATTATGGATAGGAGAAAAGGTACTTTGAGATGCCCGGTTTGTGGAAATACTGGAAATATACATCCAGTTGAAACAAGCTATGCATTCAAGCTGATGAGAGATGAACTGATGTCAATGGGTGTAATGATGAGATTAATACTGGGTGATCTGAAATGAATAGTTTTATTTCAAAGAGAATAAACAATATTCAATTCGCCATACTATCACCAGATGAGATAAGAAAGATGTCGCAGGTCAGAGTCATAACTGCTGATACATATGACGATGACGGATATCCAATCGAGAGGGGTCTGATGGATCTCCATATGGGTGTAATAGAGCCGGGACTAAAGTGTGCAACATGTTCAGGGAAAGTTGATGAATGCCCTGGACACTTCGGACATATAGATCTTGCGATGCCTGTTGTTCAGGTTGGATTTGTAAAGGAAATTAAAATGTTCCTGGATGGAACATGCAAGAACTGTAGCAGGGTAAAACTGACCAACGATGAAATGGAAGCATATGGAAGAAGACTTTCCGAAAAGAAACTTGAGGAATTTGATCCTGAACTCCTCACTCTAATAATCAAGAAGAATCTTGATCAGGCAATAAAGAGAGAAGTTTGCCCACACTGTGGCTTCAAAAATCTTAGTGTAATACTGGATAAACCCACAACATTCAGAGAAGGGGCAAAATCTGGCGGTGCAGCAGAAAAGAAAATCACACCAAAAGAAATCAGGGAAAGACTGGAAAAGATTCCTGATGACGATCTAATATATTTCGGACTCAACAAGGATTTTGTTAGACCTGAATGGATGATCCTTACTGCTCTTCCTGTTCCACCCATAAACGTAAGACCATCCATAACACTGGAAACTGGAGAAAGGAGTGAAGATGATCTAACCCATAAACTGGTTGATATTATAAGAATCTCCCAGAGATTAAGGGAAAGCAGGGACAATGGATCCCCACAGCTTATTATTGAGGATCTGTGGGACCTTTTGCAGTTCCATGTTACAACATATTTTGACAACCAGACTGCGGGTATACCACCTGCAAGACACAGATCCGGAAGGCCGCTCAAAACACTTGTACAGAGGATGAAGGGTAAGGAGGGAAGGTTCAGGTCTAATCTATCCGGTAAAAGGGTAAATTTTTCAGCAAGAACTGTGATATCCCCTGAGCCATTTCTATCCATAAACGAGGTTGGAGTACCTGAGAAGGCAGCAAGAGAACTTACTGTGCCAGTTACGATAAACCAGTTCAACATTGATGTAATGAGGGAATGGGTTAAGAGAGGTCCAGCACCAACAAAAGAAAACGGTAATTACGAATCTGGTGTGAACTACATTCTCAGGCCAGATGGAAGAAGGGTAAAGATCACAGACATGAATGCAGAGGACAACAGCCAGAAAATAGATATAGGCTGGGTAGTTGAAAGACAGTTAAGTGAGGGTGATATTGTACTGTTCAACAGGCAGCCGTCCCTTCACAGAATGTCCATGATGGGTCATACAGTAAGAATTCTTAAGGGACAGACGTTCAGGTTTAATCTTGCAGTATGTACCCCATACAATGCAGACTTTGACGGGGATGAAATGAATCTTCATGTCCTTCAAAAAGAAGAGGGAAGAGCTGAAGCGAGAATAATAATGAAGGTACAGGAACAGATAATGTCACCAAGATTTGGTGGACCTATCATCGGTGGAATCCATGATCACGTAACCGCATTATTCCTTCTTACTCATGGCAATCCCCTTTTCACAGAAAAAGAGACGATGCACATCATGAGTTATCTGCCAATGGATAAGGAGCTAAAACCTGTAAAGGAAGAGAATGGGATAAAATACTACTCTGGAAGGGATATATTTTCGGTCATTCTACCTGATGATTTTAACCTGAGATTCAGAAGCAAACTCTGTTCAGGAGCAAGAAGAACAGACGATGGTAGCCTCTACTGTGAATACGAGGAAAACCAGGAAGATATAGATGTGGTTATAATTGATGGAAAGATGATTCATGGGACAATTGATGAAACAGCCATATCTCCATTTGCAGGTAAAATTATTGATAAAATATACAGGAAATTTGGGTCCCCTGCCGCTGCAGACTTTATTGATAAGATGACCAGACTTGCCGTTGCGTTCATCAGTTTCAGGGGGTTCTCAACAGGTATAGGAGACTATGATATTCCAGAAAATGCAATCAGTGAAATAAGGGAAATAGCCTTAAAGGCAGAGAAAGAAGTAGATAATTATGTAACTGACTTCAAGGAGGAAAGAATGAACCCCAGGGAAGGAAAATCTATTGAAGAAACACTGGAAGAAGAAATCATGAAGGTTACAGGAGAGGCCAGAGATCAATCAGGGAAGATAGCATCTCAGTACCTGGGTCTGACCAATCCATCAGTTATAATGGCAAGATCTGGTGCCAGGGCAAAAATGCTTAACATATCAGAAGTAGCAGGAATGGTCGGACAGCAGTCTGTAAGAGGACAGAGACTTAACAGGGGCTATGACAGAAGAACACTGCCACACTTCAAAAAGGATGATCTAGGTGCAGATTCAAGGGGATTCGTGAAGTCTTCGTATAAGGTTGGACTGAATCCACTGGAATATTTCCTGCACAGTATTGGAGGAAGGGAAGGTCTTGTTGATACAGCAGTAAGAACTTCAAGAAGTGGTTACATGCAGAGAAGATTGATCAATGCATTCGAGGATCTTAAGGTGAATGAAAAAAGACAGGTAACAGACACAGTAGGTGAGATTATACAGTTCAAGTACGGGGATGATGGTATAGATCCCACAAAGAGTGAAAATGGAGAGGCACTGGATATAAACTACATCCTGTTCGACGAAGAAAATGGTGGTCAGTAATGAAGGTAATTCTTTGGAAGGATACTAAAAAGAACATTGATGTGCTTCTTGAAAAGTCTGGGAATGTGGCATATGCAGTCGATTTCCCAGTTTCTGAGGGCATTGAGGAAGCATACATAAGCGTTGACAAGAAAAGAGTCACATACAGGGCAAAAATAGCATCAATCAATTCCTATGAACAGCAGTCAGAAAAGAAGTCAAATGCAAAGGGCAAAAAGGGGAAGGAAACTGGAGAAGTCATACTAAAGAAGAAAACAGGTCTCAAAACAATAATTCTTCTTGAGTCACTGGAAGAATTAACACCTCCAATTCCATCTTCAGATTTCAATATGGGAAGGAACAAGATAAATTCAGTCGATTCTTACTATGAAGCAGATCTGGAAAGAATAGTGATAACGCAGAAGGAAAAATACTATTCAGATGTTGATAGTTCTGTAAAACAGCTTATAGAGAAAGAACTGGATAAGGGAGCAGTATTACCACTGAGCATTGCCGAGAAACTTATATCACTAAAAAAGGAAAAGGGCGAGGAATTCTTCAAGAAGATTCTGAAAAGAGTTGAAAACGATCTGGAGGCAAGGCAGATAGATCCATTTGAGGCAGTTGGAATTATTGCAGCGCAGAGCATTGGGGAACCAGGAACACAGATGACAATGAGAACATTCCACTATGCTGGTGTCAAAGAAGTGGATGTTACACTGGGTCTGCCGAGACTTATTGAAATAGTTGACGCAAGAAGAACTCCATCAACACCTTCAATGGATATATTTCTTAAACCTGAATATGCCAAGGATGAGGATGCGGTCAGCAGGGTTATAAAGGATATTGAAAACACCAGCATCATTGATGTTGCAGATGTTATTACAGACACAGATGAAATGACAGTAATCATAAGGGCAAATAAGAAACTGATGGACAGGAGAAGAATAAGGCTTCAGGATATCATGGACGCAGTATCAGGTATAAAACTTATAACGGTCATTCAGAAGGAAAATGGAGATATTGAAATAAAGGCACAGCAGGAATCATACAAGAGACTGTACCAGCTACAGGAACAGATAAAGGTAGTGAACATAAAAGGTTTGCCAGGAATTAAGAGGGCCGTGGCAGTAAAAGAAAGAGATGGAACCTATAAGTTACAGACACAGGGATCAAACCTGAAGCAGGTCCTCGAAATAGAGGAAGTAGATGCAGTCAGGACCACAACAAATGATATAGTGGAAATTGCAAATGTACTGGGCATAGAAGCTGCAAGAAATGCTATTCTGAAAGAATCCCGTGACACACTAAAAGAACAATCTCTTGATGTTGATGAAAGACATCTGATGGTAGTGGCTGACATGATGACCTTTGAAGGTCAGGTCAGGGCCGTGGGCAGGCAGGGAATTTCTGGTAAGAAAAGCAGTGTTCTGGCAAGGGCCGCCTTTGAAATCACCGTGAAACACCTGATGAGAGCTGGAATAGTAGGAGAAACCGATCCGCTTACAGGAGTTGCAGAAAATATTATCGTTGGACAGCCCATAACTCTAGGTACAGGGGCAGTAGATCTGGTTTACAGGGGGAATGGACCTGATAAGGGTGAATAAACTTGGCTTCGAAAGGAATAGTTATTGACAACAGGATAATGGAATACAGGGCACTTTTTGAAAAGGTTGCCAGAGGAGTACAGCCAGAAGAATGCATGGAGAACGAAGACATGGTGGTGTTTATCGTGGGGGAAAGAAGAATGGCAGAGATGTTCAAAAGAAATCAAAATGTCATTCAAAACCTCAGGGAAAAGATAAACAAACACATTCTGGTTGCCGAGTATTCCAAAGACCTTCTCACATTTATCAAGAATCTGTATTTCAGATACGGGGTTAAGGAGATCGACATTTCATGGAAACAGGGTCAGGTTGACGTTCAGGTCGGTGTGGAATTATCTGAGGTTGGAAAGGCCATTGGCAAAGAGGGTAGAAACGTAAAACTCATGAAGGAAGTTGCATCAAGGTTTTACGAAATAAGGAATTTTGGGATTAAGCAGCCTGCCTGATCCTTTTTACCCATATTTTTAGTTTTAGAGGAAAAACTTCGGTTATAAAAGTAAATATACGGAAATCGTATGACATACTACAACATGAGAGGTTATAATGCCGTATAAGAATAATGACGATAATGAAGAAAATTTTACGAGAGTAATAGTTCCAAACAAGAGAAAGGGTGAACTCTATGGTATAGTTGAAAAGCTATCAGGTGGGTCCCATCTTTCAGTTATGTGTGAGGATGGCTACACAAGAACGGCCAGGATACCAGGTAAGATGAAGAAGAGGATGTGGATAAGGGAAAACGATCTGGTAATCGTAAAGCCATGGCAGTTCCAGACAGAAAAGGCTGATATTGTTTACAGGTATACTCAAACACAGGCAAATTATCTGAGCAGAAATTCTGCTCTGCCAGAACTTATTAACATATTTAAATAGAGCAAGAGATGGAAGATAAAAGCGCACTGAAACAGCTAATTGACAGGGACGAATTCAATTTCAATGAGTTCATAGACGAAAAGACCGAAGGTCTTGTTTTTGACAAAAGAACCCTTGACAACATATATACCCTCTTCAAGCAGTTCAATATAAAATATGTTGACTATCCCATATCATCAGGGAAGGAATCACTGGTCTTCAAGGTGGAAGGAGAGAAGAAGGGTATTGTGATGAAGATATTTAAAACATCAACACTGAGATTTCAGCATATAAATGACTATATAGATGGAGACCCAAGATTTGCAAAGCAGAGAAAATCAAGGGGATCACTTATATTCGTCTGGGCAAGGAAGGAATATGCCAATCTTCTGGAGTGCAGAAAATTTGGTATACGAACACCAGAACCCATGGCAGTGGAAAAGAACATAATCCTCATGAGTTACATTGGTGACAGGAGGTCTCCGGCAAAGAAGTTAAAGGATGTGAACGAGCAGGATATGCAGTTATATTTTAATTCATCAATGAACGAATACAGGAAGATGGTGGAAAAGGCAAAAATTATCCATGCTGATTTCAGTGAATATAATGTACTCTGTTACCGAAAGAAATCCTATATTATTGATATGGGTCAGGCTGTTTCATATAAGCATCCAAAGGCAAAGGACTTTCTTGTGAGGGATATGAATAATATGAAGGCATTTGCAAAGAGAAATGGCTTGGAATTTAATTTAGATGAGCCAGTATTTCCAGGTGAAAGAGATGAGTGAGGAAAGCGATCACATAGAAAATTCAATCAGTATAAGAATACCAAGAGACAGGATAGGTGCTCTGGTAGGTAGGGAAGGAAAAACAAAGAAAGACATAGAGGAAATGTCGGGATGCATTCTTGACATAGACTCTACGGATGGAGATATTCTGGTAACTGCAAAGGAAAGTACAGATCCACTGAAGGTAAACGCAACAGCTGAGGTAGTGAAGGCCATAGGAAGAGGTTTCAGTCCGGAAAGGGCATTCTATCTTTATAGCGATGGATTTCAGCTTGTGGTAATTTCTCTCAGGGAATTTGCAAGAAAAGGATCAAACAGGATCAATGAAATAAAGGGAAGAATTATAGGCAGGCAGGGGAAAACAAGGCAAATAGTTGAAGATATCACAGACTGCTTCGTATGCGTTTATGGTGATACTGTATCTCTCATAGGAGATTACATTTCAATGAGATATGCACTGCAGGCACTTCAGATGATAATCGAGGGAAAGAAGCAGAGAACAGTTTACACCTACCTAGAATCAAAGGCAAAGGAACTTAAGGCAGAAAGGATCGCAGAATCTTTCAGATAATTTCATTTTTACAAATTTCAAATCATGATTTTTGGTGTACTCATTGAATACAGCATAAAATAGGCAGGATCACATTAATAACATATATATCCAAATAACAAATACGGTATAACAGCGGGGTGGGGTAGTTAGGAAATCCCGACGGGCTCATAACCCGTAGATCGATGGTTCAAATCCATTCCCCGCTATTGCGAATTTATGAAGTCTATAAGTTCACTGAATGATTTCTTTCCATCAAATCTTATATTCACGAAGCCTGCTTCTTTTAGGGTTGAAAAAGTTGTCTTTCCAATAGGATAGGCAGGATTATCTAAATATCTACCACCAGTATACTGATTGAATAATTTGACCTCGAGTGGTGAAGTGAATATCAGGGCTATTTGTTTATTCTTTACGGCCCTGGCTATGTTATCTCTCTGATCGATATTCTCATATTTGTAAAGATAGAAGTTTTCACTGTAAATTCCTGCCTTCCTTAGATCTTCATTGAGCACACTGGAATGGGTCATGCCTCTAGGAATCAGTACCCTTTTTGGCTTATAATCCGCTATAAAAGATGCAAAGCCTCCAGAATAGGAATCACTGCATACCAGTGGATTGTTGACATATTTCATCAATTCTCTTGCAGTGGAATCACCAATGGAGAATATCATCATCTTTTCATCGATTTCACTGTATATACTGAAAAAATATCTGACTCCTGTGGAACTGGTGAAAGCAATACCATCAAACATTTCAAGATCCAGAGATTTTACATTATCAAGTTTTAAGATCCTTACTAAAGGTATATTCAGAACCTCTTTTCCCCTTATTTCAACCTCTTTGAATTTTTCTTCTGGTCTAAAGCTAATAATCACCATAATTCATTATCTCTTTTACATTTCTGGCGACCATTTCAGCCTCCTGTAAAGTTCTGACCTTAATCCTGATGGAAATCACATTTTCCCTGATATTTATATCCATATAGAGAAATTCAGTCTCAGGATTATACAGAATTCCATTTGGCACTGAGCAGCCCATGTTAAAAATGCCCGATATCCTTCGTTCAACATCCCATCTCTTTCTGGCAGTTGGATCTTCTGTGATCTTTATATCATCATAATTAGGGGAATCCTTCCTTGCTATTACAGCTATTATGCCCTGACCTGGAGCAGGAACAAAAATACTCTCATCAAGAATCTCATAATCTCTACTGGGATACATTCTTACCATTGCGGCCTCTGATAATACTATCCCATCGTAATTCCCAGCATCCAGCTTATTTAACCTTGTATCAATGTTACCCCTAAGTCCGAATACATCCCAGTTCTTAGCATGTTTTCGAATCTGTTCTTCTCTTCTGGGTGACGAGGTTCCAATTTTCATCCTTCCAGTCCCTTCCAAATCTCTCCTAAAGACTATCACGTCATGATAATTTTTCCAGTCAAAAACAGAGACAACTTCAAGCTCTTTGTTCAAAATTGTCGGCAAATCCTTTCCACTGTGCACCGCACAGTCCAGATCCCCATTTAGCACCATCCTGTTTATTTCGTTAACAAAAAGACCCTGTCCACCAATCTCCTTTAGCGGTCTCTCCCTATCCATGTCTCCCTTACTTCTGATCTTAACAATTTCATGGTTTCTACCAAGAATATTGGTAAACATCTCAGTTTGAATTAATGCTAACCTGCTCTCTCTCGTTCCTATCTTCATTCATATCAAACTCCAGGGTGTACACCATCTTAAAAACAGCCATTTCAACCTCCTCTGGTGTATGTGCCATACCAACAAAAGACGCCTCAAACTGACCGGGTGAAAAATAGATTCCGTGCTTTTTGGAAAAATTAAAAAATTTCATGAACTTTTTTCTGTCTGATTTCAGAGCCGTTTCGTAGTTCCAAACCCTTTCTTCATTAAAGAAAACGGTAAACATGTTATAGACCCTGTTTACCTGAATGCCCATATCAGAGAAACTCTTCAATTTATCCTCAACCCACGTTGCCAGACTTATTGTATATTCATAATCTTTGTCTTTAAGGAAATTCAGGGTTGCCAGCCCAGACGCAACAGTAAATGGATTTGCGCTGAATGTTCCAGATTGATACACATTTCCTTCTGGGCTGATCCTATTCATTATATCTGCTCTTCCACCAAAGAGACCAACAGGCATTCCACCACCAATTATTTTGCCCATAGTTGTTAAATCTGGCTTAACACCTATAATATCCTGATAGGCTCCGTATCTGAATCTAAATCCTGTAATAACCTCATCAAAAATCAACAATGCGCCATATTCTTCCGTGATCTCCCTGAGAAATTTCAGGAATCCTTTCTCAGGTCCAATTACGCCAAGATTGCCAAGAACCGGCTCCGTAATAACCGCTGCTATATCCTTTCCATGTAGTTTAAATAATTCCCTTATGGATTCCTCATTGTTGAAATCTCCCACAAGAACAGTTTTTGCAACTTCCTCCGGGATACCTGGGCTTGAAGGTGTACCGAAATTCAATGCACCACTTCCAGCACTTACCAGTACGTAGTCATGGGCTCCATGAAATCCCGCATTCATCTTAAGTATCAGTTTTCTGCCTGTAAAGGCCCTCGCCAGCCGGATTGCATGCATGGTTGCCTCAGTTCCTGAATTTGTGAATCTCATCTTTTCAATAGACGGAACAGCTTTTTGAATGATCTCTCCCAGTTCTATCTCATTTTCAGTGGGAACTCCTTCAGGGATCGTATTATCCAGCAAATACATTATTTCTTCAGCTATGGTGGTATTAGAATATCCAGCGAAATTAACACCAAAACCCATGCAGAAATCCAGATATTCCTTTCCTTCCACATCAAAAATTCTGGAACCAGAAGCACGTGAAAAATATGTTGGATATGGCTCATAGAACCTAACAGGTGAATTAACTCCACCAGGGAAAAGCCTGGATGCTCTTTTAAATAGATCATCGGAAAGCATGAAGGTATATTTTTTCCTATCAATTTATGTTTTTCATTTTAAGGCAATAGAATTTATTGATTGATCCAATTACTGAGGGATTTGAAAAATCTTGCAATGGAAGTTGAGGAAAAGGATGCAGAATCCTTCATAAAGAAAGCTAAAAGAGAAGGAAAATTAATCAGGAACCTGAGATCTCTGAAGGAAAATGGAAAGGTTATCATTCCAGTTAGAGAAAGAGTGCAATTTCAAAATGCAATATTATGTGAAAGAGATTTCTCCAGGAAAGAAGATGTCACAGTACCTGATGTGATCAGCAGTATCATTGAAGATGGAAGTCAAAGGATCAGATGGCAGAGAATGGGAACTACAGTTGTATTCAGCAGGGATTATGACAAATTGGAAACGATCTCAAGAGTACTGGTAGAGAAGTCTATAGCAACGCAGGTGTACGTAAGGGATGGAAAAATTGAGGGTGAAATCAGAAAACCAAAACTCAGGCTTATTGCCGGAAAACCAGGCGATACAATGTATCTGGAAAATGGTGTTACCTTTATCACAAGCCCAGCTAGATTGATGATGAGCAAGGGAAATATAGTTGAAAGAGGTCTCCCATCAATCAGGAAGATAAATCCCAGAGCTGTGCTTGATATGTTTGCCGGTATTGGTTATTTCTCCTTACCAATTGCAAAACTTGAAAGTGTTGAAAATGTAACGGCAATAGATCTCAATAAAGAGGCTCTTGAATATCTGGAAAAAAGTGCAGCTTATAATGGGGTAAAGGATAGGATTATAACTCGCAACATGGACTGCAGGCTTTTTATTACGGAAGAAAAGTATGATCTAGTAGTCATGGGAAATTTCAAGTCAAAAATTTATCTTCCTGCAGGTCTATCTCATGTTTCAAAGAATGGGTTCATTTTACTTCATCACCTGGAACTGACAGGTAATATCAAAAATAGTGTGTACGATATTATGAAATCTGCCAGATACCTTGG
The DNA here is from genome assembly GCA_021810575.1 of Thermoplasmata archaeon. Next base: position 61,210 of record JAJZIN010000002.1, read on the forward strand.
GTATTTATTAATGCCATTGGACAGTCACATTGTGAAATCCTATTCCCCACATGTATGGCATATAAGTTCACTATTTCAGGTGATCTAGTTATCAGGTTCTATTAGAACAAACGTTAGATTTAAGGCATTTTTTTCCAGAAATAGTTTATTCTCGAATTCAGATAGAACACAACAAGGTTTAAAACCACCCTTAACATATTGCATTGAATAAAAATATGGCGGCAAGAAGAAAGTATACCCCTAAAAAACCAGGTCAGAACAAGAGGGGACGGTATTACGGATATAATGATAGAAATGAAACACCCAGGCCAAAACGGATTAAGAAACTGGATATGAGGAAAAGCGAGGAATTCAATTTCATGCTATCAAAGGCAGTAGAATCCCTACCCGATAGCATAAGGGGCTCAATAACTGGTGGAATATATGCCATTGCATCCAGACAGGGAATCAGCGAGGCCAGGGATTTTGTTATAAAGAAAAAGGAAGAAGGTGTTCTTGATGAGGGAACCCAGAAACAGATATGGAATTTACTGAATGACTACTCAACATACAGATAAGGACTTCTCCACAGCACTGGAGGAAAAAGTGCTAAAATATACTGAAATAGAAAACAGGGCTCTTGAAGTACTTTCCATAAGCGTTCCAGAAAATTCACTTCTATATGAATTTGCCAAGAGCTCATTAGAGATGATATATTCATATTTCTCCGACGCGAAACATTTTCAGGAAGTTGGCGACTTAATAAATGCGCTATCATGCCTCAACTATTCATATGGATGGCTGGATAGTGGGGTAAGACTTGGCATCTTCAAAACTGATGGGGATTATAGGAAATTTACCTTTTACAAATAACCAAACTTTACAAAAAGAATATATATATTTTAAAGATAAGGAGCAACCGCAAGGGATAACATTTAAGCATGTTAAAGGACTGGTGAATTAATGCCTGACGAAAAAGAAAAAACTGATTTCCAATACATTGTAAGAATTGCAAGCATGGATCTTAACGGAGAAAGAGATGTAGTTCTGGCTCTGGCAGATCTCAAAGGTATCGGCATAAGATTGGCTGAAACCCTAACGAAAAAGCTAGAGATTGATGAAAGTATGAGACTGGGAGACCTCAGCGAGGAAAAAATAGAGGAGATAAGGGATTATATCGAATCTGAAGAGTATGAAGATATTCCCGCGTGGATGATGAACAACCGTTCAGATCCTGTAACTGGAAAAAATATGAATCTGGTTGGGAATGACCTCAATGTGCAGATTCAGGATAATATCAACACAATGAAAAAGATAAGATCATACAGAGGGATAAGACATGAAACCCATCACAAGGTGAGGGGTCAGAGAACCAGAAGTAACGGCAGGAAGGGACTGACAGTGGGCGTACAAAGGAAAAAGGAGTGATTTTGATTGGGAGATCCAAAGTTTCAGAAAAAATTATATTCAACACCAAGGCATCCTTGGGAAAAAGATAGAATAGACGAAGAGAGAAAGACTATAAATTTATATGGTCTGAAGAACAAGAAGGAGCTATGGAGAAGTCAGGCAAGTCTTGATTCCATACGAGCCCAGGCAAGGGAGTTGCAGGCAAGGACAAGAAGAAATGATCCTCTTGCCATAAAGCAGTTGAACCTTCTACTAGCACGATTGAACAGGTACAAAATATCCACTGGAAATGCATCTCTTGATGATATTCTGTCTTTGACCATAGAGAGCGTTCTTGAAAGAAGACTTCAAACAATAGTGTTCAGGAAGAACCTTGCAAAGACCGTAAAACAGGCAAGGCAAATGATAACCCACGGTCATATATTAATGAATGGAAGACGAGTAACTGTACCCGGGCTTCTCGTTGAGGCAAGTGTAGAAGATTCCATAGAATACAGCGAATTTTCACCATTCATAGATGATAAACATCCGGTAAGGCTTGTGATAGCAGGCGATCAAAAGGTAGAAGATGAACCACAAGAGTCAGCAGAACCTGAAAATTCAGAGGAGGTAGAAAAAGTTGAATAAAACGGGAATAGCACACATTTATTCCTCGCAGAATAATACAATCATACTTGTTACAGATCAAACTGGAGCTGAAACACTTGCAAAGGCAACAGGTGGAATGGTAGTCAAGAATGACAGAGATGAGTCAAGTCCATATGCTGCGATGAAAGCTGCAGATCTGATATCAGAAAAGTTGAAGGAAAAGGAGGTTACCGATCTTATAATTAAAGTAAGGGCACCTGGCGGAAATAGATCCAAAATTCCTGGTCCAGGGGCGCAATCAGCCATAAGGGCACTATCCAGAGCCGGGTTTAAGATTGTTAGAATTGAGGAAGTGACACCTGTGCCACACGACGGCACCAAGAAAAAGGGTGGAAAAAGAGGAAGGAGGGTTTAATGCCATCTTCAATCGAGCAAAAAATATCAATATTAGAACTCAGAGATAACTTTGCCAGATTTGAGATAACAAACATTACAGAAGGTACTGCAAATGCCTTAAGAAGAACTCTGATAAATGACATTCCAAAACTGGCAATTGATAAGGTAATTTTCAGGCATGGTCAGATCAGGGATTCTATGGGAAACGTATTTGACTCTTCACTTCCATTATTTGATGAAATTGTTGCACACAGGATTGGACTGGTTCCAATAAAAACAGACTCCAGGATGAACTTCAGGAATGAATGCTCATGTGAGGGTAAGGGATGTTCATTGTGCACTGTATCATATAACATAGACAAAACCGGACCAGGTGAGGTTTATAGCGGAGACCTTGTCCCATTCACAGGTAATGTTGAACTTAAACCTGTAGACCCCCTAATACCCATTGTTAAACTTGGACCAAAGCAGGCCTTGCTTGTAACAGCTGAGGCAACTATGGGAACAGCCAAAGAGCATGCAAAGTGGCAGGTAACTTCGGCAGTCTCTTTTAAGTATCACAGGGAGTTTGAAATTAACAAGGCAGATAATGAAGGATGGGAAAAAATCAAAGAAAAGTTTCCTGTTTCAGTTGTTAAGGAAACAAAGGAAACGATAACTATTACTGATGATTACCAGCAAAGAACTGTAATGAATTATATTAACACTGTAAATCACAGAACAGAAATAAACCAGTCAAAGCCTGTAAAAGTCTCTGAGGACAGAACAAGGTATGTATTCAAATTTGAAACAGATGGTTCGCTAACCGCCAGGGAAACATTGAAAATTGCACTTGAAAGATTACCAAAAAGACTAAACTTTTTACACGAGAGTATCGTAACTCCGGATTAGTTATATACAATTCTAACCTATACAGTATATGACATTCCTCAAAAATTTTATTGAAACCGGATCAGAGATTAGGGAACACATTTCAACATTAGAGAATAAGGATCAGAGGATCGGGTACACTGGAATGGGTGCTGACGGAACTCTCACATCGAGACTGGACAAACTCGCAGAGGACAAGATCATAGAGAGAATAAATGATATAGATCTTCCGTTCAACATTATAAGTGAAGAAATAGGTTTTGTGGACAGGGGATATGACAGCAACATAATTATGGACCCACTGGACGGAACATATAACGCTGAAAATCAGATTCCTCTTTATTCCATGTCTCTAGCGGTTATGAAGGACGACTTTACATCGCTTCAGGAGGCATTTGTAATGAATCTGGCAACAGGAAACTACTTCTGGGCAACAAAGGGAAATGGTGCATACCGGAATGGATACAAGATAGAGAATGCAGAGAGGAGGAGTCACGCCTCAGTTGTATATAACCTGGAAGAGACAGATGTCCCTGAATTCTTAAAGAATGACATAACAAGAAAGAGAATTCTGGGTTGTGCTTCTATGGAACTGGCACTCCTCGCCAACGGCGCTCTTGACAACGTCGCATATCTTGGAAGGGAAAAGAAGTTGCGCAATGTAGATATTGCCGCAGGTGTCCTGCTGGTGGAGGAAATGGGCGGATTTGTTTTTGATGGCAATTTGAAGAAGATGAATATGGGCAAGGATGTTAGAGAAAGAAAGAACATGATTGCACTGTCTTCCTTTTACAAAGGTGAGATAGAGGAGCTTGAGAACAGATGAAGATTGCTTTCATAATAAAGAAGAACTGTCCCAGATGTGCTAAAATTGTGAAACGAATAGATGATATTCTCCCCCAGGAATGGGAAAGAATATACGAAGAAGAACTGAGGCCTTTCATTAAGGAAAAGGAATACAGACCACTGGATGAAATTGAAGCAGATATCCTTTTTACAATTGGAGGCGACGGAACTGTACTGCTTGCTGCTCAGAAGGCAAAAGGGGCAATACTTGGAATTAATATGGGGTCTCTCGGATTTCTGAGCGAGGTTGAAGTTGGAAAGGTAGAGGAGACAGTATACAGAATAATCAGAGGCGAACATAGGTTTGTAGAATTCATGCGTCTCGAGGTAATGGTAAATGGAGAAATCGTAGGATACGCACTGAATGAGGTTGTAGTGCACAGCAACAGAATTGCAAAAGTAAGGAATTTCAAGCTTTATCTTGATGGCTCATTCGTTGAAAGGACGAAGGCAGATGGCATAATTGTTGCCACACCTATTGGATCAACATCCTATTCACTGAGCGCTGGAGGACCTATTGTAATGCCTGCAACTCAGGCAATGGTGATATCATACCTTGCTCCAGTAACACTGAGGATCAGGCCAATGGTGGCGCCATCTACATCAGTGCTTGATATACTTGTGTCAGGTATTGATCAGGACTGTCTCATAATCCTGGATGGACAAAAGGAGGTCAATTTCACTTCATCAGATAAGGTAACAATCACAAGAGCATCAAAATCCTATAAGTTTATAACACTAAGAAGAGATTTCTATGCAAAGCTCAGGGAGAAACTGTTAAAAGATGTGGTCAATTAGATTCAGATTAATTAGAATGATAATGGAGGCATCCAAGGACACATATCCAATGGAATTTGGGGCGCTTTTAAAGGGTGAGCACGACGTCATATATGAAATTGCCATAATGCCCGGTACAATTCAGGGAGACCATCACACCATAATGTGGATGGGTAGTAAACCAGTAGATTTTACCATAATCGGTTCAGTACATTCCCATCCATCCGGGGTAATAAGACCTTCTGATGCAGATCTGCATATGTTTCAAAACACAGGCCCAATCCATATGATAGTTGGTTATCCATACAGAGATACAGATTATAAATTCTTCAACAGAAAGGGTGAAGAGATAAAAATAGGAATAATCGGTGGAAATCAGATAGAATAAGAAATCAAATTCCAGGCTATACAGTTTAATAATTCAAAATTTAATTTAAGGGAAAATTTCTTTCATCTATACTTATTATCAAAAAGGGCTGAACCTTCTGCCAGTGCATCAAGTTTCATCAATGCAACTTCTTCTGAAACATTATCCAGACTTGAGAATGTTTCAAAACCACAATCTGTCCCTGCCATTACTCTTTCCGGACCTATTTCATCTATCTCTGCAATCCTTGCCAGTCTTAGAGCAATAGTTTCAGGTGTTTCCACGAAAGGAGTTTTCACATCAATTACACCAACTGCAATCTTTTTCTGCTTTGGCCATCCAAATTCATGGGCATACTTTCTTAAAATCATAGCATCACCCTCATGTCGTGGATTCGCAAGTTCAGCAACTATTACATTAGAATTTAAGGAAAGCAGTTCATTAAGGAAATTCTCCAGAGGAGGATCTATTTTGTGCGGAGCATTATAGTTTCCATAGCAATAATGAACTCGTATTCTCTCCGGATCTTTTCCCGATATTGCCATATTAATAGAATCTATCTTGGCCCTCAGGGCTGATTTTCTCTCTGTTTCCTCTGATTTCTTGTAATGTCTTTCATGAGTTAGATCGGGAGCATCTATCTGTAACTCGACACCATCTACTGATAATATGGCCTCATATTCTTTTGACATTTCTCTTGAGAGGTCTTCTATAAAATCAAAATAATCTCTGTAATATGTTCCAGGAGTTAAGAATTGTGCCAGTACCCCTGGAGATGGAGAATTTATAAAGACCTTAGAAACACCATTATCCTTTCCGATCTTCTTAAGATCCTTTGCCTCCATAATTGCCTTCTTCTGACCATTATACCATATCCTGCTATTCAGCTGTGGATGCCCCAGCAACCGTTCAGGGTTATTTTTAAATATATCATAAAGTGGATTTTTTGCAATTTTTAGTTCTTCAAGCATTGCATTTGAAACCATTGGTGAAACAATCTTTTCCCTGTCAAAACCTTCAAATCTAGATTTGACAAAAGTTGTATATCCTGACTTTCTCTGTTCACCGTTACTTACAACAGTAAGACCTCTTTCATTTCCAAGTGGGTTTACCTGTTTCCTTACAACACTCTCCTCTTCCTTAAGAACAAGTTCCCTGAACTCTTCCGGGACTTCACCGGCACCAGTCTCCAGTAGAATACTCTTTATTTTTTCTGATCTGAACCAGCTACCAGTCATGGTCTTCTCTGTCTTCATGAGGTAGCAGGTATATATGTTTCAAAAATTTTTGTTAATTAATTATTACCCCTGTTAATTACATCTACTTATTCTTCCTTGATGCGAGAAGATAATCCTCATCCTCGTATTCCGAATAACCTATCAGTTCGTAATACTGCGATCTGGTCATAAGCTTATCTATAAAATTCCTCTGTGTTCCCTGCTTATGAAGATCACTATAAATTTGTTCCGTATTCTTTAGGATACTCCTGAATGCTGTTAGGGGAAAAATTACCATGTCATATCCTATCTCTTTCAATTCATCAACTGAGAGAAGTGGACTTTTTCCAAATTCTGTCATGTTTGCCATTAAATATCCGTTTACCTTCTTTCTCATTTCCTTGAATTCCTCTGGATTCTCCAGAGCCTCAGTGAATATAATATCCGCACCTGCCTTCAAATATTCCCTTGATCTTTCTATGGCATCATCAAGTCCTCCCACTGATCTTGCATCTGTCCTTGCAATCAGAGAAAAATTTGGGTCTTTTGATGCCTCTTTCGCTGCCCTGATCTTTGCAATAAAATCTTCAGCTGGAACAATTTTCTTTCCATTGAGATGGCCGCATTTCTTTGGGAGTTCCTGATCTTCAATGTGAATTGCTGCAACGCCAGCCCTTTCCATTAGCCTTACAGTTCTCATAACATTGAGTGGTTCGCCAAATCCTGTATCACAATCAACAATAAGTGGCAATCTGCTTATGGATGTAATATTCCCAGCTTCCCTTACAACCTCATCCAGAGTCGTTATTGAGAGATCTGGCAGACCCATCATGCCTTCTATACCTGAACCAGACAGATATATAGATTTGAAGCCCACTCTCTCCGCAATCAGTGCTGAAATCCCACTGTATACGCCTGGGATGGTAATGAAACTATTTCCAAGCATTTTTCTAAAATTCTTTGAAGAACCATTAATATTGTCTCTAAGCCTTGACATTTCTCAAGACCTCCATGAATTCCTTCATGCTTCTATTTTCAAAACTTCTTGCAAACTCAATTATAGAAGATGAACTGTCTTCGCTCATCACTCTTGTCCCTTTTTTCTTCAAGTCATCCCATGTGTACGGCTTCTTATTATGACCCTTTGGTGCATCCATCTCTTCTTCGAAAACACCCTCATCAGTCTCCACTTTTATTTTCACAGGCAGGAATTCAGGGTACATTTTGTCGAACCTATCCGTGATCTTGAACTTCATTTTGTCAATAACAGATAGGATTTCTTTATCCATCAGCAGATCATTTTCGTAAGACTGAGGGGTTGGGTCTCCCTTTACAAGTGTCAATGCTATTATATATGGCATACTGTGATCTGCAGTTTCCCTTGTTTTTGGTCTTAATTTTTCCGGGTCCTTAATTATAATTGTATGCGCAACTGTAAATGTTTCAACTTCAACCTTCCTTATCTTTCCTTTCATCTTTTTTCTCAAATTAGATGCAACTTCAGCGGCGCTCATGGCGTGGTATTCAACGGGATAATTCTTTATCATGGTCTTAAGTATCCTGCTTTTGGAAAAATCCATATTCAAATTTCCTGAAACCTGTTTGATAAAACCCATTTCGCCCTCAAATATTGGTGCTGGTCCCGTAAAACCTTCCTGGGCAAGATTGGCTGCAAAAACACTGTTCCTGCAGGCATTTGCTGCAGTTGCTCCTTTCCACATGCTCAGTTCTCCTGCCCTTGTCTGCCTCATGCTTATATTGTTGTTCAGAGCTAGATTAATAGTATGGGCAAATCTTTCCTCACTGAGATCCAAAAG
>JAJZIN010000068.1 GCA_021810575.1 Thermoplasmata archaeon
AGTTTGATCCTCAGAATTCCGAGTATTTTGAAAAGACCTATGAAAAGCACAATGAATAACAATATTGAAAGATCGCCCAAGCCCCTTATTTGAAGATATCCCTCAAGAAGACCAGAACCGATGGCCAGCAGGAAGACAAATATTGTACTCTTTGCCCTATCCTTTTCGTATCTGAGAAATTGTTCCTCGCTGAATTCTGGTTCTTCAAACAATGGTTCATTTTTAGGCTTAGGCATTTTTTCTGAGATGTTTATATCATTAATGAATTTAACGCGTAAAAAGGATCCTTTGCCCTGACCACTCCAGATGAGACCAGGATGCCTGATGCACCAAGTTCCCTTGAGATTTCTACATCTTTTTTATTCTTTATACCCGCTCCCACGAGTAGCTGGGCGCCATACCTCTGGCTGATGGCAACAGCCTGCCCTATAATATGAGGCTTTGAGATGGCCACGGATATATCGCCACCTATAAGCTCCGGAGGTTCATATGCTACAACTGATGCACCCATTTCGCATATTTCTCTTGTTTCTTCAAGATCCTTTGAACATATGATCAGGTTAAAATCGAGTTCATTTGCCTTTGAAATTGTGCTCTTTATTGTGGATTTTGGTATTCTCCTCTCGGAATGATTGACAAGTGACCCTCTTATACCGAAGGAAATTAACTCTTCCATTAAAATGTGACCGGTGTGAGCTCCAAAGGAAACTGAGTCTACATGCTGTGATATCAAATTTTCAAATTCTTTTCCAAGATGGATTCTGGTTACAGGTACTGCAAATTTGAGTGCGTCCGTTGATCTTTTATTTATGAACTTTTTCAGGATGACCTCTGTATTGTTGCCCAAGCTTTCAGAATATGTCTTCAAATTCACAATTGTTTGAAACATGTTTTTCATTACCCCATGCACCCATGCATAAACATATTTTGTTTTCAACGTTGAATAGTGAAGCACTTATTACTATGGAATAAAAGAAACATACAACAATGAAAATCTTTAAACCAATGTAAAGATTTAGGATGGCTGGGTCTGTAGCTTAGCCAGGTAGAGCGATGGACTCTTAATCCATAGGCCGGGGGTTCGAACCCCCTCAGACCCGCTCTATATTGGGTTTTTTCAAATTTCATTATTTTACGGAATGTCTCAAGCCTTAAATTCTTATTATTCTTTCCATAACGAAGTATTATTTGTTTGGAGTAACCCAGCTCTGGCTTGAGAACTGCCATAGGATGTGAGTCGTGCTCAATCTTCATAATATCATAAAACTTGTGGTGATTTGAGAAAGCAGTTCCTAGGCATAAATAGACCCATTTACAAACGAAGATGGTTTTTTGATATTTTGAGGCACTGACTGCGACCTCGTATTTTTTCTTGATTAAGCTGCCTTAAACCATTGTTTTGCATTTTTAATTTCAGCATCCTCAGAACCACAAATCTTATATGAACATGTAGGGTGACTATGGTTGTGAAAGCAAAAAGCCACTTGAAGACCATATCTATTCTGGTGGTAATTATATTCATCTTGGCTTTAACATCAGTGGTACTGTTTCATCCAGTAACAGTGAAAGGCCCTGATCTAGAAGAGGGAATCTGGACTGTTGATGAGAATGAAACGTATGCTTACTATGGTTTGATGTTTATATTTCATTCTTTAAATTACACCCATATATCTGGAATGATAAAATCAAATTCGACCGGATACCAGATATTTCTCATGACCCCGGGACAGATGTTTGAGTGGTTGAACGAATCCAACAGGTCTGTATGGAAGAACAAGGATATTCGTGGAATGTTGAACGAAACAGATCCAATAGGAACAGCTACAGTGACAACAAATTTAACCCCAAACATCTTCCTGAATAGCGAGGGAGGTTCCGGGAATTTAGAGCTGTCGTGGAACCTCATTACAGAAAAGAATTACGTGCTTTTATTTATCAGCCAACGGGGAACTGATCAGATGCTGTCAATTAATTCCTACCTGAAATTAAGCTACACACACAGTATAATTTGAATCTTAAGTTTAGTCCGGAACAATACAAAATTATATGATTTTTATTCAGAAAATCCTTATTAACTTATCAAGGTTATGAATATCATGAAAGCAATACTTACAAAGAATGAAAATGGAGAAGAGCAGATCAGACTGGATCTTGCGTGGGAGTTATTTTTTCCTGGCAGCATGGGAAAACACCCACATTACAGCGACCTGCTTTATCCCTTTACAAACTGGCTATGGACAGTTCTTGGCAATAAGTCAGGATTCATGAGGGAAGACAGTGATGTTCCCATAACATTCAAGATCCCAGATATGGAAGGGTCTGCTCTTATGTTCATCGTGAGAATACTTTCAATGTGGTTTGATGAAGTAATCATCGACGATGGAAAGCAACAGGATAAAAATCAATGGACATTCCCAGTAACAAATGTTTATGATGAAAAACTTGACGAATCTGAGATGGCACAGCAGGTTAAAGGGAATGGATATAGCTTTAGAAACCTGATGCCTTTACTTGGACCAGGAAGAGTCTTTCCAACCGTTGAGCTTCTTGCACCTGGACAGGTTTCTGCAAGGTTGCATTCACATTCCTCCATAGATGAATACTATCTCATACTGGAAGGAAGTGCAACCCTGAGGATGAACGGAAAGACAAGAGTGGTAAAAAGCGGGGACTTTATCTCTAAGCCTGCCGGACCTGATCTGACAAGCCAGATAATAGCTGATCAGGGAAATCCGGTAAGAATCCTAGACATTGAAGTCCATATTAATGCAGATCCAAGAACAAAAGAGGTTGTTCATTATCCAGATCATGGTGAGATATTGCTGCACGGTCACGGATGGAGTTCAATAATTCCAGATAGTGCATTGATGAACACAGACGAATTTGAAAAAAATTATGAAAGGGGATATTTTAGAAAGAGGGATGGAACATGGGAATCCAAAGATATTCCAGGATATAAAAAAAGAAATGATTAAATAAATTGCTTCTTTTTCAGATTACTGAAAATCTTGTCCTTCAAAGAATTATATTTCAATATATTGAATCTCACTGTCTTCATCCGTGATTCTTGCTAGTGATTTACTCATCCTTGTTTTAATTATATTCTCATAATCCTTATTCATCTCTATTCCAATTGAATTTCTTTTATAAAATTCTGCAACAACAGAAGTTGTTCCAGATCCTAGAAATGGGTCCAGCACAGTGTCTCCTTCAACAGTTGAGGAGAGGATAACTCTCTTGAGCAACTCAAAGGGTTTCTGTGTGGGATGATTTCCAGCCCACTTTTCACTCTTTGGTGTTACGGGGATCGACCACATATTCCTCATCTGCTTTCCTTCGTTGAGTTCTTTCATTGTTTCGTAGTTGAATACCCACTTCT
>JAJZIN010000069.1 GCA_021810575.1 Thermoplasmata archaeon
TTTATAAGACATACATAAACAATAGGACATTAAATTCACTGCTAAAGGAAAATCTTGCAAAAATGAATATTAATGCTGAAGATGCGGGTTCTGAAGAGGGATTTGCTTCTGGTAGTACAGACGAGGCAAATGTAAGCTGGGTTGTTCCCACGGGTCATCTTGATTTTCCTATAGGATATCCGGGAATACCGGGTCATTCCGATGAGTTCAGGGAAGCAGCAAATCCAGATAAGGTTGAAAATGTTTTAAGGAATGCCATAAAGGCAACTGCATTAACGATCCTTCAGATAGCCAAAGAAAACAAAATCCGGCAAATAAAGGATGAATTTGAGAATAGTGATGGCAATGGACAGTGAATTCAGCGAGGCAGGAGAAATAATAGCTCCACCACATCTTTCTCCAGGTGATGATATAAGGGTAATAGCACCGGCCAGTGCTCCTGATATGAAAAATCTATCCAAGACCATTGCAAGACTCTCCAAACTTGGATACAGAGTATCTCTGGGAAGAAACATAAGAAGGCTCGTTCAGAGAAATTCTCTTGCTGCACCCATGAGAGAAAGAGCACAGGAGATAATGGAGGCTTTTCAGGATGACTCAGTAAAGGCAATTGTATGTGCAAGAGGAGGTTACGGTTCAATTCACGTTCTACCATTTCTCGATTATGATCTCATAAAAAGTCATCCCAAGATCTTTATGGGATACAGCGATATTACTGCACTTCACATGGCATTCAACAAGCTTTCTGGGCTAATCACCTTTCATGGTCCAATGGCTGCTTCTGATCCGGATGAATTCCATAAGTCATCATTCAAGTTGCTTGTGGATATACTGAATGGACAGTCAAGCGATATTTCCGGATTTGTAGAGAATGTTGTTAAATATATCCACAAGGGAAAGGTTGTTGGAAGATCAATTGGCACGAACATATCTGTTGCAATATCTCTCATAGGCACTCCATATATGCCCTCAACTGCTGGAAGAATACTTTTTGCAGAGGATACTGCAATTACTTCTGGTGATCTCGACAGGTATTTTTCAGTACTGAACCTAACAGGATACCTGCAGGAATTTGCAGGTTTTGCCTTCGGGGAATTCAAGCAGATAAATAGCAACGAGGAGCCAATGCCGTATATCGAAGATATTATCCAGCAATACATGGATCAGCTGAAAAAACCTTCTATTTATGGGCTTCCTTTTGGCCATGGGGAGGATCAGATGCTTATTCCACTAAACGCAAAAATGTCCATTTCTTCAGAGAAGCCTTATGTGACTCTTGAGCAGGAAATAGTGAATTAGCAACAATATAGCATTAAACCATTCATTAAAATAAAGTATTACCAAATATGTAAGAGCCAAAATTTAAATTAATCTACAACATTAATGGTTATGTCCCTCAGGAATTCCCATAATTTCTATGCTATTATGTTTACAGTAACATCATTTATTTACCTTATAACTGGAACGATCCTTCTATTAACAGGATTTGTATGGGATTTTCCCACATCTCATAGAGACCCTGTATTTATTCTACTATTTTTTGGATTTGCAGTAATGATAGTATTTGGAATGTCGTATATTTTGATTCCGAACCTAATGAATTTTAAAGTTAGACAGACAATGATCAAAATTCAATACTTTATTTACAACATAGGATTGATAATATCATTCCTTTCTATGGAATTAAGTCTTAACAATTTCAAAAGTTATTTTATTTCAACTCTATTAGTTCTTGGACTGATTCTTTTAATTATTTCTATTGCCATTCATGTCTGGAACATATCAGGAGTTAAACACTCTACCATTGGATCTGGAAGAGAATCTCCTTAAGGCAATATTACATATAATCACGTTTCTTCCAATAATTTCTATCAGATAATACGTCCATGATACAGTAATTCGCATATCATATCTTATACGGTATCATGGGTTGTGAGTGATACTATTAATCCCTGTAATCCTCAACTTCCTCCAGTGATCTGTTCACAAGATCTGTTATAGAAGTTGAGTCCTGCATTTCATGGAATCTCTGGGCATGTGCTCTTGCGTGTTCTTCTGCCTCTTCCCTTGTCTTTGCAGTAACCTCGTAATCGCATTCTTTTCCCGTTGACCTGCATCTAAATCTAAATCTTGACATTGTTTACTGTAAACCTAACTATGTTAAAAATTTTGTTATAACATAATTAATATATTTAGGTTGATTCGCTCTTTCATTGTGAGATTATGTTGAATTTCTGAATCACTTCATAAGTGTTAAATTCCTTGAAATCAATCACATCCATGGAAGATGGGATAATTGAGATAGATGGATTCAATTTAAATCTTGAAAAATACCAGGATATTGTTTTGAATAAGAAAAGGGTTGGAATTTCAGATAAAGCACGAACGAATATCCAAAAATCAAGAGTTTCCCTGGAGAAACTAATTGCATCCGGAAAAAACATTTATGGGGTTAACACGGGATTTGGAAGCCTGCTGAACAGGAAGATCAGGCCTGAGGAGGAGAGACAGCTACAGGTTAACCTAATAAGAAGCCATTCAGCCGGATTTGGAAAACCACTAAGTGAAGAAAAGGTAAGGGGTATAATGCTGGTAAGGGCAAACAGTCTCTGCAGGGGACAATCAGGATGCACAGTGGAACTTGTCCAGAAAATTATGGATTTTCTTAACTCTGGAATATGTCCCTATGTTCCTGAATTTGGATCTGTTGGTTCAAGTGGAGATCTTGCACCATTATCCCACATAATGCTAGCAATGATGGGCGAAGGTGAGATTTTGGATAATGGAATAAGAAAGAATGCATCCACTGTACTAAAGGAGAAACACATCAAGCCCTATGAACTCAGAGAAAAGGAGGCACTTGCTTTTAACAACGGAACTGCTGCAATCACAGGAATTGGTATGTTAGAACTGATCAGGGCTAAGAATAATCTTGCCCTTGCAACTGGATCTGCCATTCTTTCAATGGAAGCCTTAGGTGCAACCAGAAAGGCATTCACACCATGGGTACTGAAAGCAAGAGATCAGCCCGGACAGGCGAAAATAGGAAATGCACTGTATACAAGACTTGGTGGAAGCGCCAGTATCGAAGAGGGCGACAGAAGCAGGATTCAGGATGCATACACCATCAGGTGCACGCCGCAGGTTTTCGGAGCTGTTCTTGATACCATAAATTATGTTGAATCAGTGCTTGTAAGAGAGATGAATTCAACCACAGATAATCCGTTGATTAATGATGAAGAATACATTTCTGCCGGAAATTTTCATGGTGAACCTGTTGCCCTTGTTTGTGATTTTCTGGCAATTGC
>JAJZIN010000070.1 GCA_021810575.1 Thermoplasmata archaeon
CGTAAATGATGCAGGTTTGAAGCCTGTAATGGTTACAAAATCACTTCTTGGCAAGGCTCACACCGTTATGGCTGAAGGTGGAATTGCCTGTGCTCTGGGAAACGTGGATCCGAAGGATAACTGGATGGTTCACTATGGTGATATAATAGAGGAAGGAGTATACATATCTAACTGGAAAATGGCCGAAATTTTGGGAAAAGAGGCACCTGACAGGGTTCTCGAACTGGAAAGATATGGAGCACTTTTCGACAGGACACCTGATGGCAGGATAATGCAGAGGGCATTTGGAGCTCACACATACAGAAGACTGGCACATATTGGTGATAGAACAGGATTAGAACTCATAAAGACATTGGAAGATCAGGTACTGCACAGAAATATTCCGTTCTACGATGAAATGTATATTGTGGACCTTATAAGGAAGGATAACAAGATCATAGGAGCATACGGAATAAAGATGAATACTGGTAAGACATTTGTATTCAGGGCAAAATCAGTAGTCATAGCAACTGGTGGTTCCGGAAGAGTTTATAAGGTAACATCCAACTCATGGGAATCAACAGGTGATGGTATTGGTATGGCATACAGGGCTGGAGTAATCCTCAGGGACATGGAAATGATACAGTTCCACCCAACAGGAATGGTATACCCACCTGGAGTAAAAGGTCTTCTTGTGACGGAAGGAGTAAGAGGAGAAGGTGGGATTTTACTGAATTCAAAGGGTGAGAGATATATGCTGAAATATTCTCCACAAAAGAAAGAACTTGATGCTAGAGATGTTGTTGCAAGAGCAAATTACAAAGAAATAATGGAAGGTAGGGGAACAGAACATGGAGGTGTTTATCTTGACATATCTCAAAAAGGTGCAGACTTTATCAAGCACAAACTTCCAGCCATGTATCAGCAGTTTCTTGAGTTTGCTGGTGTAGATATAACAAAGGAAAAGATGGAAGTTGCACCAACTGTCCATTATATGATGGGTGGAATTGAAGTTGATGCAGAAACAGAAAGAACAAACCTTGAAAATCTTTTTGCTGCGGGAGAGGTAGCATCAGGTCTCCACGGAGCCAACAGACTGGGAGGCAACTCTCTTGCAGATATTCTCGTTTTCGGTAAAAGGGCAGGAGATTCAGCAGTTAATTATGCACGAAGCTCAAAATTCGAGGATATACCTGAGGAGGAAATTGAAAAAATTAGAGCTTATGTAATGCACTTCTTTAAGGAAGATGGGAAGAACCCATACGATCTCATAGACAGACTTACAACATGTATGAGTGAAAATGTAGGTATAATGAGGGATGAGGAACATCTGCAGAAGGCAATCAAGATAATCAAGGATTTAAAGGAAGAATTCAAGGAAGTTGGTACAAAGGGTGGAGTTAGATACAACCATGGATTATTGGGTTGTCTCGAACTTGGCAATATGTTGGTCTCCTGCGAGGCAATTGCAACATGCGCTTCCATGAGGAAGGAAAGCAGGGGTGCCCATGCGAGATCAGACTTTCCTAAGAAAGACCCAGCATGGAAAGCCAATATAATAACATACATGGATGAACAGGGAAACATGAATTTTGAGGTTAAACCGGCGGCAGAAATGCCAGAGGAATATAAGGCATATGTAAAGCCAGAGGTGTATGAATGAGCGATGATATAAGCGTGAAAGTATTCAGGTTCGATCCTGAAACAGAAAAGGAAGGGAAGTTTGTAGAATACAAGGTTCCTTATGTTGATGGAATGGTTGTTCTTGATACAGTAAGGTATGTTGAAGAGAAAATAGACCCAACCATTTCAATAAGATGGAACTGCAAGGCAGGTAAATGCGGTTCATGCTCTGCAGAGATAAATGGAAGGCCTTCCTTGATGTGCAAGACCAGGGTTGATGAAGTTGGAAAAAACATCACCGTTGCGCCAATGGCAGCATTTCCATTGATAAAGGATCTTGTTACGGATGTCTCAAAGAACTGGGAAATTGCAAGAAAGATTCCAATGTTTACACCAAAGGAAGGTCTTGAAAAACCATGGAGAATTAATCCTAAAGATGTGGAAAGGTCCAAGGAATTTAAAAGATGTATAGAGTGTTTTCTCTGCATGGATGTATGCCACGTTGTCAGGGAACATTTCACACCATACTTTGGGCCAAGACACATTGTAAAGGCGGCCTCATGGGATATGCATCCTCTGGATGGACTGGATAGATCCCGGATGCTCAATGAAGAGGGTGGAATGGGATATTGCAATATAACTAAATGCTGTACTGAAGTATGTCCAGAGCACATAAAAATAACTGATAATGCAATCATTCAAGAAAAGGAAAGAGCCGTAGACAGGCAGTACGATCCAATAGCAATGTTGATCAAGAACAGAAGACATAAGGAGAAGGTGGTGAAATAAATGTCATTTAGCACAAAGGATGAAACAAAATTAGAAAAGATAACAAGGTTTCCAAGAGAGTTCGGAGAATTGAGATTCTGGTCATTCGTACTGCTGGCACTGCTGGCCATATACCTGATGACTGAGTTTGCATTACCAAAGCCTGTTCAGGGATTGACAGATCCATTCTATTCACCAACAATCCTTGTACTTCCTCTGGTGGCAGGATTCAGGGCTACATGCTACGCTTACAGGAAAGATTACCACAGACATCTTTTCAGACACCCAGTGGCGTGTGAAGTCTCAAATTTCAAGAATGTATCAAAGAAAACAGATCTGGTTGGTGAAAAGAGAGGTAGATTATATTCAGGTGAAACAAATATTTTCAGGCTTGAGAACCTGCACAGATATTTCTGGTACACTGCAGTTGCAATTCTTCCATTCTTCTATTATGATATCTATGTAGCCCTTGCCTACAAGGGAACATTCACACTTGGTGCTTTACTATTGATCATCAACACAGCTCTGGTTACAATATATACATTTTCATGCCACTTCTTTAGACACGTAACAGGTGGAAATGTAGACTGCTACAGTTGCCCTGTAAATAAGAAGAGTGCGAGGAGATCATTCTTTAACGGTATATCAAAATTGAATGACCATCATGAGATATTTGCATGGATGAGTCTAGCCTCATTCTTCCTGGTTGACCTATATATAAGGGGAGTAGCCGCTGGTCTTGGCATTAATATACTCCTATTCAGGTTGTGATCCAAATGGGAAAATACATGAAGTCAGCATGGAGATATCCACTATTCTTTCTGGGATTATTCCTGATAGAAATAGGAGGAGTCTACTATAAGTTCATTGCACAAAACCTCACAAACACAGAGTATTTCGTAATAGCAGGATTTGTAATATTTTTA
>JAJZIN010000071.1 GCA_021810575.1 Thermoplasmata archaeon
GGAACACGTGGGATGGAAACAACATCATTTTTAATGGGGAGAGATGGGAAAATATTGAGGAAAAGGGATGGGAACATTTTTCAGTGGAACCTGATTCCCCGGAAGAATGATCACATTTTCCTTATGGCCAGTTTTAATTCCCTACCATCTATATCCCAGTTCTTCGTAAACGATTCTCTGTCATCTCCAGAGAATTTTGAGTTTTCTATACTATCGCTCAGGGTTTCTGACTTTATGTTTCCAACAGATACCTTCATGGCTTCTCTTATGAGATCATCTCCGTCATACTTAACGGATATATGCTGATCGTATGGCAGATCCATTTCCTTCCTCATCACCTGTATTCTCCTTACAATTTCCCTAACCATTCCCTGAACCTCCAGATCATGGTCTATTTCCTTGTTAATATACAGATTAAAGGTATCCTCACAGACCATTGTATAGCTTGGTGAGACCTCCTCAAGTATCTCAACTGATCCTTCTGGAAGCTCCTGACCCTCAAATGAAATACCGGTTCCTCTTGAGAATGATTTTGCCTCTCCTGAATCGTTTATTTCTTCCAGAAACTTGTTAAAATCTTTCATCTTTTCTTTCAATATGGGTGCAACCTTACTCAGCACAGGTCTGAGATATGTTTTTACAGGTTTTTGATTTTCATTTATGAATCTTATCTTTTCACTGTTTATCTCTTCTCTAACTGGAATTAGTGTCTTCTCTGTGACACTGTTTCCTTCAATCAAGATTTCCTTGATAGGCTGCCTTCCCTTTATTGCAGCAGCCTGTCGCCCCCTTCTTACAGCTTCAAGCACCTTCCTGGACATTGCCATCTGATTTTCCAGTTCCTGATCTATGAGATTCACCAATACTTCCGGGAACATTTCAGCATGAATGCTTAATGACTCTGGGTGCAGCTTTCTGTATATGTACTCAGTCGTGAATGGAGCTATTGGCGCCAGCATCTTGCAGATACTTTCTATGGCAAAGTGAAGTGAACTATATGCATCATTCTTCTGCATTTCTCCGGAATTTTCCCAGAATCTTCTTCGTGAAAGCCGAAGATAAAAGTTGGATGTATCGTCTATGAGTTCTGCAATCTGCCCCTGTGCCTGGCTGAAGTCGTAAACATCCATTGCATTTATGACGTTTGAAACTGTGGAGTTTACCCTGGAAACAAGCCACCTATCAAGATCATTGTCAGAGCTGGAAAGTCCTTTATAAACATAATTATCTAGATTAGCATTTGAAGCAAAGAATGTGTATATATTTATTAGTGTCCCAAGTATTTTTGTCTCTGTTTCCCTCACAGTCTTATCCACAAGGGGTTTAGGCTTCCAGGGAACGGTGGTATAGAAGAATAGCCTTGATGGATCAGGACCATATTTTTCTATCATTTCCTTAGCAAGGACTCCATTACCCTTACTCTTGCTCATTTTTCTTCCCTGAGAGTCCAGGATAAATTCAGCACAGAATACATTTTCATAGGCATTTTTACCGAAAAGAAGTGTTCCGATGACATGAAGGGTATAGAACCACCCTCTTGTCTGATCTATTCCCTCTGTTATAAATGAGACCGGGATGTCTGGCTCCTTTGCACCGTTAAAAGGATAGTGAGTTGCAGCGTAGGTTGCTGAACCTGAATCGAACCATGTGTCTATTACATACGGTTCTCTCTCCATCATTTCTCCGCATTTTTCGCACTTTAGCTTTATTTCATCAACAAACGGTCTGTGGAGATCCTCTGGTGCCTTTTTAGCTCCATTTTTTATAAGTTCATCAATCGAACCTATTGCCTTCATGTGCTTGTTGCTACATGACCATACTGGAAGAGGCGTTCCCCAGTACCTGTTTCTTGAAAGATTCCAGTCTTTCGCTTCCTCAATGAAATTACCAAAACGTCCTTCCTTTATGTGTGCTGGAACCCAGTTTATTTTCTCATTGTTGCTAACAAGCTCCTTCCTGAAAGATGAAACTCCAAGGAACCATGCATCAATTGGATAATACAGAAGAGGCGTCCCGCATCTGTAGCAAAATGGATATGAGTGCTCATATTTCTCACTTCTCAGGGCAAGGTTTCTTTCCTTCAGGTATTTCACAATCTCAATATCTGCATCCTTGACAAACAGACCGTTCCACGGTAAGGATTCGTATTCAAATTTACCCTGAAGATTCACAGGGTTTACAAGCTTAACATTCTGCTGCTTTCCTATCTCAAAATCTTCTGATCCGAACGCTGGAGCGGTATGTACTACACCTGTACCTTCCTCAAGAGTTACATGATCTCCATGAACTATCACACAGGTATTATCAGGTAGCTTGATAAAATCTATGGGTCTCTTATACTTGAGATTTATTAGTTCTTTACCTTTAAATGTTCTTAATATTTTGTAGTTGTCGTGAAAAATGTTTTTTACCAGATTCACTGCTACAACATATGTTTCATCGTTAAATTGAACATCACAGTAATCTATATTCTCATTCACGGCCAGAAACATATTTGAAGGGAGTGTCCACGGCGTTGTTGTCCACGCCAGTACATATCTGCCATCATTTAATTTAAACTTTGCATAAACAGAAAGATCTTTTGTATCCTTATATCCCTGGGCAAGTTCGTGTGAACTGAGTGTTGTACCACATCTTGGACAGTACGGAGAAATCCTGTAATCTTTGTAGAGTATTCCCCTTTCGAATAGTGTTTTGAGGGCCCACCACTCACTTTCGATGTAATCATTCCTCAATGTCACATAGGCGTTGTCATGATCTATCCAAAACCCAAGTTTATCATCAACTTCCAGCCACTCCTCCACATACCTAAATACACTCTTTCTGCAGTAATCGTTAAACTTATCGACTCCAAAATTCTCTATTTCCAGCTTGGTTGTAAATCCGAATTTCTTTTCTGCCTCCAGCTCTACTGGAAGACCGTGACAGTCCCAGCCGGCATCCCTTCTCTTTATGTTATAGCCCATCATTGTCTTGTATCTCAAAACCGTATCTTTTATGGTTCTGGTTAAAGCGTGGCCTACATGTGGTATTCCATTTGCTGTTGGTGGTCCCTCCAGAAAAGTGTAATCCTTTCCGTTCTTTCTCATTTCAATTATGGCTCTGAATACATTTTTCTGATTCCAGTAATCTAGAATTTCTCTACCTATGTCCTTTTGATTCTTGCCAGATTCAA
>JAJZIN010000003.1 GCA_021810575.1 Thermoplasmata archaeon
ATATTCTTAAACATTTTAATAGTTCAATTGTATTAGCGTTTTCGGTAGTCAAGAAATGGAACTCCAGGAAATTGAATCTATAAAAAAATTTAAAGGCTGGTTCAGCCGTAATTGGGAGTTCGCAGGAATCCTGTTGCTGTTTTCCCTATACATGTTCCTATCCAATTATTATATGTGGGGGCAGTCATTCTTAAACGGATACGCGAATTTCTCTGGTGGAAGTGATCCCTATTTTAATTATTACATAATTATACAGATACTTACAACTCACGTTTCTCTGCTTCATACCAGCGGGCTAAACTACCCAATAGGTTCAGGAGATCCAAGGCCATTGTTTTTCCACTGGATGATAGCATTTGTTGCAACAATAACCGCACCTATTTTTGGTGGGGCTTTGCACGCAGCCTATTATTCATTCATGGAGTTCGATGCAGTATTTGGGGCCCTACTGATAATTCCAGTCTATATGCTTGGAAAAAGTATACTTGGAAGAAAAGCTGGAATGATAGGTGCAGTTCTGTACACTCTTATGCCAAGTAATCTTACATCTGGTATACTCTCTGACGGAAGAATGCACACTCCAGAACTTATATTCGCATTTTTTGCCATTTATTTCTTCGAAAGAGCCGTTCATTATGCAAACAAGAACAGAATAATAGAGGGGAGTTTACTGAAAGTCAACAACTATTATTCCAGCATAATGAACTATATTAGATCAAATAAGAAATCCACCTTTTATGCCCTGTTCGCGGGTGCTTCTTACGGGGCCCTCATGCTGTCATGGCAGGGTCATGCATACATACTGGCAATCATAACAATTTATGTCGTGGCACAGTTATTGATAAACCTCTTTCTTTCAAGGAACACCGGATATCTTCTTTATATAAGCATTATATTCGTGTTCCTATCATTCGCAATGGGAGGGTATTATTACTATGCTGCAGATAATGCTCCAGCAATCTGGTATGTGCCGCCTTTACTAATTGGAGTTGGGATGATATTCATTGCAGCCCTAATTGGCATAGTAGGCAGAAAACCATGGATCATTGCCATTCCCGTGCTAGTATTGACCGTATCAGCCTTTGTTGGAGGCCTATATTTTATATCTCCTCACATGTATTCAGAAATCATCAGCGGTGAAGGATATTTCATAAAAACAAAGCTATATTCAACTATAGCTGAAGCTCAAGCTCCAGCTCTCGGTCAGTATATAGGAGGATTCGGTGTCGCTCAATTTGTAGTTGGTGTTGGTGGTTTCATGTTTGTTATCTACAAATTCATCAAAGAGAAGACCGATTCTCTTGCATTTTTAATTATCTTCTCGGCCGTGTCTATTTATATGAGTTTTACAGCTGCCAGATTCAATATAACTGCATCACCCGCATACGCAATAATGGGAGGTGCACTCCTTTACTACTTCGCAGATATACTTAAACTCTCCAACGTAAAGGATGATACCAGGACCAAGAAAGCATTTAGAAAGAGGAGTGGTATAAAAGGAGATATATCCTGGTTACAGGCTGTGATGGTCATCATTGTTGTATTTGGAATATTAATACCTTCAGGCCTTGGGGTAATGTCCGCAGCCGTGCCTGTGAATTCTGCACCAGAAGTAAATCATCAGGTTTATTCAGCATTACCGTCCTTTGCAAAACCACCAGCATATCTAGCCAATGAAAGCGCATATTTTGGGACTACGGGTTCCCAAATAACTAACAGCAGTTCTCCGCTATCCCTATCAATGGCATGGCTTGCAGAACAGCAGGCAAACCTGTCACTTGCTGATAAACCTGCTTATGTGGATTGGTGGGATTATGGTTTCCAGGAACTTTATCAGGGAGAACATCCTACAGTGGCTGATGACTTTCAGCAGGCATATCAGATAGCCGGTCAAATTCTGCTTTCTACCAATGAATCGCAGATAATTGCGCTTTTCTCATCAAGGCTTATGCAGGCATCCCTGGATAACACTAGCGGAAAGTTTTCTCCGCAATTGCAAAGTGTATTCTCCCAATATTTCAACAATTCAGAAATAACATTGCTTGAAAATATCTATAAGAATCCAATGAATTACAAGCAATGGATTGCGGATAATTCCACTATATATGGAAAATTCAACACTAGTATAACATCAGCAAATGCCTATTATGCACTGGAGAAAGGTCAACTAGCCTCCAAACTTAGTCTGCCTAACCTTGTTGATCTCTATCAGGAAATACAGCAGGCTACAGGTTGGAGCATACAGTACATACAGGTTGACCACACATTGTTCCCATTATCTGCAACTGATACAGGAACCTTTTACGCACCAGCCTATCTGACTGACACACCTGCATATACGACATCATCTGGTGCTATCGTTCCATATGAATATTACCAGATTTATGCAGTAACGACAAATGGAACATTTCCACTTAACGAAACTCCAGTCACAGCAACAGTAACTTCCTATGAACTCGGATACACACCGGCATTTTACAATACCACCATATACAAAGCTCTTGTCGGTCTTCCGCCATCAGCAGTTGGTCAAACAAATGGAATCCCCGGTCTATCATATGGCAGTTCCCAGTACACAATGGAGCCGGCCTTTAACATGAGCAATTTTGAAATATGTTACGAGGGAGTTCCTTATAATCCCTACACTAACTATACAAGCCACCCAAACGACTTTTCCATAATTTCACTGCAAAAAGCATATTCTCTGGAACATTCTGGGAAAGGAACAGCTTTCATATTCCCCGGTCTCTCTTCCATAATCCAGTCATCAGATCCAATACTGAGATACTTCCCAGGGGCTATAGTAGAAGGCCAGGTAAAAACTCCCAGTGGATTACCGCTTCCAGGAATTAGGGTAACAGTATATGATCAGTATAACATTCCACACAGCACGATTGTAACCAACAAGAACGGATTCTATAATATCACCGTTCTGCCTGGAAATGATACATTGATTTATTCATATGGTGCCCTAAACAAGGAGTTCCTGGAGGGCAATAACTTTTTAACAGCTAAAAAGGTAATTATAAGCAGGGCAATGGCAGAAAGAAAACTTGTTGGAATAAATGAAACAACTGGATTGCCTAACTATTACATCCAAAAGAACATTATAACTGCAAGTACCGGTGCCTCAGGTAGTGTTACCCTGGAAAAGCCAAAGTCATCTGGATATACATCACAACAGGTCACAAGCGGCAATGTGGAAATAAGCAATTCTACGTCTGGACAGAAATTTTTAACTCCCATAGTGAACGGAAATTACAGGTTTGTTAACATTCCAATAGGGACATATAACGTGAGTGTAATTTCAAACAACTCCATATATAGCAACATAAACACCATTTCCATATCTAATGGATCAAGCATATCAAAAAACCTTTTTGTATATGAAAATAAGCTTGATATCAGCGTTCAGTCAGGAGGTAAGCCTGCATCAGGCGTTACTGTGATGGTTGGAAAAGAAAAATTACTGACCAACAGTACAGGGAAAGTATATGTCGCATTAAATTCAGGTACATACAAGATTAATGCAAGCCTTGGTAACCTGATTTCAGGCATAAGTGAGGTATCCTTCACATCGTTGAACACTACCCAGAGCGTGACAATAAATCTTGAATTAGGGGTGAACCTTACAGTGTTGTTAAAGGGTCCGGTAGTTAAAGGTAATCTATCCATACTTGAAAATGGCGACCTGAGTACATATACCAACCTTACAAATCTAGGATCCAATGAATTTAGAGGAACGGTCTCGCCAGGATATTATACGATCTATGAGACAAGTGGAAATTATGTCGCACTCGGTTCCTACAACATAAATAAAACTTCTACCATCAGCATGTCATTCGTAAAAGGTTATGCAACCTCAATAACAAACAATAACCTGAATCTCTCCAAATATTCAGGATCAATTGGGGTTATATATGGCAGTACTGTTCTACAGTATGAAAGTACAACACTGAAAAATGTTACATTCATTCTACCTTCAGGCAATAATTATGGAATATATGAAACCTTAACCAGAGCTGGAAAAGACTACTATGCATCACAGGCAGAGTCCATATCAACAAGCTCAAACGTTTATCTGTCACCTCAAAATGCAACAGTGGAAAAGATTGAGATTTATAACCCTGGCCTATCCACGGGCTTTAACTCACTGTCTGCATTAAATTCTGGAATAGGCATCTTTGAACTGGCGGGGCATCCCTTCGAAGCAGCAAATGTTTCTGGAGGATATGCTTCTATCTACACTCAGAGTTCCTCATTAAACGGTTTTGCACTAAGAGTATATGGAGATGGATATTTTGGTAGTTCAAGTAGGTTGAATCAAAATGTAGCCGTAGCTCTAAATGTGAATCTTAAATCAGTTACCTTAAATTTCAAACCCATCCTCAATTCCTCTCCTTTAAATGGTGAAATAAACATAGGTGGTACAACATCACAGACATCCCAGATAATTAATGGAACAGCCAGAGTCAGGCTGCCTTCTGGAAGTTACGTATTCACGGTTACGGGTGGCAACATGTTTGCTAGCGACTACACGAATTCTTTTACCGTTGGTGCAACAAATAAGAGTATTAATGTATCATTTAAACCTGAAGTTTCACTGGCCATAGTAAATGTAAACACTGCGTATATATACGGAAAGAATGGTGAATTAATTACAAATCCAACTGAAATGTTGCCTGGTAATTACACAGTATACTCAATCTCAGGAAATGTGAGATCGGCTATACAGGAAATCCATCTAACACAAAACACGTCGATATCTGCAACGTTGATGCAATCCTATAATTTGAGTATACTTAATAATTTAAAAGGAACTGCAAGTCTTACACTTGTTTACAATGGAGAAAGAATTGTGATGCCTGGGTTGAAGAATTTACTACCAGCAGGCAGTTACAATGTCAATTTGACATCTCACCTTGTCAGTAACAGTGGGGAATATGTATTAACTGGAAGTAAGAATATTCAGCTTAATGGGCCAACATCACTGACTCTCAACATAAAGAACGAGACATTCACTACGAACGTTAAGGGTAAATTAGACGTTAACAGTGGTTCTAACTCTGGCTTCTTTGTCAATATATATAGAAACGGCTCTCTTGTGAGTAAGGCTACCACAAGTGGCAATGGGAATTTCTCAGTAGATCTTGCAAATGGAAACTACACGTACTATGTATATTCTACCCAGTACATGAAGGCTGGAACTGGAACAATTACAATCAATCCATTCGTCAACGAACAGAACATTACACTGATAGCATCAAACGGTCATTTGGTATCACTGTTTACATATGTATCTGGAGTCGAAAAGGCCTTATCTGTAAATGTGACACTCAATAATGAACTATTCAGGGTAACATCCGATGGGTATCCCTTAATTTTACCATCAGAGAATTATTCATTTTCATCCTATGTCTCAAGTAGTGCAACTGTAAATGGATTCAAGACATCTTATTTATATGAAGCTTCAAAGACAGTATTCACAAATACAACAAAAGACATTAACCTGATACTGAGCAAGGTTTTATTGGGAAATATAACCATATCCCAGAATATCATAAGTAAAACATCAGAATATAACTCTGTAACCTATTACCTAACATTAACGAATCACTTAAATTCCATGGAAAATATAACATTATCTTCTGGGAGCAGCGCCTGGGCTATGAAATTTAATAGGACTACAATAAATAATCTACCAATAAACGGTTCAGTAAAATTGCAATTGGTACTGAACAATACTGCAATGGTACCGGAGGGAATAAACAAAATCCCAGTAGAAATCAAATACTCTGGAGGATCCACTCAAGATTTCGTTAAGGTCAACATAACTAAATATGCAAACTTTGAAATACAGCAGGTTTACACGGCTCCAAGTTACAATAACGGAACATCAGTATTGTCATATAAACTCATTAATACGGGGAACTCCGTCGATAATATCAGTCTTTCAATGAATTCATCGAGTATTCAGACATTGATTCACGACTCCTGGAACGTGAGTTTCCAGTATAATGGGAACACGGTTCGATACATAACACTGAATTACTCCCAAACAAAGGTAATAAATATTATTTTCAAGCCGGGAAAAGTTCCATCGCCTTCATTTGATATTACCATTAATGCTAACCTGACAAATACCAGCGTTGTGAGATATGTCAGTATTCATTATACATCTCCGGGTGCCCCTGGAATAACTGTTTACTCAAAGGGCCCCGGGATCTTATCTAACTATACTGGTGATCCATTTGTAACAGTTGAGTACGGGCTTATCATAATTGCCATAGCAGTAATTGGTGGGATAGCTGGAGTTGCTATAAGGGGGAGAAAGAGAAAATGAATAAGAAATCAGTAATCATAATCTTAATCGCATTTGCGCTAATAGTCATGGCTGTTCCTTCAACATTTCTTACGCAGAATTCTAATCTTACACACCAAAATGATAGTTTTTCTCCAAGAGTTCTGGCCAGAGAGGCAATACCCTACACATCGACTAATGGTTTTTCAGCAGTATTGTCTCCAATTTCTGCAGTTTATGAGGGACAGCATTTCACGATGTTTGTAAATGCAACATCAGGCTATTCTAATTATACTGCTACATTGTATCTTGGAGCAAACTATGACAAGGGAATGTCACCACTTAACTCAACGCATGAGACCTCTGCAACAGGTTATTTCGAATTTAATATTACAGCCCCTGAGGCAGATAACCAGACAATATATGGTACAGTATTTCTCACCGCAACTTTCTATGGAACTCCTGTCAATTACACATCAAACTTCCACGTAAGTGTTTACGCTCCTGTAAAGTTATATGCTGAAGTGTATAATTCAAATTACATACCATATTACAATGTTTCAATAAGCTTCATAATAAACGGAGCGACATTCAAAACGGATACGATCAGCAAGCTTACTCCTTATTCGAAGGAAAAACTAAACATCACCGTCAGTTCAAACGTTCTTGATTACGGCAAGGTAAATACCCTTGAGGTGAAGGTCTTAAATGCAGCTTCCTATAAAAACGGTGTTTCAGTTTCATACTCATCAAAGTTCTTCTATGGAACGCCTGCAAACTATAACTGGATATACTATATTTCAGGAGTAGTAATCGTATTCATGGTTTTTCTAGTTCTGTCCTCTGGCAGAGGAAGAGGTACAAAGCAACCTAAATGGAGGAATAGAAAGGAAAAACCAAAGAAGATTGCTAAAAAATGATTATAAAAACGCTTTTATTGTTACAAACTCTTTTTCTATCTGTGTTCTTCTCTTGCTTTTCTTCGCTCTTGATACTTTTTCTTTGTTAAAATTCTCTATATTAGCTATCCTCGCAGCTGAGATGATATTATCATGGGTTTTATGGGGCATACTTGTTCCATCCTCATCAACAATATCAATCGGTACATCCACATTTCTAAGTTCCTGGATTATCTTCTCCCTGTTTGGCTTATCTCCATTTCCTATTCTTATGGACATAAAATTAGTGTTATACCCCGTTATTATATTCTCTATGTTTTCCGCAACAGCAAAGACATCACCTAGCTCAAACGCCTCAATCAAAACTCTATCAGCAAGCACAGCCACACCGGGCTTGGGTCCAGGATCAATTCCTATGAATATCTCGTTGAATAATTTCTTGTCCAGCAGGTATGGTACTGCCCGTCTTATTGCCCTCATTGCATCATTATCCCGAATCTGCTCAAATTGAATATAAATATCATCAACAGAACTTAGTACAACAGGTACATCTGATGGTATATCATCAGGCTTTTCGATGGAAACAAAAGGCACATCCCATTCTTTCAACAGATGAAGCACTCTATAATAGAATCTGAAATCAAGGGTGTAAATTCCCAACCTTGCCATTCAGTAATCAAATGAATTGAAGCATTAAAAAGTTTTTGTATGTCCAATGAACATTCCAAGTTGATTTGGAGACTGTTTATTTATTCAGTTCTTATGGGATTCAACTGTTTGCCTATCATTTCATCTGCAATTTCAATAAACTGCCTTTCCATCCCCCTTGGAATCGATCCACCTGCAGCTATGTCATGACCTCCACCAGAGCCTCCTACCTTCTCTGTGCATTCCTTCATTACCAAGGATAGATTGAGTCCCTTTTCAACCATTCTCCTGTTTCCCCTCGATGAAATCAGTGTACTGTCATCTCCTACATTAAAGCCGATCACTGGTTTATCCTGATCAAGGAGGTAGAGCATAAGCTGTCCAGAAATGGCTCCAGCCATCTCTGATCCCGGGGCATAAAAGAACTGCAGGTTCTTTTCCTTGGAAATAGATTTGTATGATCTTGTTATATAATCGATTAACCTGGTTTCGTACTTTCTCTTGTTTGAAATCATTTCATTCCTAAGGGAGTTATTCCCCATAAAAAATTCAACTGGAATATTATTGTCTCCATTTTTGGAGTTCGCATCAATTATTTTTGCCAGTGATGAAGCTGAAAAACCATTGCTGAAATATAGCTCATCCTTTTCCAGATATGACATTGCCTCAGAATGTGCACCCTGAAATGAAAGAAGATAGCCAAGATAATTCCCAAGTTTCAATGTATCATCTTTTGTCATATCCTCGGGCCTTGTTTCAGGATTTATGGACAGTTTTTCAAGTATTTTCCTTGTTCCTTCAAGTGATCCGGAAATGTTTTTTATGAACGGATCAACAGAGTATACAAGTGCATCAAGAACAGATTCCCCATCAAGGTTCAGCACATGTTTTCTCTCCACATTTTTACCGTATTTCTCGATCAGTGATTTATTGAGTCCTCTAAAGCCGGATAGGTCCTGCTTGTCTGCTATTGCTCCTGATATCATGAATGGTAAAAGATCAGAATTATCCTCACTAAGGTAGAGGGCAAAAACGTATGCCATTGTAGCTCCGCATGCTTCCCTGGTCCCATCAATCCCATAATCTCTGGCATTGATATTCAGTTCATTTTTAGATCCACCACTGTAGAAGTGATGGTCAAGAACCAGGATTTCCGCAGTATCACCCTTGACAAATTTCAACTGATCAGACCCTGCATCCACTACGATCGTAGGTAAATTCGGTTCTTCCATTATTCGTTTAGAAAAACCCTCAGAGGATAGATCCTTTATAAAACCAAGGTGAAATTTCTTATTATTTCTTAAAAGCAATTTTGTTAATATTATACTTGCACTGGTTCCATCCCCGTCGTAATGAGCGAGAACCCTTACATAGTCATATTTTAAAAAAAAATTCTTTCCCTTTTCCAGGGATTCCGAAAATTCCTTGCTAATTAAATCAGTAATCATGCCTATTGAAGAACCTTGTTAAGTTCCCATTCATGTTTTAGATACCCATTTTCCTTATAATATCTAACTAGCCTCAACATTTTTGACATGATAAGTGCTCTTTTTCTGCCATTGTTGAGGTCTCGCTTGTTTAGCAACATATGGGCAGAAACTCTTTTGTATGTATTTATTAAGCTCATCAAATCTTCTGGTACGTCGCTCTTTAAGTTGTTCTTTTCCAGTATATCGCCCATCTTAGAATGCATGACTGCCTTCACTCTTGGGATGCCGTATGAATCTCTTAACTTAATCCCTATCTGAGAAGCAGTTAAGCCATCTTTTCTAAGCTGTATTATGATTTCTTCCAATTCCTTTGGACTTTGCTGCACCCAATTGTGGTTTGCACCGTAAAAAGAATTCTTTGAACCGGATTTCCCCTTCTTTCTTGTATGCATTCTCGCCATATGATTTCACTTTTTTTCCTAATCGTTTACTTATTTATTAATCTTACATCAACTTCTGCGAATAAAGCATGGGAAATAAGTTATATATTGACTCGTTTCCTTAATATGAATGAAATCATAATAGGCAGGAACACATTCATATCCGATCTCTGCTCAATAAGGGGAAGAGTGAAAATAGGGAATGACTGTTCTGTTTTTGACTTTGCATCAATAAGGGGAGATCTAGGCTCTATAGTAATAGACGATTTCTCAAACGTTCAGGACAACGTCACAATACACTGTGATCCAGGTTACGATGTTCACGTTGGAAAATATGTTTCAATAGGGCATAATGCAGTAGTTCACGGATGTACAATTGGAAATAATTGTCTTGTTGGAATGGGTGCAATAATAATGAACGGAAGCGTAATCGGCGATGGTTCCGTTATCGCAGCTGGGGCTGTGATACTGGAAAATAAAAAGATTCCTGAAAATAGTATGGTTGCTGGAATTCCCGGAAAAATAATGTCCAATTCGATTGAGTATGAAAAAATGGCACGAAGGAACGCAGAGGATTATATGAAACTGAAAGACACTTATCTGAAAGATTAGCATAAATGGATTCAATTTCTCTAACTGTAAAGCACCATTAATTCAATGGTCATTTACTATATGGTAAAACAATACATTTGAATTTCACTGAAAATAGTAAAACATGTGGAACTATAAAAAAATTAATCAAACTGTAACAAGCAACTTATTGAAAGGGGAACAAACTCATTAAATTATTATACAGATATAGTATAATAGAAAGAGCATGTTGGATAGCGATGATTCGAAAAGAAATCTAAACAAGATAATTGATAGATTTCTGGATTCGAAAGATGTAGTAGAAAGGCAGGAACAATTAACTAAAATGACAAAGGTTTTGCAGGTTCCTGATTACATACTTCTTATTCAAAACGATACTGAAATCAGGGCAAAAATTGACACTGTTGTCAGGGAGCTCTGGGTCAATATGCACGTTTGGGACTCCAGGATATATAAATATTTTTATCTTGCAAACAAGGATAGCGAAATAATTCAATCATTCTATACCAAATCACTGGTAAACGAAAAAAATACAGAACTTGCGAAAGAATATCTAAAGTCAAATATAAAATTGTTCAACTCACAGGATATTATTGATAACATAAATGAGTTAGCCTCACTTACAAATATGTGGGATTATGCAGCACTTCTACTTTCCGCTAATGGTATTTTTGATGAAAATCTTTTCAGAAGATACATTGATAATAATTCATATGTAATAAACAAGGAAATCACCAAGAATTACAGGGCAAGCAACGGGAAGAGAGAACTTTTGAAATTCCTGAAATTAATAACTATAGCTGATCCAACAAATACAGAATATATACTTGATTATCTGGAAGCCCTTGACCTGAATCTGGAAATACCATCTCTGGTCTCACTGCTGAAAACGGTTGACATAAATAACTTTAAGGAAGAGGGCTCCCTTTTAAGACTTTCTTCCCTTTTCATAAAAGTTGGTGAATACCAGAAGGCAATTGATATACTGCAGAGGGTAATCTCTGTTTCACAGAATAATCAGGAGGCAATAGAACTCTATGTCGAGGCATTGAGGAAATCAGGCGAATGGGAGCTGATCGTTTCATTCCTTGCCAGAAGGAAAAGTCTGCTGAGATCGACAAAACAGTTGGAGGAAACCTTCGTAGAAGCATGTGTGAAAATAAAAAATTATAGAGAAGCACTGGACTACCTGAGTTCTCTTGGCCCAGAAACAGATTTTTCACAGAAATCCATACTTTACATAGCCCAGTTATATCTCTATGAAGGAGATTATAAAAAGGCAAAGACCACCATGGCGAGGGCAACCAGGGAAACTGCAAACTCAAAGTTAGGTCTCAAGCTTGATGCAGAGATTTCACGGCAGGAAGGTAAAGAGAATGAATATTTCCAGAAATGTATAAAATATATTGCAGAATCTCCCGATGATTCTTCATTCATCATTGTTGTTCTCAGGGAGCTTGAAACCAGAAAATTGTGGAATAAAATCCTGGAAATAAGTCAAATACAGAATATAGACCGAAACAATCAGGAAATATTGCCATTTATCTTACTTTCAAGCATTGAGACTGGAAGAATAAAAGAAGCTTTAGAGTTATTCCGGAACATAGATTTTCAGTATCTTGGCGACAGTATTCACATTGCGTTGCTGAGTTCTATGAGAACAAACGAACGATGGTCAATCTATTCTGCCAGCAGTGACAAATTACCTTCTCAGGTGAAATCCTATCTGGACATTATAAGAGATTCTATCTATGGAAATGTTATAAAGGAAAAAGATTCTGCAGCAATACAGGGCTTAATAGAGGGAGAAGTTCTGAATAATCTCATATCCTTAAATGAACTCTGGAAACACCTTGACACAATCAGGTATGAAGAGGCCGAATCAAAGATAAATCTGATCTTATCTCAACATGGGGCAAACCCTGATCAGGACATTAGTATCTATAATTATCCAAGAATAAATATCCTATTAAAGGAAAGGAACTATGAAAAGGCATCATCAATACTACTTAATGCAATCAAGGATCAGGATCCATACACCACCTTCTATTCAATTATTGCTGAGAATACAACAAGATTGAACAAGACAAAAATAGGAAGGCTCGAGTCAGCGTATAACCAACTTTCAGCTAGTCCTTTCAGGGCATTACTACTTCAAGCAAGGCTAGAAGAAATGGACGCTGAAAATATAATAAGGGAGACTGAGGCAATAGTCAATAGTGGAGGCGGACTTCATGTTCCCTGGATATTCATATACGACAGGTTGTTGAAGATAGATGAAACAAAATTACTGAATTTTATAGACCTCCTCGAGTTTTCTGGAGTTGAAACCATCCAGTCAATGAGGGTGCTGAGACAGTTTAGGAAGAGGGAAAACAGTGCACTTGATATAATAAACCTGGATAGTAAGATCTGCAGGATGAGAACGAGCGAAGAACAGGATATAATAAACTATATCCTCGATCTGAAAGAATTCGGTAGCAAGGAAGAACTGGACAGCGTGATAAATGAATATTCAGCCTTAAAATTACCTGCAGGAATAAATGCAATGCTTGGAGATTATTACCTGGTAAACAAGGATCCAGTTTCAGCAGAGCATTTCTTCAGGAAGAGTTTACAGGAAGAGCCCAGGGAAGAAACTACAGGTGGACTCGTGGAATCATTAATAGAGCAGGGTAAATTCAAGGAATCTGAAGCTTTCATTGAGCAGCTTAAAAATAAGTCGGCGTTCACCCTGAAACTGTACGAAGCTTCCGGTAATGTTGAAAAACTTGCAGGTACAATTAAGGGAATAAGCAAGATCGATGGGTCAATGGAAGTGGTTCTCGAGAACATTATTGACAAATACTGGGAAAATAAAATAATCAGGACTCAATTGATCGCACTTCTCAAGAAGACAAGTAACACCAGTCTTGGACTGGATATATCTTCGAGAATGATATCCGAGCAAAAGAGTGCTGAAAGTCTCGAGGTTCTTAGGATGCTTTTCAGGAACAATCCTGAGGATATAAGGATAATAACTGTTCTGATTGAAAAGCTTGCAGAAGCAGGAAAGTTCGAGGAGGCAAACACGGACTGCCTTCAGTACCTTAAAATGAATACCCCCAGAACAGATAAGATTGAAGTCCTGGCAAGAATGGAAAGGATAAATTTCAACAATGGCCTTTACAAGGATGTACTGAAGCTCTATGAGATGTTTCCAGATCTGCTAAATGGAGACTCAACAGAAACAGTAGCACTCACCCTAATCAGAACAAAAAATTTCGATATTGCAGAGAATCTTCTTTCACGGCAACATCAGAAAACGATCACCCAGGAAAAATTCACTGATTTAATGAACATTTTGAAGAACACAGAAAACAGGGCAGAGATAATAATCCTATCAGAAAGACTGATGAAGGCCTGCATAAAACACAACAAATTTCTGGATAAAAGAGAAGCAGTCATGTATACAAAGATAAAGGTGAACATGATCGATGAAATATATGAGTTCCTGAACTCACCTTCGAGTCTTGAGGGTATTGACATGGACTATCTAGAGCAGGAATCATGCAGAATAATGAAGAATATTTACAAAAAGACCGGTATAAGTACTGTTGAGGAATTAACGTTGCCAATATTCTTCCTTGGTAACGGTTCAAAGGATATAGAACTGGTAAAGATGATCAAGGACTATGTTGATGATTCTTATTATCACTTCAAGGTCCGGCAGATTCCGAAGGATCCACTTACAATAAAATTGTTACAGCAGGCTGCTTCCATGCCATATTCCAATCCATTTGTTTACAGCGTAAAGTTCAATCTTGGAATAAGGGGAGCATTGAAGCTCAAGGCAGCCGTGCAGAGCCTTGATGGTGGTTTTGCATAATGGATATCCTGAACTTCAACATCAGGCAGCATCATTCCATGGGGGAAGATTTCCTGATTTCATTCATAGTTCTTGGACTTGCTCTCAGCATTGCTTATAGACATATCATATCTGGCTATACACCAGAAAAATTCCTGTTTCTACTGCTTCCTGCAGGAATGCTTTCGTCTTTCATTGCAATAGGTTTAAGCTACTTCAGCATGAGTTTTCTATCTGACAGGTATGGATACAGGGTTAATTTCACTCTATTTACTTCAGGCATTATATTCGCCTTACTAACTTCCATATTTGGCTTTATTATATCGCTTCCGGGAAGTACAAGGATCGTGGGTTCAGCCAACAATGAAATAGAAGGGAAAATAGCTCTTAGTGCTCCCTTTGCGAATATGATGTTTGGGGCCATATTCTCAGGCTTCTCTTTTATCAGTTCTGGAGCACTAAGCGAAATATTTCTTATAATCAGCGGTTCAAGCTTAATGGTTGCAGTATTTTCATCCTTGCCAATTCCCCCTCTTCCAGGATACAGTATCCTGAAATGGAATCTTTATATATACATAATTGAACTGGCTTTCTCAGTCACTTTTCTCGTTGCTCTTGGCCATGGATTCATTTGAACGTTATAATCATGCAAAAAATGCCCGAAAAGGAAAAAAGTAAATAAGCATAATGAAAATGACAAATTAAAGGGAGTGAATTGTATGGAATGTGAATTATGTGGTAAAAAGACCGATCATCTTAAGAAGGTAAAAATTGACGGGGCAGTTATGGCAGTATGCAGTAATTGCGAGAAATTTGGAACTCCACTTGAAAATTATAGGAATAAGCCGGTTGTCAAAAGCGTTTCAAGCTACAGTCTAACTAATACAAGTACCCAACCGGTATTCATACCGCAACAAAAACCCAGGAAGAAGCCAGGTAGAGAGACAGACATAGATGAGCTTGAAATAGTGCCTGACTATGCTGTCCTGATCAGGGAAACAAGAGAAAAAACGGGGTTGACGCAGGATGAATTTGCCGCCAAAATAAAAGAGAAAAGAACATCCATCGCAGCAATTGAAAGAGGAAGCCTTAAACCTGATATAAAAACAGCAAGGAAAATAGAGCTTTTTCTTAAAATAAAACTGGTTGAAAAGTTCTGAGGCGAAACATAAACTATTAATAAAAATTAATAATTGGTGATTTATGAGCAAAGGGGCAAATGTTGTAACTATTTTCCTCATTATTTCTATAATTGTTGGAATCGTGAGCAGCATCCTGTTGACAATTTTCCTGACAGGTTATGAGGCGACTACACAAGGGCAGATTGAGGCAACCTATGCCTCTCCTTTGTATGGAGCAGGAATAGCTTCTGGAGTCTTTACCAGTCTTTTACTGTTCTATCCAGTATTTAAGAAGGGAGACAGGAGTCACCAGTGGGAGGATTTTAGATGAATAAAAAAATGAAAATTGAAGCATTATGGCTTATAGGTGTATTGGTTGTGCTGGGTGCAGCAGCTGGATTAAATATTTATACTACTGGTCTACCTGCGTTTTCTATAGCCACAAAAGAGACGCCCCACACGAACATAAACCCTGACAATCATATCATTGACGTTACCGGGGAGCAGTGGGCATGGATCTTTACAAAGGAAAATGCCACAGGGACGCATACCTGTACTGATTCATTAACCATACATGTCAATACGACTTACACACTGATTGTCAGTTCTTCGAAAGGTTCTCATCAATTTGCGGTTATACACGACCTCTATATAGCACAGTTTGACATCCAGATCTATGCAGTACCAGGGCAGAATAATTCCATAACATTCACGCCAATTCATACCGGTGTGTTCATATTCGAGTGTGTAGAGTACTGTGGGTACGATCATTACCTCATGAGAGGATATTTGACGGTGGTTAAGTAATGTCATCAACCACACTTCTTGTTGAGTTATCCCTGATTCTTTCAATAGGTTTTGCAATTCTATTCTTCATGTATTATAAATACTTGAATGCAAAAACAGAGGCAGACGTTGCAGCAAATGAGGATAATTACTATGATTACGGTTCCTACCTGAGAGAAAATAAGAAGAATGGAGGATTCCTATCTCCAAACAATTTTGTTCTGAATGATTCCAAAAGCATTGGAATGAGATATATAATGAGCGCAATAGTATTCTTCTTCATAGCTGGATCATTCGGCTTGTTGATGAGAGTGAGTCTTGTTGAACCGAATCCAACTCTTTTTGCTGGTAGAGAAGTACTTTACGACGTGCTGACAACAGAGCACTCAATACTTATGATATATATGTGGGCTCTTGGTGGAGCAATGGGAATAGCCTACTATCTGCTTCCTTCATTCCTGAAGGTAAAGGCTGATAAATATGGTTCAATTTCATCTACGGCATTCTGGATATATCTACTAGGCGGTGTCTTTATCCTTCTTTCCAGGACATCCACAAGATGGTATTTCTACCCACCACTCGCTCTTCAGTTGAACCCATATGGAGCTGGAGCTTACAACTGGCTTGCCGTTATAGGTCTGGAAATGATATTCATCGGTATAACAATCGCTGCAATAGTTGTGATAAGAATGATCATAATGGATCGTGGTGATAATGTACCACTTACGAAAATGCCTCTATTTGCATGGAGTGTACTTTTCACATTATTGATGTTCCTGGCCTCTGCACCTTTCCTTATGTCCGCTCTAGTAATGCTGTTCTATGATTTCTTCAACCCCATATTTTTCACCGGTGTCGCAGGTGCAAGTTCTCCACTGTCGTTTGCAGAACTGTTCTGGATATGGGGGCATCCAATCGTATATATTGCAATCCTGCCGGAATTTGGATTGATTTACGAAATTATACCAAAATTCACAGGTAAAAAGATATTCAGTTATACTTCTGGAGTGGTCGGTCTGGCATTATTGATGCCATTATCAGAACTGGTATGGGGACATCATCTACTGAATTCAGGCTTTGGCATTCAGTGGGGATTGTTCTTTTCAACAGCATCATTCCTTGTAGTTATCCCGTCTGCAATCACCATATTCAACTATATAGCATCTATGTGGACTGCGGACAAAATTCGACTCTCAACACCAATGCTGTTTGTAATCAATGGAATATTTGATTTCATAATAGGTGGAATAACAGGGGTTATGCAATCAATGCTAGTCGTGAATATACAGGTACATGGAACATACTGGGTTACGGGGCATTTCCATTTCATCTTCATGGGAATCACTACCGGAATCATCTTTGCCTCAGTATATATGCTGTGGCCAACAATAACCAGGGGCAGGAAGTATGACCAGCGTCTCGCCACATGGCACATGGCCCTAACTGCAATCGGATCATTCATAATGTCAATGGGATGGACCATAGGAGGGTTCCTCGGCATGCCCAGATACGTATCTGGATACTTTGCAAGATTCCAGGTATATCAGGATATTGCTATCGCAGGTGGAGTCATTATCGGAATCGGTCAGCTGTTCTTCCTTGCAAACCTTATAAAGTCCATGCTTGATGAGCCAAGTACAACAACAAACAATGCTTTCGAAGATACATATAACAACGAAGAACCATCACTGGAACAGAAACCAGAACCTCTTGGGAATCCGTCAGCTGTAGGAGGTGAATAATTTGAATAAAGGAAAATTAGGAGTAGTATATGGAATAGTAATAATTCTTCTTGTTGGGTTGTCATTGACATTTGTTCTATCTGCACCTACTTCTTCTGGAGGAGGCTTGATAGACCCAGCTGGACTTAAGGTAAAAGGAACAATAAATGAAACTATATACGCTGATGCAAGTGGATGGAACTATTCTCACGGTCCAATTAATCCAACATTATATCTTCCGCTTGACTACAAGATCTGTTTCACAGTTATAGAGGAAGACAATCTCCCACACACATTAACAATTAATAAGGATAAAAATTATGTTCCTGGAACTGTTCTGACTGCATATGAAAATGCTGCTACTGGTTTAACCATTGTAACAACTGGAGAACTAACACAAATACCCGGTCATCCGGTATCAAAATCCTATATATTCTTCCAGCCTGGAAATTATACATACTGGTGTGAGGTACATCCTACAACAATGCTTGCAAGAATACAGGTAAATGGCACGGCCAGTGGAACAGCATCATCGTCCATTGTATCCCAGCCAATTGCGGGTCACAATGCACATAAAAGCAATGGAAACCCATCTCTGTCACCGTTAAACCTATTAAACACTTTCAATCTTCACAACCTGGTGAAGACTGAAGTTAATTTAGAAGCAAGAGACTTGCCGGTGTTTTAGTTGGAACAGAAATGGAACTTTTCTTTTTTTAACAACATTTTTAAACTTGAGATTACATTTCTCATTGATCTGGTTGCAGTTGCAGGTTTTTTCACATACACAGGATCATTCAAGGATATAATTTTTCTGATTCCACTCCTTGTATCGGGCTCACTTGCCTCAATGGCATCAGGAGTTTTCAACAACATATATGATACAGACATTGATTCAAAAATGGAACGAGTTTCAAACAGGAGAAAGGTTGTTTACAGGAACAAATCAAAGATGATCATTCTCCTTATAGCTCTGTTTGCGACATCCATGATAGTTGGGTTCTCATTTCTCAATTATATTTCAGTCATCTACATAATAGCAGGTTTCCTCAGCTATGCCTTTCTGTATACAGTAGTGCTGAAAAGAAGGACTGACCTGAATATTGTATTTGGAGGAGTTGCAGGAAGCTTTCCTGCACTTGCTGGCTCAGCCGCAATATCAGGAACCGTAACTCCTGCAGCAATATTCATAGCGGTTCTGGTCTTTGTATGGACACCGACTCACTTCTGGTCACTGGCCATAAAATACAGGGATGATTATTCTTCCGCAAATATACCAATGCTACCAGCTGTCAAGGGAGTTGCAGTTACCAGAAAATACATTTTGATAAATTCCATTTTTCTTGCCATAGTAACCATCATTCCATTTGTCTATACACGAATTGGGCTGAATCTCATCTATGGATTGGCGTCTGTTCCTCTGGCACTGTGGATCCTTGTTCCATCATATTATTATTTCAGGCGAAAGGGAGAAGCCAAGGAGTACAGGAAGCTTTTTTCCTATACAAACGGATATCTTACCATAGCTCTGATCTTAATCATAATATCCACTTTTACCATATTGAAATAGATCAATATGGAAAAGAAGGGAACTTTTATTTTTGGCATCTCCATACTCACTTTATCAGTTCTTCTTAATTTCCTGACATACAGGTACAGTAATTTTGGAAAATATTTCTTTTACATCATACTGATTGAGCCACTATTTTCAATCACATTCCTGTCACTTTACGGATTGAATGGAAAGAAAATACTTAGGGGACTGGTTTCGTTGAAATGGATAATACTCCTTGTTTCCGCACTGTTCGTCTGGGTCTATATTATACTGGTGATGAACCTTGGGACAGCTGAAGTATCATATCTAATGGAATCATTCTACTACCCCTCATTCTTTGAGCAAACCATATTTGCACTGGTTGGAATCGAGACACTGAATCTATACTTCAAGCGGGGAACGTCAATAATAATATCAGCCCT
This sequence comes from Thermoplasmata archaeon, assembly GCA_021810575.1. The sequence goes on from JAJZIN010000003.1 coordinate 19,762, forward strand.
ATTCTACGAAGGATATTATTTTGTTGTCCTGATCAACGCATTACCTGGATTTCCTGGATGGTATTTCCCATTATTCATACTGGATTCATTTGCCATTGGTCTCATATATATTGGATTATATGCAGTCAGTAAATCGATATACATATCAATGACCTTGCAGATAAGCCTGCTGATGATGGTAATCTTCATACCTCCATTACCTGCAGCTTTCTTCTACACACTCGTGCCTTCATAATAATGCACTAAAATTACAATTTCAAACTTATTGCTTTAGAATGTCAAGCAGATTCATTTTCCGGCTCAATCTCCACTCCAGGATAAAATCTACCACACTTAGGATCACAAGGGAAAACATCAGCAGTAGAAATTCCTCAAAGGTACTGTTTCTCCCCTCTTTCAGGAAGAAAAATCTAAGTCCGTCGGTTCCTGTGACCTCAATATTTATGAACATATCCGTCAGGAGGATCATCACCAGCATCGACCCCGTAAATAGTTTCAATGCAACAGAATCCATATTGATAAGATTATGGACAAGATAAGCAACAGAAATAATCAGGATAGAAAATAATACCACTTCTGGATCAACAAAGTAATTGAATGCCCCGAAGGTAAATGTCATTATACCCACCATGGCCGGGAAAAGCAATCCTTTCACATTCCCAAGTTCCTTCCGGTAGTGTGTCCCTGAAATCGTAATGAAACCAAGACTGATCAGAACCATGAAATCTGTAATACTTAAAAGGAAGGATTCACCGGATGCGACAAGGAGTATAATGAACACAAGTGTGAATATCCACGAGTACTTGGTGAGACTGTATGGAAATATCCTGTCCTCGCCCAGGGATTTAAGATGCCTTGATGCAGCCAGAAATGCCGGGACGAAAGTTGTCAGGGTTGCAATGATGAATGCGATTATCATCAGTAGAAACCATGATTCACCTCCTGTCATCTGTGCAATAAGGAAGGCAGGAATCGAACTTTTTTCTATTCCTGTCCCCCTGGATTGTGTCAGAAGAACTGCAATAGAATATACGATATTTATGGATGAGGAGACAATTATGGTAAATATCATTGACCATTTTATGACATGATCCTTGTCCAGCATTATCTTCTTCTTTATCATCGGAATGTTTATGGTGCTTCCGTCAGTTATATTTCTCTGAAATGCCATGATTTCCTGGAAACCAAAGAAGAGGATGAACAGGTATCCAGTATCAATCAGTATGTCTTCCACCCAGTTTCCTGTAAAGGAGAAGAAGAGATGAGTTGAAAGATGGGAAGGCGATCTGAAAATTACGCCTTCTTCCGCTATTAATATGACTGCCATGGCTATCATCATGACCAGCTGCACCTTGCCTATGAATCTTAAGTATCTTTCCTCGAAGAATGCATTTATTATGAACCATACGATAAATAGTCCGAGTATGGCATAAATCAGAACCTTTGAAATCAGTGACCCACCAATTGAGCTTTCAGGTATCACAATGAACAGAAGATCAAAAAAAATGATCACGCAGTAGGCAGAAAGGGCTGAGTTTGCCACCCACATGGAAATCCTGCTGATAAAATATCTGACAGATGAAACTCCATAGGCCTCCCTTACAAAGGCTGGTCCACCAACAATATCCCTTCCATTATTCTTGTGGAACTCATAGACATCAAAGTATACCTTGGCCATGAATAGTGATGTGATGGATGCAACAATAAGGGAAATAGTGGATACGATACCATACTGAAGTGCATTTTCCGGTATCAGTATGAATAATGGAGATCCAAGGGTCGATCCTATTCCTATGGATAGAATTATGAAAAAACCGTAAACCGGATTTGGCTTTCCCCTGATCCTGGGTCTTGAAAATTTAATTCTCAGGGATTTTGGAAATGAAACGGTGAGATACAGGCTGAAAAATATCATTGCCATTACTGAAACAATCAGGAGTGACTTATTTATTGTCATATTGTTAAAGTTCAGAATGACAGACCTGTTGCTATAGAAGAAAAGGATGGAGAATAAAAAAATAGCAAGACTGATAACTGTTATTATCAGTCTCCCGAGATAGATCTCTCTTATTGTTCTCCTATCCATTTTGAACTTACCTGAAGAGGAATCTGATGTTCATCCTGGCAGTCTTAAGCGTGCTGAAAGACGCCAGGAGAAGGACCACTGCAACAAGAAAATTTATCACAATGGTCAGTGATGTCAGGCCGGTTGTTTCTGATATGCTATGGAGAGCATTTTCATAATAGTTCAGCAGATAACCAGATGCATTCCCGCCAAAAAAAGTTGGAATGACAAAAAGTATCCCCATTACAAAGAGGAATGAAGAGAGAAGAAATTCACCCAAAGTTGCGAATAAAATGTTGATATCAGAACCTTTCCGTTCTTCCTTTATTAGATTAAGGAACTCTCTTACCTCTTCCTCGTTAGAATTTTCAAGCTTCCTTATCACATCTGCCCTTGAAATGTCAGCCTCCTTATCGCTGAGGATCATCAATCCCTTTATGCTGACTTCAAGTGAATCTATTAGAGGACTAAGCAATTCCTCTTTCTTATTAGATTCCATATTGTATCTCCCTATGAAATTTCATTAATAAACTTTCCATAAAAACATTGCACCAAATTTTTAATGGGCAGAACATGATCCTCATATGTTCGAACAAAAATGTCTGACAGAACCATATAATTAGGTTTTCCATAAAGACTTAAACCTTTGAAGTAATTACTGGTTAGGGATTTAATGGAGGCAAACCAGCAGCAAAATTCTGATTTAATGTTCAAGGCATTTTATCAGTATTTACTCGATGCAATTATAAGCAAAAATGAATACGAAAATCACAAGAATCTACAGGACACATTAAAATCTAAACAGCCCCAGAGCATTGCTGAAGTGGATAATTTACTTGTATCGCTCAACAAACTTCTGGACGATTTCAAGTCAGTAACAGTTTCAGGTCTTTTCGATGACACAGAGAAGGAAATACAGAGCTTCGTAGGAGTTTCACTTGAGAAATTCAAGAAGAAAATTAATGACGATTACAGGAACAGGATAAATGATCTTGAAGGGTCAATGTCCGCCTCAAGAACCAATTCCATAAAGAATATCCAGGCGTTTCTTTCAATGGATTTCCTGAAAATCGTAGATGCGAATATCTTTGTAAAATGGGTTGACGGCGTCTATGATGCTGCAGTAAGATATACTGCTGAGAGTTCCATTGAATACGATTTCTCCCTGAATTCAAGAAGTTCAGATCTATTCAAGGAATCACTACGGTTTGGCTTCCTGGAGAAAGGTGTCAAGATACCGATAAATTCAGCAAGCAACTGGGCTGGAAAGGAGGCCCAGATTGACTATGAAAAGATTGATAAATTTTACATGACATCTGCAAGCATAAACAAGGGAAACCTGTTTGTTGAATTCGCTGATCCGGACAGCAATGCGAAGGTCACTTTTGTAATGTCCAGGGGAAACGAAAATTCATTCCTTTCCATAGAGTATAAGGATGACAACCAGACGGTTGATGTAACAAGCGTCCCTGCCCTGAACAATATGCTGGAGATAGACAAGATACAGGTACCACTCGACAGGATATATGGTACCCTGAAAGAGATAGAATCAAACAAAACGAAGCTGGTCAGACTGGTGGAGGATGGTATTGACATTCTATCCACGGGTTCATTCAGGAAGCTTGCGGTAAAAATAATTGAAATTAAGAAAGATGCATTGAAAGGCTACATAAATCAGATAAACGAAAGGGCAGACAAGGACAGGATAACTGTTGATAACCTGAAGGAAAAATTGAAGCTTGCAGGTGAGTTTGGGTCACAGATTTCAAGCATCCTTGACCTTGGTCCGCTCTGATTATTTCGGAAAATTCTCCCTGCTCTTACTTCTTTCAAGCTGTCTTTTAAACAATTCGTAATCCTTGTCATCAAACTCATATATTAGGGAGCCAACGTATCCGCATTCATTACATTTGTATTTTCCGGTTATCAATCCGGAATCTGCGAAAATATTTTCTGATCCACACATAGGACAGACCACATGATTCATGACTCCTCATGATCTTCAGGCATTATAACCTTAATCCATTTCATTCAAGATCATTTCAAAATTATCCCGGAATATATGCGAAAATTCAGCTAAATTTAATATGATCAAAAATAGAAAATACTAAATTCCTTTGAAGCCATTACTAACCATGAAGAATTTAATTGATGGAAAGTGGGTAGATTCATCAAGTGGAAAAACACTGGATGATCTGAACCCTGCAACAGGTATGAAAATTGATACGTTTCCAGCTGCAACGAAAGATGATGTGAGCAGAGCCATAGACGCAGCGGAAGGTACTTTCTGGAAGTGGAATGAACTTGGATCAAAGGAGAGAGGAAGAATTGTCAGGAAGGCTGGAGATCTCATACAGGCTAAGAGGAAGGAACTGGAGGATCTCCTTGTCAGGGAATGTGGAAAGATAAGGCCACAGGCACAGGAAGAGGTCAACGGTGTTCTTGACCAGATTTATTATTATGCTGAATTTGAAAGAAAGATCACCGGGGATCTAGTTGAGGGCGACTCAAGCAAGAGAAAGATATTCCAGTACAGGGTGCCAAGGGGAGTTGTCGTTGCACTCACACCATGGAATTTCCCGGCAGCAATGGTTGCAAGGAAACTTGCTCCAGCCCTTATGACCGGTAACTCAGTTGTACTGAAGCCAAGCAGTGATACACCATTAATCGCTGAATGGATAGTAAGAAAATTCCAGGAGGCAGGGATTCCGGACGGAGTACTGAACATGGTTACTGGAAAGGGCTCTGAGATAGGTGATTTCATAGTCTCTCACAAAAAAGTTGCTCTTGTTACCCTTACAGGCTCAACTGCAACAGGTCAGAGAATCATACAGCAATCATCAGCGAACATGGCAAAGCTCATGCTTGAACTGGGAGGAAAGGCACCCTTCATAGTCTGGAACGATGCAGATATGGAGAAGGCACTGAAGACACTTGTATGGGCTAAATTCTGGAATGCTGGCCAGTCATGCATTGCAGCCGAAAGGCTTTACCTGCACGAGGATATAGCCGATAAATTCGAGGAAAAATTCATTTCAATGACAAGAGGATTGAAGGTCGGCGATCCAGAAACAGCACAGATGGGCCCACTCATCAACCATGATGCCCAGAAGAATATGGAAAGTGTCATATCAGAATCTGAGAAGGAGAACCTGAAGATTTTATCAGGAGGGAAGAAGCCAGACCTCAAGGGGGATTTCAGCAAGGGATTCTTCTTTGAACCAACACTTATAGAGAACGTACCACAGAAGTCATCCATATTCCAGGATGAAATATTCGGTCCGGTGCTGGGCATACACAGGGTCAACGACTGGGATGAAGCAATAAGAATGGCAAATGACTCACAGTTCGGACTTGCTTCCTATCTATTCACGGAGGACAATAAGAGGATATTCCAGGCAGCAGAATCTATCAGATTTGGTGAACTTTATGTCAATATGCCCGGACCGGAATCCTCACAGGGATATCATACAGGGTTCAGGATGACCGGTCTTGCAGGTGAAGGCAGTAAATACGGAATAGGAGAGTATTTACAACTCAAAAATATGTACGTGGATTACTCAAGAAATAAGCTGGAATTGGGAAGCATTCCAGGCTTCTAATTCACTATTTAAATTCTATTAACACAGATGCGTTCTCATCCAGGAGGAGAGGGAGGACCCACCCATATATACCATAATTTATGCTGTCTACGTCCTCAGATATCTTATGTAATTCTGGGGCTTTTTTAACGGCAACAGTGAACATATCCTTCCTGAAAACTACCATCTTCTTTCCGGACAGGCTTGGATTGAGTCCTATCCTGTGTAAAATCCTGCGGACTGACCTGTAAAGGCTTTCACTACCATTAGTTGTCGTCATGAGTGTTTCATACATGCTGAAGGATACATGGGTAACCAGATCAGAGTCATAATTGTGATCTGACAACATCTTCAATGCCTTCAGGACTGATGAAATAACTCCACTGGAATCTGACTTTTCACTCCTGATTTTTGTTGATCTGTTAGTGAGGGCTATCTTTGAATCTTCATAGATGAACTTCTCTATGATTGATCTATATTCATCCTCCTGCTTCCTGATCAGGATATCCCTGTAAATTTCCTTCATCCCTTTTTCAACCTTGAATTCCATGGAGATTTTTTCAAAGGGCGCAATTGTTTCCTTATTCCCCGGTAGGAGGAGTCCGCTTTCATCCCACTGCATTGTTCTGAGACCTTCCATAAGATACTCCCCAGATGAGTCTTCAGTTTGCTTACCATCAGAGACTTTTCTCTCACCAGATCCGGTTTTCAGGAACGATGGCCTGCTTCCCAGCATGTCAGATGCCTCATTCCATCCGGCATTAATTCTGTCAAAATCCATAGGTTCATACTCGTGAAGCAGTCTCAGGAATTCCCCAAAATGGGTCACCTCTTCCTTTGCTATATCTTCGTGTACCTTTTTAAAAGGTCCATCAGGCATGAGCCTGGATTGCTGGAGATAAAAGTTAACCGCATCCAGTTCTGCGGCAAGCGCCAGCCTGATTGATCTGCTTATTTCCTCATTGTCAAGCTTTTCCTTTCTAACAAGTTCACTCGGATCCTTTGAAAACATAATATCATATCTCCATGTTGCATTTATAATTTTCATCTCCAATCTTTGACTCATAATATTTGGAAATGTTATTATTCAAACTTTCCATAGCAACCTTTGATGTATAATATTTTTAGGGGAAATAATGATATATTGAAATTTCAGGTTGGAAGCGGAGAAGAATTCATAGAAACAGGATTTATCAGGGAAAATGAGGTAGAAGGATCTCCAGCTTTCCAGTTAATTGAAGAAGATGAAAGAACCAGGATTATAATCCCACTCCTGGAGACAGATCATATACTGGGACTGGGGGAAAAGGCTTTTCCAGTTGAAAGGAAGAGAACAGGAGGAAGGATGTGGAATTATGACAGTTACAACTATTACCTGGGCTATGATCCTCTTTACGTATCAATACCATTCTTCATGAAAACAGGAATTTCAGAAACCACTGGGTACTTCATCAATTATACTGGTGAAATCAACTTTGATTTTGGGGTGAATGACTATACCAACATAATGATCGATGTAAGGTCAGAAAATTTTTCATTTTATATTATCAATGGTGAAACACCAGAAGCTGTGTTGCAGAAATACACAGAACTGACTGGAAAACCATTTCATATCCCTGAATGGGCTCTTGAACATCAGATATCTAAGTATTCCTATTACCCTCAGGACAGAGTGGAAGAAGTGGTTGAAAATTATCAGAAGGCATTCGGTCCTCACGCAGTTGGTTCAGTTTATCTGGATATAGATTACATGGATGAATACAGGATCTTCACGGAAGATACCAGTAAATTTCCTGATATGAAGGGAATGATAGAAAAGCTTCACAAGAAGAATGTAAGGGTTATTCCCATAATCGATCCGGGTCTGAAGGCCGACCAGAAAAGTGAAATATTCAGGAGAGGACTGGGTTCATATATAGAAACTTCAAAGGGTGAAATATATACAGGAGACGTTTGGCCGGGAAAATGTGTATTTCCAGATTTCTTCAAGAAAGAGGGTGGGGATTTCTGGTTCAGGGAGATGTCAAATTTTCTCTCAAAGGGTTATGATGGCATCTGGCTTGACATGAACGATCCCTCAGTGCACAATGTCGAATCAAGAACCATAGACCTTGACGCTGTTCATGAAGTGAATGGAAAGATGGTAAAGCATTCAGAGGTACATAATGCATATGCACTGAAGGAGGCAGAATATACGTATAAGGCAATGAAGCCTGGAGAAAGCTTCATCTTATCCAGGTCCGGATTTGCAGGTATACAGAAATATGCGGCCATATGGAGTGGGGACGGGCTATCAACATTCGAGAACATGGGTCTCCAGATACCTATCCTGACTTCATTGAGCATATCTGGAGTTCCATATGTGGGATGTGATCTTGGGGGTTTTTCAGGATATTCAAGCCCAGAACTGATACTGAGATTTTACCAGATGGCCCTATTCTTCCCGGTATACAGGAATCACAAGGTCAAAATGGGAAACGATCAGGAGCTGTATGTTTTTGACAGTTATTACAGGAGACGTTTCGGTGAATTGCTTAACATGAGGCATAATTTTGTGCCATATCTCTACTGGAAATGCATTGAGGCTGAAAAGTATGGTAGGCCGGTCATAAGGCCACTTGCCTTCAATTATCCTAAAGAGGAAGGTATATTCACGATTGATGATGAATATATGGTCGGTGAGGAGCTTTTACTTGCGCCCATTCTTGTTCAGTCACAGGAGAACAGGGAACTGTACCTCCCAGAAGGAAGGTGGTATGATTATGAATCATCTGATATATACAGTGGAAGCAGGAGAGTAAGATCAGGTGGAGATTTGCCTCTTTACCAGAAGAATAATTCTGTCATAATTGTGGGACAAAAAATCTACTATTTTGGAGATGTTGATAGGGAAATATACTTCGGGAACAAATGGCACAAATTTAAATCAATAAATGGAACTGTAGAAATTGATGGAAAGGAAGATTCGGAAAAAATTACGGTAAATATAGAAAAGGAAAAACCGGTCCTGAAAGATCTGATCTTCTAGTTCACCGATTTAGTGTCTTCTATTTTTGCTCCTCCAAGGAGACCAACTATAACCCCAATTTCCGTGAATGTCATCAGAAACATTACCCTGAAATTATTTCCTGACACAAGGAGGGCAGCAACTATACCAAGAACTGCACCTATAACTCCCCCTAAAAGGGCAAAAAGAAATACTTTTCCCATATCCATGATTCGTTATTGCAAAGTTCTATTAATGAATTGGGATTATAATGATTATTCCGGTCATTCATCATCCAACGATATGAACAGGAATGAAATAGTATAAATCCAATTTCAGGTTACAGGATTCAATATTTTCTGGAGGATATAAATAAATATGTTTGCGTTGAGTGAGGAAAGTATCATCAGTATAATCAGAGGCTTCAAAATACAGTTCTATGTTTTCCTTATTTTCACCATATTTCTAATGGTTATGAGGGCAGTCAGGGCCAAGGTTGGGAAGACTTATTCAAGGAAGATTGTTATTTATCCCCTGATCTATCTACTACTGACCCTGTATTCATCCATAACACTGACATTTCTCGAGTTCGAATTTTCCATGGTAATATACCTGCTAGGTTTTATCCTCGGCTTCATAATAGGTGATCTCTCACAGATAACAAGAAGGAAGGGAAATGAAATATACCAGTCATCAGCGGGCGTTGCCATAGCATGGTCATTCCTTTTCCTTGTAAAGTGGTATTCGTATCTATACGAGCCGCACTTCCCAACGTTTGTGGACCCGGTAATCACAATCACATTTACCTTCCTGGCAGGAATAATCCTTGGAGAGGCATTCGGGATTATGGTGAAGCATTTCAGGACGAAGTGATAAGAATCTAAAGGGAGGAGATTGTGACCGAATATCCAAAGTCCCAAACCTCATCTGGCTTCAACACTTTAAGGCCATTTCCCGTCTGGAACGAATTAACTTCAGATGCCATTGGTTCTATGGCGACAGACCTTGAATCGCTGAATACACCATCATAAACCATGAAGAATTCAGAGTTCGTTCTTTCTATATTGTAGGCAAAATAATCTCCCTTCAACTGTATATTTCCAGAATACCTGAAGCAGTCATCGAAAACATGTGAATCTTTTTTGTAGAAATGTCGGTAGAATTCTGAATAATTCCCTGATGGAAAGTACTGATCTATCTTCAGCGATTTCAGTGGTCTTGATTTCAGGAAAATTTCCCAGTTTGATCCTGTTACAAAATAAGGGTGGAAGCCAGGACTCAATGGGACCGGTATATGATCCCTGTTAACAAACCTGGCATTCTCCCTGAAGCCATCATGACTTATCTCAATATCCACTGTAACTTCCACATCAAATGGATAGGATTCATCCCTGAGGTCAAGTTTCATTTGAATAGAATCTTCCTTCTGATCCATTATGTCCCACTGGCGATCCTTTGCAAATCCGTGAATGGAATTTCCATCCTGGCCTGTCTTGAACCCGTATGATTTACCAAGCCATTCATATGATCCACCCTTTATCCTGTTCGCATATGGAAATAGGGGTGAACACCCACCGTGGGTCTTGTGCCCATCCGATGTCCTCTTTATGATCTCATTTTCCCTGAACTCGACACCTTCAATAAAGCATCCTTCACTGTCAATATCAGCCTTTAATGATCCATTATTCAGTACTATCTTCATCGTTTCCGTCCTGAATGAATCTTATAACCTTAAGATTTGGCTCACTTTTCTTCAGAATTTCATGAAACGCCTTACCAGAGTTCAGAGATTCCTCGCACAGCCGGATCGTATCTTCCAGAGAAAGCAGTTTCCTTGTTCCATCCCTTCTTATTATTAGTGCCCTACCAAGCTGGGAACAATCAATTCCCATCCTTTATCTCCTCCACAAGAAGGTTGAGTCCATTCACATCCTTAATGCTTACCCTGTCACCAACTTCAGGTCGCTGTTCTCCTACATACTTTGCATTCCAGTTCTGTCCATCAACCCTTACAACCATGTTTGTACCGTTATCCCTTACAACCTGTCCAATCTTGCCAATCATGCTCTTAGTGCCAGTAACTGCCCTTCCACCTCTGGGATACCATAATACTAGCCTGTAGAACCAGGCACCGAAAAAGAAGAAAACAATTGCAACAAGTAATATTGATATGTAAAACAGATCGTCGCTTATCATATCTTAGGATGGAATTATAATTAATTAACATTTAGTTAAATATTTCACGACTCATTTCTTTGTGTATTTTGTGGGTAATTCTATCATGAGACTCAGTCCCCTGACAGAAATTATTTTCACCTTTGCACCCACATATGGCCTGTCTGCACCCTGATATTTTGCATTCCAGTTCTGCCCATCAACCCTTACAACCATGTTTGTACCGTTATCCCTAACTACCTGGCCAATCTTCCCTATAAGGCTTCTGGTTCCGGTAACAGGCTTGCCTCCCCTTGGAAACCATGAAATTATCTGGTAGAACCATGCGCCAAGAAAGAAAAATCCTATGGCCGCAAGAAGAATACATAAATAATATACAATGTTGGAGATCGTGAATGAACATAGCAATGGCAGTATTTAATATTGTTTTTCATTCAAACTAAAAATTTGTCACTAACTATTTTCCTGTTTAATCTCACCATTTTTTCCCACGTATGGTTCCCTGTAAAGCATGCTCATGGCTCCACCTATTACCACAAATATGAACCCAATCAGCAAGCCTCCCTCGCTTCCCGGAAGTGAAATTATTCCCATAAGGATGCCGAGTCCACCCATTGATCTGTGCAGATCTACCCTCTTGAACATAACCACTGATGCAACAATCTCAAGTACGGGTGCCATAGCATCAGTCAGGACCTCAAAAATTGCATTATCCGTCTTCACGAAGCTTCCATTGAGGATTGAAAGATAAAGAACAGATATGGAAACTATCAATGTTATAACTGCACCAGCTAGCATTACTGTGGCTGCATCCCTGTTTTCCCTGAAGTAAGAAGAGAACTTGAGGAGTGCCCTTCCGGCTTTTTTAGTACGATCGCTTACCATACTAGTTCTTCTGTCTCTTCAGCCTGTTAAGTATGAGGAAAAAGTCCTCAACAGTGTTTACATTATATGCCTGCTTTTCTGAAACATCAAAGGACTGGAAATCTTCACTTTTGACCTCATCAGGAGGGGAGAAAAATACGCTCACACCACAGAACAGCCCTTCAATTAACATAGAAACAATGCCCCTGCCACTCTTCTTTGCAAAGGAAATGAAACTTTCCACGACTTCCTGATCAGAAAAATAGATATCTCCAGGGATTACCATTACTGGATATTTATTTATTTTTTTCAGGACCTGTCCAAGGTCCTCTGAGTACCCCTTTCCCTGTGTCTTGATTATTTCGAGTTTTTCAGAATAGTATTTTTCAGTGATCTCTGTATTTGGAGTGACTACAAGATAAACAGGCTTTGCAACATCTTCAAGAAACTTGAGATTCCGTCCTATGAGAGTTTCACCCCTTATCATGAGTAAACCCTTATCAGGCATGTTCATTCTTGATCCAGTGCCACCGGACATGATCACAAGCGGCAGCTTTCCATCATTTGTTTCCATATGTAAACATCCATGTAACCTTTTTGACCATCAGTGTTTCGCAGAGTTTTCGCATACTTTCCCTATCTGCTGTTTCATGGTCATTCAATGGTCTTACAAGTGCATATAATGTTACAGTATATTTATGCGTTTTCTTTCCCGGAGGACATGGACCACCGTATCCATTTTTTCCAAAATCATTTTTTAGCTGAATCCATCCTTCCTGCGTCTTTTCGGAAATAGGAACATTCTCGTGAATTGTGCCAACAGAAGACTGAATATTTCTCATGCACCAGTGATTGAAAGATTTCCTGGGTGCATCAGGGTCATCCATAAACAGGACAATTTCCTTTGTGGACGATGGAGCATCCTTCCACTTGATTTCAGGAGATATATTCTGTCCCTTGCAAGTGTATTTGTCAGAAATCTCCTCTCCGTACTTAATAGCGTCAACCTGCATTTCAAAAGACATGGATTCTGTATAACGTAAGTGTTTAATATTTTTTAGATTTATTCTTGAAGGTTCAGATTTTATGCAATTCTATTTTCAACAATTCCACCCTTTTCACTCAGTGTTTGTACTTTGAGGATGAATAAACCAAGTTTTGAGTTAATGAATTCTATGATGTTCAGGGAATTATTTCAATTATTCATCCAAGTTTTTCAAGTGCTTTTTCGTAATTGAATTTCTCGAATATTGACGTTTCCGCAATGCCGACAGATCTCATGTTCTCAATCTCATTTGAGTCTGGCCTGAATGGAATCACTATGCAGTATGGTGACTCCACTTTCAAATTAACCATTTTGTCCAATGTGGACGTAAAAATATGTTCATCCTGCCATCCTACCCTCTGAAGAATCAATACTGGAATACCTGAAATATCTTGAAAACCCAATTTATCTATCATTATTCCCATTATTTCATGAACTCTCCCTATGTCAAGGTTCCTGCCATTTTTCAGGTCAACGAGGAGGATTGTGTGAAGCATGTTCCTCAGGTTTCCCACAATTTTCTGTAGTGGACTTACAGGGACAAAATTTTCATATATCTCAGACAAGGAAACGGTTATTCCGGTGCGGTATGACGACAGTCCTGTCCTACCTGGGACTGCCCCGGTAATGGATGCATTTTCAAAAATCCTCCATTTTATATTATTAAGTTTGCAGTAACCGATTATGGAAAAATGAGTTGTTGAAGTCATGGGATCACCTGATACTATGAGTGAAATTTCCCCGTTGCTATCTCTTATAAATGAAAAAGTCTCAACTTCCTCTCTCCTGAGATAGATCACTGGCTTTGAAATTCTTCTCTCCAGATCCTCCCTGAAATCTTCAGGGAATATGGACGTATAGCCATCAATGAAAACATGATCTGATCTGTTAAGGACGTCCATCTCGATCATGGTCAGGCTGCCGGTTCCGCGAAGACCGGAACCTATTATGTTTAAATTTTCAGTGCTCAATCTCTTCCTGAAGTCTCGCAAGTTCATTTAACTTTGCCAGTCTCTCTCCTCCTATGGTTCCACTTTTTATGAAGGTAGATGAGAATGCCAGGGAGAGATGTGCAATGAAGTCGTCAGTTGTTTCTCCACTTCTATGGGAGATCACGTTTTCCATGGATGCTGATGTTGCTACCTTTACAGCATCCCACGTGTCTGTAAGTGTTCCTATCTGATTCACCTTGATGAGTACGCCATTTGTAGCCTTTGTTTCTATACCCTTCCTGATCCTGCTGGCATTGGTTGTATAGAGATCGTCTCCAACTATGAGGGCTTTCTTTCCCACCGCCTTTGTTATTTCAGCGTGGCCTTCGAAATCGGCCTCGTCCATTGGGTCTTCCATATAGTAAAAACCGTAGTTCCTGTGGGCATCAAGCACATACTGGATCTGTTCTCCCTGGTCCCTCTTCTTTTCCTTGTACACATATTTTCCCTTTTCGTAAAAACTTGAAGCAGCAGCATCAAAACCAAGATAAACCTTCACCTTCTTCTCTTCAGCTATCTCGTCCGCTGAATCTTTCAGTAGCTGCATTGCCTGATCATCACTTATTGAAAGGACCCAGGCCCTCTCATCACCAACTCCAATGCTGACGTTCTTCATTATAGCCTTTGCCTTCTGCCCGATCCTCTTATGGATAAGGGCATTTATTTCTATGGCCTCCAGAAACGAGGAAGAATCATTGGAAACAAGGAATTCCTGGAATGTTGTTCCATTAATTGCGTGTTTTCCACCACCAATCACATTTCCAATGGGTTTCGGTGCTTTCATCCTGAAATTTCCACCTGCATATCTGTAAAGTGGAATTCCGAGCTCATTGGAAACTGCCTTTGCCAGTGCAACAGACAGGGCTGTGGAAACATTGCCACCCATTGAAGAGAAGTTCTCAGTCCCGTCTATATTTTTCAAGAGATTATCAAAACCTGACTGATTGAACCCATTGAATCCCTTCAGTGATTCCTTAACATTTCTCTCAAAAAAATTCAGACTCTCTTCTGCCCTTCCATCCCTGAATGGTATAACCTCTGTTGCCCCCGTACTTGCTCCGGCTGGTGCAGAACATATACCCTTTGCACCAGAATTTAATACAACTGTAGCCTCAACTGTCTTGTTTCCTCTGGAATCAAGAATTATCCTCAGTGATGTTCCTTTTATATCGAACCTTTCTTCCATAACATGAAAGAAAGAAAGCGCTATTATAATTTTTCCCTGAGGTTATCCTTATATCTCTTGCAGAAAGATGTGTAATTATATTTGTAGTCTTCCCACAGGGCCTTGTAGTCTTCAGACACATCCTTTATAACCTTGGCCGGTACACCCCCTGCTATCTTCTCCGGTTCAATTACCTGCCTTGTTTTTACAAGCGCGTGTTCAGCTATAACCGCCCACCTTCCTACCTTTGCAAAATCGGTTATGGTTGAGTGCATCCCTATTACTGCATAATCCTCTATGGTTGCAGTATGGATAACACATGAGTGGCCAAGTGTAACATGTTCTCCTATGGTGGTCACCTCTCCAGGCCTGGCGTGAATCACCACATTATCTTCCACCGCAGTTCCATTTCCTATGATAATCTTCCCATAATCTCCCCTTATAACCGCACCAGGGCCAACCCATACCTGACCTGTAATTGTAACATCACCAATCACTGTTGCGCTTGGAGATATGTACGAATCTCCTGATATGCTTGGAACTCTTCCCTCAAATGTGTAAACTGTCATATCACGCAATTTCCTCTGCCTTTAACTTTTTTGCCATGCTTAATATCTCTTCGCCGACAAGTTCAGCATTCTCTATCCCGTTCTTAACTATTACAAATGAAGTTGCATTTCCGCATTTTACGGAATCAACGACATTCATGCCATTCTTCAATCCGTAATAGAAACCGGCTCTGAAGGAGTCTCCAGCACCAAGAGTATTGCCACCTTCCACAACTTCATCAAAGGGATATACATGTGTATTCCTGGAACTGTAGACATAGGCACCTCTGGAACCTGCAGTCATTATGACCTTGTGCTTTTCACCGGCATAATCTTTCATGTCAATCTCAGACATTTTGAACATGAAATTTATTTCTTCTTCGTTCCCCATTATAAATTCACATTTTTCAAGGAAATACCTGAGTTCATTTTTTCCGTACTTGAAGAATACTTCCTGTGAAGGATCAAAGGAGAGAGAATCAAACCTTGCATTTTCAACCATCTGAACATTCAATTCCGGGTTTCCTGTTCCAAGATGGAGATGTTCATACTTTTCGTCCAGGATATCATATTTTTCATATTTCATCGGCCCTTCCGCAAGGAAATATTTCTGTTTTTCTCCATCGTTAACTGCATAGCAGACCGGTCCGTAGCTTTCATCGGTTATCTTGACCCCACTGAGATCTATATTCAGTTCATTCAATTTCTTTATGTAACTCCCATGGCTTACCCTCGAAATAATGGAATATAACCTGAATTTCATTCCTAGTTTTGAGGCAATCATCGCGAAATTTCCCGCAGTGCCTCCAAACGTTTCCTTCACTTCACTTACTGGCAGGGTAACATTATCATTTATCTTGTCAACCTTAAGCACAACATCAAGGTTTATATGCCCGGTATAGGCAAGAAATTTATTTACTGTCATTTTCGGATCAACTCAAGTTCAGCCATAGTCATTTCAAAATAAAATGTCTTTCCCTCGTCTGCTAATTTTCCATAGGGATAACTTTTTACCCCTTTAATATTATCAATGAAATTCCTATCATGATCTTCAAAAATTAAGTAGGAAGTTCTGTCATCAAGTCCATATCCTCCAAATTCCTTCGCTCTATCTAAGTGTGATTTTCCAGTAATAAGGCATAAAAAATACATGCTCCTGTCCCTTATCCTCGTTCTTGAAAATTTCATTGATCTTTCCCAGGCTTCTACCAGGGCAGGTTTCCCTATTTCTCTCTTGAAAAATGAATGATTGATATGGAGACCTTGATCTAGTTCCCTGATTGGCACGGAATCAGAGACAAGTTTAACAACTTCAGGCGGCACTGGTTCCAGTCCTTCCCTTCTTGGCTGGGGAAAGTGCACTTGCTGGTTTTAGAAGCTCTGCTATCCGTTCAAATAGCAACTTTTTTTCTTCAGTTTTTTCCAGGGCTTCATCAAGTACTTCCTCAATAGTGGAGACCGGTATTATCTTGATCTTATCCGTGTATTTCTGATCGAGGATTATATCCCCAAAGTTGGACGCGGGGACTATTACTTCCTCCAGTCCAGCGTCAATGGCTGCCTCGACCTTTGCAGTAACACCTCCCACTGGAAGAACATTACCCCTAACACTCAGCGAACCTGTCATGGCAAGATTCTGCTTTATGGGTATCTCCTCTATGGCTGATATTACGGCTGTAGCGATTGAAACACTTGCGCTGTCACCCTCTACGCCCTCGTAAGTTCCAATGAATTGTATATGGATATCAAGATCAGAAAGATCCTTCCCGCTTATCTTCTTGAAGACAGCGGAGACATTCTGCACCGCTTCCTTTGCAATTTCTCCAAGCTTTCCAGTTGCAAAAACACTTCCGTGTCCCTTTGTCTGTGAAGGTGTGATCTCTGCAACAATAGGCATGACAATTCCCGTATATTCTGCCATTCCTGAGTTAGCTCCCATAACTGCAAGACCGTTTACCGTTCCTACTTCGGAACCTTTATTGTGGAAAGTCTTGTAGAGCTGTTTCACCTCTAGTGATCTATCGGCAATCTGCTGCTCAACCGGTTTACTAAAATCTTTGGCCTTGATTACATGATCTGAAGTAACGACCGATGCCTTCTCCGAAATTGCCACATCCCCTGAAGCTCTGATCAATCCACCGAGCTCTCTTAATCTCAGAGTCAGTTTGCCTCTTCTTCCCGATCTTTTCTGTGCCTCTTTCATTATCTCTATTATTGCACTTTTGTCAAAATGGGGTATCTTCTTGTCTTTTACAACTTCCTGGGCAATGAACTGAAGTAATTTCTTCCTGTTTTCTTCATTGTCTTCCATTGAATCCCTTACATATACTTCGTAACCGTATCCCCTGATCCTTGATCTGAGCGCCGGATGCATTCCCTGCAATGCGTCAAGATTCCCTGCAGCAACTAGAACAAAATCACATGGAACAGGTTCAGTCTGTACAAGGGCACCTGTACTTCTTTCACTCTGTCCTGATATTGGGAACTTTTTTTCCTGCATTGCAGTGAGTAATGCCTGCTGGCTTTCCGGCCTCAACAGGTTAATTTCATCTATGAACAGAACTCCCTTGTCAGCCTTGTGTATATTTCCAGCCTCAACCCTGTCGTGGGAAGGGGTTTCCAATCCACCTGACTGGAACGGATCATGCCTTACATCACCAAGAAGCGCACCGGAATGAACGCCTGTTGAATCAACGAATGGTGGTTTATCATTTGGTGTATGTGACACCAGAATCTTAGGAATCATAGCTCTTTCTGATCTCATCGCCGGGTTCATTGAAGCGAAGAAGTATATCATAACAGCTACGAGCAGTGCGAGAAACACTATATAATAGTTCAGTGTAAGAATTGACAGAATCAGTCCAACGATAAAGATTGAGAACACTATGGTCATAATCATCCTGGATTTGTCCTTCTTATCCTGCTCAGCCCTTATCTGGTACTGTCTCACTATTTCCTTTCCCTTGCCAGCCGGGAAAGTTTTTATTTTTGGACGGTTATTATCCTCGGGATTATGGAAAACCACAATATCCTCGAGTTCCTCCTTGGGCAAGAAATCCACCATTGATTGTGCAAGCATGGACTTACCTGTTCCAGGCTCACCTAACAACAACACGTGCCTTTTCTGGAGCGCTGCTTTTTTCACAACTTCTCCAGCGCTTTCCTGACCGATAACCTGATCAAAAAGAATCTTTGGCACTTCTACATCTTTTGTAGTTTGAATGTTTTCACTGTTTACCCAATCTTCAATAGATTCGTTATTTGAGTCCACTCTTCATTATGGAAATTTCAGTATTAAGATTTTGCTTGATTTTTTTTAAAAAATGATACAACTTGCTTTTAGGAATAACTTTTGGAAAATACTTAATCAGGATCTTACGTAAATTTTCAAACTTATTCTTATGACTTCTTCAGTTTGTATCCGCATTCAGGGCAGAATTTGCTACCTTCAGGAATGTAACTACCACACTCAGGGCAAACCTCCACAGTTTCTGCTGGCTTTGGAAGATTTGCTTTGTTGTCATGGGTGATGTCTGTACCCTTATTCTGGGAACTGGGCTGGCTACCATTTCTCCCGAAGCTGATGACATTGACATTACTCTTGTTAGACTTGGCCTTTGCCATCTCAACATCTCTCCTGAATCTTTCCTGATCTTCCTGCCTCAATCTATCTTCATGCTCCCTCTTTGAGGTTGTTGCCCAGTTCTTGATGATGTCTACTATTCCTTCTGGCTTCTTTATTTCAAACTCAACAGTTTGCATGTCTCCATCCTTCCTGAATTCAACAGCAAGTTTCTTTTTTGTAAGAAGGCTCATTTTTGGAACTGCTGAAGAAACATTAAGGACATCATACATTGGAATTTCCAGGAATATTTTTGATGCTTCAGCCCTTCTTAATCTTCTTTCACCAAGTTTTTCATAAATGATTCTCTTATTTGTTACGTGTAGTTTTCCATCCTCTACTCGTGCGCCATTCTGTACCATAACGCTCTTTTCTTCGAGAATTTCATTTTCATCTGGTTCAAGTACAATCATTGAATAGACAATACGTTACATACATATATATTTATTACGAAGAAACAAGGACATCGGAGAATAATCTTTCACGAATACCACATGATAACTATTTCCCTCTGATTTTTTTAGAATTTAAAAAAATACATCATTGTTGTTGCAGATAGGTAACAGATTGATGCTTTTCCAAATTTAAAGTGGTGGAAAAGATCATTAATTTACGGAAAAAAGAAACAAAAATTTATATTACAAATTCTGTATAACTATATATGGGATATAAGAAGGCCGTGATATCCATAGTTGCAGTAGTGATTGTCACATGGATTCTTATATCATCCCTTTCATCGGTACCTGTAATTCATTCATCCAGTCCTGGAAGTGGGTCCGGCAGCGGAGGAGGAACAGGTTCAGGAAGTGGCCCTGGGAGTGGATTGGGAAATGGCTTTGGGTTCAGCCTACCCAATTTCAATT
The DNA here is from genome assembly GCA_021810575.1 of Thermoplasmata archaeon. The sequence goes on from JAJZIN010000003.1 coordinate 39,668, forward strand.
TTAAACTGCCAAGCCTGAATCTCAATCTGGGTTCAATTTTCAAGCTCCCGAATTTCCATATTAAATGGCCACAATTCAATGTTACCTTGCCACCGCTTAACTTTAATTTAACCAAGGCGAATACAACTTCATCATCCTCTGGCGGTGGAGGTGGTCATGGAGGTCATGGTTCCTCAAGCAACGTAAATAATAAAGTGACTGTCCTCCAGCAGATCATACTGAATCCCATATTCCTGCTCGTAGTGGTCATAGCAATCGCCGTAATAATGAGTCTTTACGCCATTAAATCAATGAGCGGAAAAAAACCAAACAAGAAGGTAAATAAGAAAAATGGCGTCAGGAAAGATTACAAGGAATCCTACGATTCAAGAAGTGAAAAGAATGATGCACTTCAGGCTGTATCAGAAACTAATACCCACAGGGATGACGATTCAGGGAATTATATCCTAAAACTTAAAAATTTCATGGGCTGGGAGGGAAAAGGCTACATAAAACCTGAGATTCCTCAGGATATGCCACTTATCTGGGATTATGCCAGCCCGCTCAATGTAGAGATAAGCAGGAATATGCAGATTGATTCATCAGACAGCAACCTGAAGGGTAATGTGACCGAAGGAAAGATAAGGATGACCCTGAACAGGGGAAAAAATATTATCAAGGGCATCTGGAATGATGGAAGTGAAGAAAAGGATATAGTGGGAATAAACATCCGGGAGGACGCCCAGAAACAGTTAACAGGAAATCTTGGAAATGATATTCTGAAGTCATTGAAGAACAGGACCTTAAGGGAACTGGAAAATTCAAGCGATTTCCAGAACCTGATAAAGAGCAAATCAGACGCTGATAAATTGATTAAGTTATATGAACGGATATATTATGGACAAAAAAGAATTAATAGTAATGAATATTACGAATTCCTAAGGTATCTTAAAAACGCAATGAAAGATCCTAAAATGTTTATGTAGGGGTTGCTGTTGGAAAATAATCAGATTAAAAAGAAATCATACGATAATTTACTGGGATATATCCTGTTCCTGATTGGGATAATCCTGCTCCTGCCAATCTATATAACATTTCCATCCATCACGGCTTCCCTGGTAATTCTACTTGACGTTCTGGTGTTTGCATATGGAATAGGAACATTATTGAAAAAAATTGAAAAAACTGGACCATACTATGCATTCTGGTATCTTCTATTCCCATTTGTGTTCATTTTATTCTTCTGGATTTTTCTATTTTCACCATTTCTACAGGCTGTCAATCCAACCCATTACTTGCAGGAAACTGCGCTTTTTCCAATCCTGATATCACTTTCCATCTTCTTCACCGGAAGAAAGATGGGAAAGATAGATGGAGTAAACAGGGACTGGCCAAGATTTGCCATGTTTATAACACCCTTCACCACTTCCCTGCTCATTCTTATATTGTATGCCATTTTCACGGACGTTAGCAGGGTCCTGCCGATCTCATATGGCCTGCTGTCAACCTTCATTGCCCTTGTTGTGACATCATTTTTCTATTTTGGACTTGACTCTAAAAATGAGCAGAATTCAATATTATCCTCTCAGATAGTGAATATTCGTGGCTCCATAGGTACATTCTTCTTCATACTGGGCCTATTCCTGGGAATGTATATAGAATTTTCATCCAATTCATACTCCTACATATTTCTCATTTTCTTCACAATCATCCTCCTCATAGGGATCCTTTATGCAGTCAAGGCCCTTTACAAAAGCTCTTCCAGGAAGATGGAGGATTCCAATCTAACAACATTCAACAAATTTGAGAAGGTCTCAAATCTCACGTCTTACTCAGATATATCATATATGGGAAAGGCAGTTGAGATATTTGAGAATGAAGGAGCAAAGGAGCAACTCATAATTGCCGTAACAAAGTATCTTACAGAAAGGGGCATGGACCTCGATTTCATTTTAAGATTGTTGAAGCAGACAACTGAATACACTCCACCGAGATCTGTTGCACTTGGAGTTGCAAAGAGGAATAGCAGGATTTATGAAAATGAAGTTTCAAGAAGGAAGAATATTACGGAAAATCTATTGAAATATATGGGGGCAGTGGGTGAAAAAAATGAACAATGACAGTTTAGAAAAAGACGTGAGTGAAAGTGTTAAGGAATCAGGTTCCATAGTAAGCGAAATATCAAAGTTTTTTGTTGGCGATAGTGATCCATTGAAAAAGATAACTGCATCAATAATGGCTTCTGGCCATGTATTATTGCAGGACAATCCAGGAATTGGAAAAACGTTTGTAGCAAAATTATTCTCAAATGTTCTCGGTATAGGATTCAAGAGGATCCAGTTCACCCCAGACCTGCTTCCAAGTGATATCACCGGTACAAAGATCTGGAGGGCTTCTACGGGTAATTTTGAACTGGTAAAGGGCCCCGTATTTTCCAACCTCATACTTGCAGATGAAATAAACAGGGCACCTCCAAAAACACAGGCCGCTCTCCTTGAATCCATGGAAGAAAGGCAGGTAACAATTGAAGGAGAAACGATAAAGCTTCCTCCGCCATTCATCGTGATTGCAACACAGAATCCAATAGAATTCGAGGGCACATATCCACTGCCAGAGGCACAGATGGACAGGTTCATGATCAGGCTTTCGTTCGGTTACCCAAAGGATGACCTGGAAATTTTGAGAAGAAGAAAATTATGGGGAACAAATGATCCAAGTTCCATGGCGACAAGACTGATGGATGCTTCCAAGATCATCGAACTGCAAAAGACGTCGGAAAAAATAACGGTAAGTGATGAGATCACCAGTTACATCTCTCAATTCAGGCAGATAAGGGATGACAAGAGGGTAATGGCAGGGCCAAGTCCAAGGGGAATTATCTCATTGATGAGACTGGCCCAGGCCATGGCAATGATTGATGGAAGGGATTATGTAATACCGGATGATGTTAAAAATGTGGCAATAGAATGTCTTGCGCACAGGATAATACTGAAGCCTGAACAGGTCATGGATGAAATAAGTCCGGAAGCCATAGTAAAGGAATATCTGGATAAGATGGAAGTACCAAAAGGTAACTGATGAACAGCATATGGAACAAGCAGATACTCATACTCTCAATTGTTTCAGCATTCATAGCAGTAGCAGGTATAATATCAACACAGAAGGCCATATTCGGTTCTTTGTTCATGCCGGTGATCTTCATCTTTCTGCTGTCATATCTGGAAAGGGACCTGAAGCTTGACATTGACTATGATATACCTAAATTCCTGAAGGTTGGAGATGAATACACTATATGGGTAAAAATCTCTGCAAAGAAAGGCTTTGGCATGCTTAACATGCAGCTCCCAACCTTCCCGGAAATGAATATTGTTAATGGAACAAATGTACACCTCTTTTTTAAGGGATTCAGGGAAAGGGAAAAAACCATGGATTATACCATAGTCACCACAAGGAGAGGAATCTTTGACTGGGGTGAAATTATTATTGAATACCAGCCGGTAATAGGTTACAAGAGAAAAAAACTGCTGAAATTTCCAGTTGATCATAACATAGAGGTAGACCCGCAGGTGAAGATGCTGAAGAAAAGCCAGTTCCAGCTCAAATCAAACCGGATCAAACCAAGAAACTCCGTAACGAGAACAGGTCCACCAACACATGAATTTGAATCCATAAGGGAATATGTTCCAGGGGACCCATTCAAAACCATCAACTGGAAGAGTTCAGCCAAGATATCCTACAAGGAAAACCTGATGGTGAATGTTTATGAAAGAGAGGGGTTGAAGAATTTCATCTTTTACGTGGACGTTTCACCTTTCATGTCAAGAGGATCAAGCGTGGAAAACCCACTTGAATATGCCATAGCAATGGTTCTCTCTGGCACCAAATACCTTCTATCAAAAAATTATAACGTGGGATTCTGGCCAATCAAGCTCAATCACCTGAAACGGAATGAATTTGTTCTTCCCTCTTCAGGTATGGACACATTCAACCAGATAAGGCTCAGCCTCCTTCTCCTGGAATCTAAGTGGGTCACTGAAAAGTTCACCGGACTGGGTTCTTCCCTAACAAGAATAATGATGGAAACAAGACCAAGCGTCATGATCATGACAAGCCTGGAGAAGGGGAATCTATCAAGAATTGAAAGTATATCATCACACCTTGCGAGATTCAAGGTTGTTCCCACAATAGTTGATATAAGGGCAGAAAGCATAGCTGCCAAATTCACCGACCCAAGATTGGGCAAGGTCTTCTCAGTCAAGAATTACAACCTTACTAAGAACAGGTTAAGCAGTACATCCGGAAGGGTGATTCAATGGGACCCTGTAAATGAAAGCCTTGGAAGGGCTGCATACAGGCTTGCAATGGAGGCTGGCTGGTAATGAGGTCCAGCCTTACATTGCTTATCACCGTGCTCTTCGGGTACATCTACGTGCTCATATTTTTCACTGCATCATCAAATTCAATCGGATATGTTTTTGATCTCCTGATACTGCTATTCTTCAGTCTTTCTCTCATACCGGTATTCCAGAGGACAAAGACAGGAAACGAGAAAGTTTCTCCAATCAAATTTCTGCCTGTCCTGCTCGTTCCGGTAGCATTGATATTCTCAACAGGGTATCTGCATTCATCATTCTCGTCCCTGGCCATGCTGTCCACCCAGGGGGCATATAACGCTTCATTTTTCCTTGTGTTAGTCGTGCTCTCAACAATAGGAATAATGGCAATGGAAACTACCAGCAAGGTGGAAATTCCCCTCATACCTGCAGGATATGACAGGGAGGAAATTGAGAAGGAGCTTGGGTTTTTTGAAAGAAGCGTCATATATATCGCACTGGCAGCAATGCTTGCTGGATTTGGAATAATTCTTCTTGTACAGGGAGTTCCTTCTGCTGATATAGGAATAATTCCTGCCATTATCCTCTTCTTCATAGTCTATGCCATTGTTATCACAAGCGTTGTGAAGAAGGAATCCTGATCCGGAATGATACATAGACAATATTTTCAATAACGTTCCACAACACTTTAATAGTGTATTTATGATTTTGAGCCATGAAAAGGGGAGTTGTATTCTCACTCATTATTATCACGTTAACTGTGATCATGATTATTTCAATGGCTAATTTTACCATTACGCCTGTTTCCAACGTCCATCAAACCAGTGGTGTCAAGAATTCAGGATCTATCGTTTCTAGTGAAAACTCAGGAAATAGTTCCGGCTTAAAATACCTGACACCCGACCTGAACACTTCAACAGTCAGCTCAGCTGCTGGAAACAACTGGACTTCCATGGAAAGCAGGCTCATATCGGGACTGAATTCACTGAAGATTCCAGCTATAGCAAAACTTCCACCAAATTTTTCAGAGAAACCGCTGAGAAAGGGTACTATTTACCTTCCATCATATGAGTCAGCACCAGCCCCCATGGGTATAGCAAGCTATGGAATAATTAATGAAAGTGGGAAACTTTCACCATACTCTTATTCAACAAGAAGCTTTGATGGACAGATTTCAATAAATTCAGCATCACAGCTGTATATGGATGGAGATTCATTTCACTCATTCTCAATCCAAATGAACGCCATACTGAATAACGTGACAATACTGGGCCAAACAGGATACCAGTTCTGGACCCAGAATGTGGTGGATTATTCAACATCCACCCATCAGCTTACATTCATAGATAACATATGGAATTTCAGTTCCCCGACTGCCGTGATGCAGGCAAATGATATAATATCGGGAAATGGTTCTGTGGAACCGGGGGTACTTTATTATGATATTGGCCCAACGCTGAATGTACCACAACCATTCACACTCAACCTGTATCTGTCGTCATCTAATTATGGAGGCGAGAACACGGTATTTTTCAACTATTCCATTTCATACCTGAACTCACAGGGTGTAAAGGTCAATGAAAAGGGTTCCTATGACAGAGTACAGTTCAATTCAACATCAGGCAGCAGTTCAGGTTCAATGGTTATCCCGGAATACACAGTAACTGGGACAAACCTGTCTCAGAATGGTTTTATACCAATGGATGCTGAAATGATTCTTGGAGGTGAAGGTGGTGGATCGAACGCACAGTTCAACAACATCAATGCTACCATGTCGCTAAAATATGAAAACAGTGCCGGAACTTACAGGAATATAAGATCAGCCTATGACGTGGGTTCAGAGACCGGTGAAACATCTACGGGTATCAGTGAATATTTCATGGGGGCTACTGCACATCTTCACACAGGCCCATCCTTTATTGAAAAACTATGGAATGTAACGGACAGTACACAGGGTTATGCAATCCTGAATGGAACTATCAGCCCGTCCAACGCTTTTCTCATTGTCGGATCCGGCAACAGGATAAACAATGAGACAGCACAGTGCTCTCCAATAGGGGAAAGTGGGAAGTTTTATCTTCATATCAGTCCGGGAACATATTCCATTGAGGTCCTGATGAGTTATCATAAGCCCGTATATTTCAACGGGGTAAAACTGTTAGCGGGACAACGGTATTCACTTGGAAAAATAAATTTAGAATACAGCATTTCCTATGGCATCTACACTCCTTTTTACGCCTCCAATAATGGCCAGGTAAAAAATATAAGTTTATCCGGTTCAGGTACGGAAGGCAATCCATATGTGATCAGTGGTATTCAATCATCACAGGGGAACACTGGTAATATTCCCAATGCAATCAATCCTGTCTTTGCGCAGGTTAATGATTATCTATACCCGGTATTTTACGGAGTATTCATACACAATACCACTGCGTATACAGTTGTTCAGAATTTCTCTGGCAAAAACAACGAGCCGGCATTCCAGATAAATTATGACACAATAAGCCTGAACAACCTTCTTTCAGCCTTCGGCGTGACATCGTCAAATTTCCTTCAGTTTGTATTCTATGACTCAGGTAACTTAATTATAAGAAATAACGTGATTTCCGGATGGTTTTCATCCCTGACGTACTCAAATTATACCACGTATAATATCCCGCCGATCGCTGGTCTGATGTTATGGAATGATACTCACAGTCTGGTTGAGAACAATGAGGTTGAAAGTGCAGGATCAGGCATGCTCATTTACAACAATGTGGCAGTAAAATCAGACATATATGTATGGAACAACACATTCTCAAACTATAATCTCATACCCGCAGGAGCACTGTTCGGTGCAGCACCCATAGGGCTTATAGTCGCAAGCTCAAACAACACCATCTACAACAATGAATTCACATCCATAATTCCCATAGTGAGCCTGGAAGGAAAATATGGGAATCTCTATTCTGATGGAAGCGTGAGATACCAGAACAGGTTCAATATTACAAGAGAACCGGTTACATCATCGGTAATGTTCATGGCACAGGAACTCAGGGGGAGTATAACACATTCAAACTACACTGGAGGAAATTATTACTACAATTACTTTGGGAATGGTAATGCCCCATACAATGGAACAGGTGTAGGCTTTGTGTTCAACGGTCAGGGACTCCTGAATGGAAGCATAAATTATGCATATGACAGCGTGCCTCTTACCAGGTACTATTACAGGACAACTGTCAGCGCAACAGGTCTTCCACTTACCCCGCAGGGACAGGTAATGGGTTATGTAGACATCAACAATGATATACTCCCCGTTGAAGGCAGCGGTACCTCAATATACCTTCCAAATGGAAGTTATACTGCCACAGGCATTGCACTGGAGTCCAGGCAAATTCTCCTGGAACCCTTATTTTATCTTGGTTCTTTAATGGACAGTTCTGGAGCTTTCATTGTAGACGGTCCAATGGTGAATCTTACGCTGCACTACAGCGAACTATTCAGTATTACTGTACGGGAAAGTGGTCTTCCTCCAGGAACGCTCTGGGGATTCTCAATTCCGGCTGCAAACGAAGGATTCATTTCCACTGGCAGTAATGTAACATTCTACATATTACCGGGAATATATGAATTCCTTCCACAGGATGCCTATGGTTACGAGGCCTCAAACATACCGGTTGTGCAGGTTACCAGTCCAGAAGAAAATATAACCATAAACTATGTTTACAGCAACCAGCTTGTCAGCACATACTCAGTCACATTCACTGAATCTGGTCTATCGGGAGGCAGCAAATGGTCTGTTGATCTGGGTGGAGCAATTAAAAGTTCAACATCTGGCATAATCACCTTCAACAACCTGGCAAAGGGAAATTACACCTATTCCATTACGACACCATCCGGGTATAATGGCGTCAAGAGTGGATCAATTTCCCTCAATAATTCAAATGTATATATGGAAATCAGTTTTCAGAGGAGTTCTGGAATTCCTTCCACAGTCATTCTATATATTGCCATTTCAGTCATTGCAGGATTCATTGTGGGCAGCGCAGTCTTCTATATGAGGTCAAGAAAATAATAATTCTGAAGAATGTTACCTTCAGAATCCAATTAATTCATGCGAAAATAGGTACAGATAAACATTATGCATTGGGCATGATCGAGGGAGGTGTAAAGGGAACTGGAGAGCCAAAAGTCGTATGAATCGTAAAGAAATGATTATATAAACCTTAATTCATTAGGCATTGGTAATCATTATGCAGGAACTTATTTGTAACATAGAATTTCTCCAGGAAGGAGATGAATTCCAGGCAAAGTTAAGAACGGAAATAGGAGGACTGATGGAATATTCAGGCCTAACATTTGAAGAGGTGTTGAATCAGGTAATAATAGAACTGGAAGAAGAATTCTCCTGAAACTTTGTACCAATAAAGATTTAATATTGTAACATATATTTGAATAAATGAAAGCTGCCTTCATCATAATTTTTGCCACAGTTCTTGTGATTTCTCCCATGTACATGGGTGTCGCACACGGACATAGTGATGGGCAGATACAGTTTGATAAATCACCCACGTTCAACCTGACCATAGGAAACCAGAAAATTTCCCTCGATCTCTTCAGTCCTCAGTACCTGGATTCCAATTTTAAAAAGATCACCAGCAACCCAATAATAAACACCTCGGGATTCATGAATTCAGACATGGGAAAGAATACAAACCTGAGCTTTGGAAAGGCAATAAGGGAATCGTACCACGAAACGGTAAACGGAAAACTTAACATCTCATACTCATATTTTCTTCAGGAAAGGGTATTCGAGATAAGCATGCCGGGAATACTGGCGGAGTCGTCCGGGAACTTTCTCCCCCTCAATTATGGATACCTCTTCATAAATATGACAATCAATGTCTTCGAGACAAGGTATAACAATACCATCACAGGCCTAAATGGGAACATATTCGTAGGTAGCAATAACTCACTGAGAATTACTTATGAGATGAATGTTCATTCAACCCTTGGCGGCACATATCATATAATAATCCCAACGGTCTTCTCCTCAAGTTCAAATGGCATAGGAGTAGAGAATTTTACCGGTGCCAGAATGACAGAAAGGAACCAGTTTTACAGTGGCATAAGGCTGCACATAGATCAGGACAGGAATATCTACTTCCTTTACAATGGCACTTATTACATGGACGGGATGGCAAGGGAAATGAAGACGCTCAATTACGGTCCCAATGGTTCAAACCTTAACGCCCTTAGTTACGTATTCACCGGAAATGGAAAATATTCCAACATATCCTATGATCCTTACCTTTCCATTCCAGGCCAGAATATACTGAAAAACATAACAGTGAAAGATATAGAGAATGGTGTTGTGAATCTTATCCTTGAAAACTCGGTCTACCTTTCCATAGGTCTTGTGGTTGGTATGGTCATGATAGGCTCCGGATATGTCTACAGAAGAAAGAAACCCTGAGCTATTCCTCGTCAAGCATATCTATTAAGCTATCTGAGAGCTCTTCCAGGAATGACTTCCTGCTCTTTCTTATATATTCCTTAACTGAGTCGGGATTCTTCAGGGAGAGGCGATCATTCTCCCTGATCAGGATATTATCAGACAGCAGCACCTTTATGGCCTCATCAAGCTTCTCCCTGTCCTTCATCCTTTCATTGAGGGCCTGAATACTCATCTCCCTTTTCCTCAGGAGCAGCATGATGATGTTTCTGCTAATCTTGTTCCGGAGATGGTATCCAAGAATCTTTTTGGTATTATCTGATGATGCAATCAGGAAATATCTCTTGTAACGACCATCTTTCCTGATCATGATCTCATCTTCTTTCTCAAGCTTATATAGATGATATTCCAACTGTCCAACAGCCATTCCGGTCTTTCTCTGGAGTGCCCTGAAATGAAGTCCAGGTTCACTCTCAATTATATGGATCAGTATGGTTCTCGGATCAGTTTCGTCAGTCAATTCTTCTTTCCCCTTATCATTCCAGAATAAAACAGGAGCATCACAATAAGTGCCGTCAATTCCAGCAGTATCCGGCTGTAAGCATTCAGGAAGCCAAGACCGAAATTTGTTATGACAATATATACTGAATCCAGTAGTACCAGCCCGAAAAAAGCACTCAGGTATTTTATTATTCCCACACCCTTCCGCACGGCCTTGAGTGAAACCAGCAATAGAAAAAGGGAGACGACCACATTTATGCCGGAAATAAGTAAAGATAATTCATTGAAATCAAAGCTCAGTGTCATTACAGAATAATTATAAATTCAGATATAAGTTAATTGGTATTAAAACCTGATTGAGTATCCTGAGTTTGAGAATTCCTTTATGAATTCCTTCCTGATCTCGTTTTCACCACTCATCTCTTCTATCTTCAATTCATTCCTGTTTCTCTTTACCGATGAAAATGCCTTCACTGATAGGTTATCTATGAGGAGGAAATTCCTCGTCCCACCAGTCTGGGTCTTGATCTGGTTCCTGAATATGTAGCTGAAAAGGTCTCTTGGACCTATTATGAATGGCTTTGCAGATTTTTTCCTCATGTCAAGAAATCTTGCAGTAACAAGAACCGCCCTCTTGTTGTCAAGGATGATGCAGTTACTCAATCCGTCCTTCTTTCGTACAATGTCGATTGTTCCTGAATAGAGCTGTTCATCCCTGTTTCCCGTGATCTCTGAAAAAAGCTGGAAATCTAGGAAGCCAAATGATTCTAAAATCTTTGTCTCCAGGATCATGGCGGCCTCCTTCAGTTCAAACTTCTCAACAACGTACCTGAATTTTGAATCTGAATCCTTGCATATTATGGATCTGTTCCATAGATCCTTGATAGATGCCACAGCCCTGTCATGAGAACCCTGAACATTAATGAGGACCTCCTCCTCAGGCTTTGGATAATCCATTATGATCTTCAGAATATCCATCTCAAGCCTGTCGATCTTCCTTCCCCTGAGCGTCCTGTAAAGTGAAATAGTCTCCATTGTCGCCTTTGAATTGAGATTCATGGGGCCATTGAAATTGAAGAGTATATCCGAATAGAAATAACTGTCAACATCTGTGGACCTGATGCCATTGGCATATGCCTCAGTTGCATCTCTTATGCCAAGCCTTGCTTCCATTATGGAATCCATGACAGTCCTTTTGGTAACTCTTGATTGTGAATAGCAGTAGAGTGACCTCTGGAAGAGTTCATCACTGTATAACAGTTCTGTTTCCGAACTGCTTCTTATGGCAACATCCCTGATCTTCCTGAACCCATTCTTTTCAAGCATGTCCCAGAGATTTTCCATGACCCCTGTGAATATTATGGACAGGCCGTTCCCGCCAAATCTCTCATCGAGATAATCAAAGAAATTCTGAAGTAGTTCCTCCTTTTCAACTATGAGATCATCGATCCACATTCCTTCCTGTGTCTGTTCAAGGGACAGGATGCATACAAGGTTATTCTTTGAGAAAAACATGGTGTTCAGGTTGCTTGCCTCCGTGACCAGTCTTCCCGTTATAATGGAAACGGGGTCTCCCATGGGAAGCATGATGCTTTCTTCAACAGGTTCCGGCAACTTCCCGTAATATGTTCCATGCAGGCCAGAATGCATTTCTATTCCATCAAGATCTCCTGCTTTGATGTAAAACCAGAATGAGTTCATTATCTCATTCTGTGTGAGTGGACCGAAATGATCAAGGAGAATCCCCATGGCATTCTTTCTATCCAGCTGATCCTCCATACTTATTCTTGAATATGTATCATCATCCTCAGAAACGAGAATCCTGTGCTCCAGCGATCTTACGATCTGTCTTGCCTCCTTCGGATCAATATTCAGTTCCCTGGAAATTGCATCCAGTGTAACCGCACCAAACTTCAGGAAATCATATATTTGCTGCTCCTTCTCATCCATGGGTGATTCTCTCAGTTTCTGCAGCGCCATGGCAAGTCTCCTTTCCATGATCGTGGGCCTGTGCTTGAAGAATCTTCCCCTGATTACGGGTATATTGATCTCATCATGATTTTTACCATCTGATATGAGTCTGGCCTTTACAGATTCATCTTTCACAAAAAATCCAAGGTTTTCAAGGTATTCATCTGTGCTTTTGAACCTCCTCATATAACGACTCATCCTGATTGCTGTCGGTTCCAGCGATGCGGTGCTCAAGATTCTTTCAAGGTCTCCCTTAACAATGTACTGCTTTGCAAAGACTGGAGTCACATATTCCTCTGTAATCTTCCCTCTTGACTCAAGCAATTCAAGCGTCTTCACTATCCTGTCCTTTTCTACCGGGAAACGAACGGAGATCTCATCCAGGGTCATTGGACCCATGGAATTAAGCAGGTCAAAGAAGAGATCTTCCACTGTATAACTGCTTTCCGGATAAGTATCAATCTTCTCATAGGAAAATGCTTCACGCTTGAATTTTCTCCTAACAAGGTACATTGATTCAAGTGCAAGCAGGGCGTTCTTTACCTGTGATTCTTCATAACCCGTACTCTGCTGGATCTCCCTTGGCGTGCTTCCATTGCACTCTTCCAGTACCTTCTGCTCTTCCTCATTCAGCGGACGATTTCTTGCGAACAGTTCCCTGAAAAGTCCGTATCTTTCCTCAGTGACCCAGTAAAGTCCCCTGAGGCTGATACTCCACAACTTTTCTTCCTTCACAAGTTCCCTGCCAATGGCAGGTGTATCAACTGAAGAATATGGGAAAGGAGAATTGAACCTTGACTTGGTGATATCAACCATTGGAAAATGCCTGCACAATTCCATGTAACTTTCCATGTCACTTACCGGTGGAACCTTGCTCCTGTAAAAATTATCCACTATTCTTGGATCCTTTATCTTGAAATCCATGTACTCTGTTCCATATACCCGATCCACTATCCTGCTCTGCAATTCCTTCATCAGCTTGGCCCTTTCCTCCATCAGGACAACATCAGAAACACCGGCCAGGATTAGGGATAGGGAGAACGGGCTTGCCTCCTCTGAATAATCCTTTACAGTATACTGATTTCTTCCTATAACTTCCTCAACATATTTCAGAGCAGAGGGTACATCCATCATATCATTCATTATTTCCCTGTATGTTTCTGTCACCACTGGAAAATTGGGTATATTCTCTATTGCCCTCAAAACCTTGTCACTCCTAAGCTGCTGGATCACAACAGAAACCTCATGGCCCTTGTATCTTCTCAGTACCATCAGTGATCGTGTTGCGCACTGCCTGAATCTCTCCTTGAAGACAGTTGTATTCATGATGGATCTTTTCACGTAGTCAACAAAATTATCCGCGTCTATGAGATTAATGACATTCTTTATTGGGATTGAGGATTCAACTGTAAGCATGAATCCATCATCGGTGACAGTAACCCTTGTATTTGTCTCGTATGTATTGGAAATTGCCTGGGCATAAGCCCTCGATATGGCATCATTGACCCTCCTGCCAAGAGGTATCAGGAACAGTATACTGTATAATCCATTCTCCCGGTATCCTTCCACATACAGATGGCTATCGGTCGGTACGTTGAACTTGGTCTGTGCTCTTATATATGAAATGATGCTTCTTGCCCCATTCTCATCCAGGTGATAATTTTCTCTCAGCCATTCCCTGAGATCATCCTTATCAAGACTCTTCTGAATATTATCCCTGAATTTTCCGATAAGTGTCCCGAGATCATAACTTCTTGGGAGCATCTCCCCTGTCCACGATGGAATTGTTGGTTTCAGGCCTGTTGCGTCCCTGACGATCACCCTGTTTCCTCTCGTGCGTATGAATGCATATGTTCTCGCACCCAGAACAAAGATATCCCCTGCTGTCATTCTCTCAACAAACTTATCACTCAGCTGGCCAAGATGCCTGCCGCTGAGATCGATCACCCTGTAGTCTGAATCATCTGGAATTGTCCCGATATTCATGAAGTAGATCATCCTTGTACTCTTCTTCTTCCCGAATACCTTCTCCTCCTCATCATACCATATTTTTGAATATATGGTGTTATTTTCAATCCTGCCTGCAAGATAATTAATTACTGACATGTAGTCTTCCATGGTCAGGTTCCTGTAAGGATAGGATCTCCTTATGAGGTTGTAGCTTTCATCAATGCTCCATGTTTTTTCCAGGGACATTCCAACCACTGCCTGCGAAAGTACATCAAGGGCACCTTCTGGAATGCTGACCCGATCTATCTCACGATCATAGGCTGCCTTTGTTAGTACTGCACATTCTACCAGATCATCCAGGTTGAAGACAACAAATCTTCCCTGGCTTAGTTTTGTGATTGAGTGCCCGGCCCTCCCGATCCTCTGCAGTCCTTTTGATACGGATTTAGGGCTTCCTATCTGTACCACAAGATCGACACTGCCAATATCAATTCCAAGTTCAAGTGATGTTGATGAAATAACGCACTTCAATTCTCCATTCTTCAATTTCTCTTCCACGCCAAGCCTAATCTCCTTTCCTAAGGATGAATGGTGTGCCTCAAGGCTATCAATTCCGCGGGCTTTCAACCTGATCGCCACATGTTCGGTGGCACTTCTTGTATTCGTGAAAATGAGCGTGGTCTTGTGTTCTTCTATGAGTTTTACAAGAATATCATACATCCTTTCATTTGCAACCTCAAATCCTGCAGTCGTGAGATCATCCACAGGTGTCAGCGTCATTAGATCAAGGCCCCTCTTCAGGTCAACATCCACTATGTTGCATTTCCTAGGTTCTCCATTCTCATATCCACATAGGAAATTTGAGATCCTGTCAAGGGGAGCCTGTGTCGCGGAAAGTCCAATTCTGACAAATCCTGGTGATAGTTCCTCCAGTCTTTCCAGGTTCAGTGAAAGCAGAGTGCCTCTCTTGGATGAAGAAACCTCATGTATTTCATCAACAATGACATATTTCACATCCTTGAACTTTTCCTTGAATTTTGGTGCAGTCAGTGAAAGGGCAAGGGATTCGGGTGTTGTTATTAGTATGTGTGGCGGCTTCCTGAGCATCTTCTGCCTGTCATTCTGTGTTGTATCGCCACTTCTGAGGCCGACCCTGATCTTTGGCAGGTTCATGTCACTTTCTTCAGCAAGTTTGTAAATTTCCCTTAAGGGCTCGTTCAGGTTCCTGTTTATATCGTTGGCAAGAGCCTTCAGTGGGCTAATATACACACACTCTATCTTATCTTCAAGCCCATTCTCCTTGGATCTCAGGAAGAGCTCATTTATTATGGCAAGAAATCCGGTCAATGTCTTTCCTGTACCGGTTGGGCTGGAAACAAGTACATTCTCACCCTTATGAATCAGGGGTATTACCTTCTTCTGAGGCACTGTAAGGGAATCATATTTGTCATTGAACCACTTTGAAATGATTGGATCAAGGAATGGTAAATGTTCTTCAACACCTCCTCTTTTTTCTCCGGTCTGTTTAAACGTGATAATCTGCAGTTCAACGTAAAAAGATATAAAAGGCTTTTTACGAATTGGACAACATACCTCAGGAATTTACAATATAGTAAGATCCTGAATTTACGCTTTCCCTGCTCAGCCTCCTCAGTATCTTCTCCCTTTCTGTTGCCTGCATTCCTCCCTGCTTCAGAAGGTTACCGAAGAACTCTATTGATCGATCATAATCTTCATGGTTAACTGGCTTGGGAATTCCATCCTTTCCACCCAGGGCATATGAATATCTCACTGGATCCTCATAACTTGGCTTCTCTCCAGTGATGACCTCTGCAATGTAGCAGAGTGCTCTTATAGTGCTCTTGCCAGCCCCTGGAACGAGAAGCAGGTCATCAAAATTAGATGGCTCAAATTCGTATATTTTCTCGAGATTTTTCCAGGGTACTTTTATTGCAAGATTCAGGACCTTTTCATCACTGTAATAGTCCAGGGTTCGCTGGGTCCCATTTGAAATTCTCGGTTTCTCCTTGATTGCCTGAAGCATGGATTCCCTGGATTTCCTGCTAAGTGGGCTCGAGAGATCAAGGCAGTTGCCTGAAAGCATATCTGACCTTATACCCATCCGGCTTTCCTCCATTTTTTCCATGATATGCCTGGAAGACCAGTGATATCTCCTGGCCATTTTCTCATCAGTGTTCAGGCCCTGCTGTATGACCGAATAGTTTCCCTTGTAATCCATTACAACACCGTGGATATAGAGATCATATGTATCCTGCAGTAGGTTCTCATCAATCTTGGCTGCAAGATCTGTTTCCTTCCTGACCCTTTCAGGAATATGCTCTGTTGCGAACATTGAGGATCTGGATGATATATCACTTGATTTTTCCTTCATGTGAATACCCTTGCCTCCGGCAACGAAGAAATCCAGGTCCCTGGAGTTTGAATATTCCTTCAATGCGTGAAGTGTTGTAGTGGTTGTACCGCTTGAATTCCAGTCAAATCCGGTAACAAGGCTCAGCGAGTGAAACCATACTGGATCCGACATTCTCAATATGAGCTCCTGGGTTCCATATGTTTCGGAGATCAGTTCACATATCTGTCCCGTCAATCGGACAATCTTCCTGTAAAGTAGTTCCGGAGGTTTTCCATAGTGTAAGGGAAGATAGGCAGTACCATTTCTTGTTATGGTCACAATTAAGCATGACAACCCGCCTATAAGAATTATTATTGTTAATGAAATAGGGAAAACTCACTTTATAAATACTTAATCTCATGATTATCAATATTCTAATATTTGAGTTGGATACGTGGTGATGAAGCAGATTCCTTTGCTTGGTCTCATAAGAGGACTGAGAAGTTTCTATTTTGGATACATTGCGTTTCTTATCCCATTGTTCCTGGTCCACATAGGCTTCTCAACCATATATGTTGGAATCTATGCCCTTGTGGCAACTGTGGCAAGTTCAGTTCTTGTATTGCTATCGGGTTTCCTGGGGGATCTTTACAGCAGGAAGAAGACGCTTCTTCTCATGTCAGTTCTTCCAGCATTCATATTCATATCTTTCCTGTTCACCAGGAATATCGTAATCATATCTCTTACTTCATTATTTGGCATAACATTCAGTGCAATTGGTGGGGGTGCAGGTGGCGGTCCAGTGGCACCAATACTTACTGCATTTGTCGCAGACAAGACTGATCCATCAAACAGGACGGGAATCTATTCCATCCTGATGATAGTGTCCATTGTCTCGGCAATCGCTGGCAGTTCCACATCGGCTTTGCTGGAAATATACATCTCAAATTATTATCAGGTACTATTCCTAATTGCTCTTGTATTGAATCTGTCCTCTGTAGCAATCACACTGTTGCTGGAGGACACGAAAATTAAGAAGCGAAAGGAGAAGACTCCAGTAATAGAAATGGAATCTGGAGGAAACATATTGAAAATTGGACTTTCAGGTGCTTTCGGTAGCGTTGGTCTTGGTGTTGTAACGCCAATTATATCCCTGTACTTTCATGATATTGGATTGCCTGCCTATATCATTTCAGAAATATTCACCGGGTCCTACATCGCAGCTGGTATCGCCGTTGGCTTTTCCACATATATGGAACGGTTCTTTGGAGCAATATATGCCATTGGCTTATTCAGGACACTTGGAAGTGTCCTATTCATAATAATCCCATTTGTTCCACCCATTATTGCAGGGGTGGTATATGCCATCAGAACCGGTTTATACCAGCTTGCCCTTCCAATCAGGCAAAGTTTCCAGATGGAGTTGCTGAAACCGGAAGAAAGGGCAAGAGGAAACAGCCTCACAGGTATATCGAGAAGATTGCCATATGGCGCTTCAACCACATTTGGAAGTTTTCTACTGAGTGCAGGCTATATTACCTTGATGTTTTCTTTTGCCGGTATTGTATCACTTCTGGATCCTGTTCTTTACGTTCTTTTCTTCAGGAAGTATAACAGGAAATCCCCGGGAGAGAAGAGCATTGTTACACAGATTGGGGATAAATGACTGTAACTTTACATATAGCAAATTCTGAAAACAATTAATATGCCATAATGTATTTTCATCATATGGCGCAATTTAAATGCTATGAATGCAGCAGTGATGTAAAGACAGGCCAGAAGTTTACATTCACAAAGAAGGGAAGTGTGCACTTTGACTGTTTTGTATCAGCTAAGAGAAAGTCAATAGATCCGGAAAAAGCAGAGATGCTAAGAACATTATCACTTATACTGGATTCAGAACTGACACACCTGTTGAATCTCTTGAGGATAAGCCCAGAAGATGATGCATCAAAAGAAATTGAAAAAACAAAATATAAAGAAGTAGAAAAGGCTGCTGGGGAAACTACAAGAAGAATAGACGAACTTTAATTCTTCTTCTTATTTTTGAATTCTGTATAACCGCATTTTCCACAGGTCAGCCTGTTTTCATGTTCTGCAAGAAAAACACCAGTTCCGCATCTGGGGCAGCTTCTTCTTTCCCTCACGATCTTGCTGTTTTCCAATTTATAAAGTTCCCTCTTCTGCATTATTGCTTCTCCTCCTTTACTTTCAGACCATTTCTGTACAGTTCATAGTCCGGCTCATATAACATGGCATCTTCTTTGGTTGAGTAAATCTTTGAATAGCCCCTTATCACATGCAGACCTGTAAGCTGCTCATTGAAATCAACAATGATCAGTTCCTTCTTCGCATTCGTGTTTCTAGCTATAAGTTCCTTCACAACCTCCCTGGATGGCGTGTTGTTCTTCTCGAACTCAACTGTGTATTTTATCTCCTTCCTCTTCAAGAGCTTATTTTCTCTCGTTTCCTCAATTTTCAAGTTCATTTATTTCACTTCCATTTTTTCTAATATTGAATTAGTCAGTTCCTTAACCTTCTCATCAATTCTTATGGAACCAGTTCCCACATCAGGAATTCCATAAACTACCAGTGAATTAACAGGAGCATAAAAAATTATTGGTAAAACTGCAAGATCTTCCTCTCCTATTATCCTGATCCTTACTCTTTTGTCCTCCTTGAAACTCTTCCTGATAACATCTATGAGTCTTCCACTTATGACTCCCTGGGGATTCTCAACTGATATTGATCCAGGCCTGTCGGGGTATGACTTTTCACCTCTTTTTGTTGTGAGATCGAATATCATTATCTGGGGATCAATCCTGTTCTTTTCCAGAAGCTGGCATGTATAGTCGCCCACTGCGTATAAAAATCTTGGATCAACTTGAAGTATTTCTTCAATAGTTGTTATCTTCCCATTGTTTTTCTGGATTAGTACCTTGGATTCCTCCGTCAGGAAATAATCCTTATCTGACCTTAATTGCATATCTTCCTGGTTCTGTTATTCCTGCTGTCTTTGCAATTATTGAATTTTCTGTATCATTTATTATGAGAAAACCAAACCACTCATCGCTCATATGAGAATCTCCATGTTGCGGGCATGGTGAATCCATGTATATCTTCTTGCACACCTTGCAAGCCATTGTTCTTTTCTTTGTTGATTTACCTGCCATTACTGGGCACTCTCCTTTACTTTGGATTCACTATCTTCAGATTTCTGTTTCTTCTTTATTATCTTCTTTGATGGCGTTTCCTTTTCACCAACTGCCGGAACTTCTAGCCACTGCAACTTTCCCAGGCCCGGCTGTTTCATGGTAAATCCTATCCTTCTATCCCTTACTGAGGAAGATGCAAGATTTAGCATAACAATTCTCACCCTGACCTGGTCTCCTATCCTGATGTCCCTGTTTGTATCCTTTCCAACCAGCCTGTTCTGACTTTCATCCATGTCTATCCTGTCATCCATTATCTGACCTACGTGAAGCAAACCTTCGAATGGTCCGAATCTTACGAAAGCACCGATCTTTGGGACAACCGAAACCACAATTCCTTCTATTATCTCATTATTCTTCGGAATGAATGCCAGTGCTTTATAGTGTATCTTCTGGTAAACGCCACCATCACCGTGCACAATTATGCCATAGTCTATCTTCTTTATACTCAGTATGGAAACGACATAGCATTTAAGCATGTCTGCCCTCGAATTCTTGTCTGGAACATAATCTATCAGGGTTCCCTGCAGGGTCTCCCTTGTAACTTCTTCTATCGCCTTGTCATAATTTTCTCCCAGTAGGGTAGGAGGTACCCTTGCAAGATGTTCATCCTCTATAATTGCATACAATCAAAATCACCACAGATATCTGTAACTTGTGTCCATTGAGTATATTTACTTTGTTAATAAATTTGATGAATTAATAAAGATATTGGTTTAGTTCAACATGATTTTACAGTGCTAAGTCAGTTTCATTGATTTAGCAGAGATATGCGAGGGAGGTAGAAATCATAGTCACAGATGTCTTTGAAGCCTGACAGATATGTATTTGAAAAATCAAATTGAGTCGATTACACACCGCTTTTTAGTCTCTCTAAATCGTCATGAACATCATATCATGGATGCAGATAATGATTCCCTGCGTGAGTGCATTTAACAACCGAAACAATCCGTGCAATGAATATGCACTGGTGCAAAAAGAATGATCTCACTCACGAATTCAATGAAGCAGGCATCAATTTGATGAATTTACGATAATTTAAGTGTGGAACTAAAATTAAAATGAATACTGAGTCAGTACAATTTGAATATTTTTTGAAATATGATAAATAGAAAAAAAATTTAAATTAATTATTTCTTATTTTTATTTTTTGATGCATTGAACGAAGAACTTTTTGGGTTCATCTGATTGCTTTTATTATTTGCTGCATTCTTTGAATCTACTGCTGTTGGGTTTTTTACATCCGATCTTTGATCGTTAGGTGTTCTCTTTTTTTCCATTGTCATAGTGACCAATCATGTAGCCCCAATAAGAATATAAATATTTGTTTTAATAAAAACATGTTAAATTTCTTTATATACTAATAAAAAATGCGACTAAGTATGCAAACCAAACGTATCCAACCTTACAATGAAAAATTAAACGTTCGCAAAGAAAAATTATCGTGAATGCACATACTTAAAAGTTTTTTAGAGTTTCAGTGATCCATACAAACAGCTTTCTAACATAAAACGGGACTTACTCTTCCAATACTCATCAAGGCATTAATATATTCTGGAACTTGAATCCATGAGCATATATGTAGAAACCACAAGAGATAAAATTTCATTTTACTAATAATATGAAAACTAGGCTTTATGGCGACGCCCTGGCCGGGATTTGAACCCGAGTCACGGGCTCGACAGGCCCGTATGATAGGCCGCTACACTACCAGGGCAGTTATAGGGTACTCAGGTAATTACTAAAAGATTATAAAATTTGTTGATAATGCAATCACTATTTCTTCCTGAATTGAGTTCTTAAATTATTTTCACACACTATGATCCATCATCTTGAAAGTTCATACTTTATATTCTCCTGTTAAAATATCTATAATCAACAACTTCAAGACGTTCAGACAACAATCGTTTATCATTTGACTTCTTATCCTGAGACAAATTATGATGATCAACTAATAACTCATTATTTAACAAAAACGAGTTTATCAATTGCGAATATGAATTTTTTTGGATCAACTCCAAAAACTTGCTATCTTATAAAATTCAAAACTAGGCAAAAAAACTGCTTTTCTGTGCTCAGAAACACTTCATTTTACATTCTTTATTTCATTCTGTATGATCATATCTTGGAATCACCACCATTGTTTTCTTTTCAATTATTTTGAATTTATAGCTTTTACTGGTTCAATTCTTTATGGTTTCAAGACCTCCTTTGCACAGGAATCCTTCACACAATCTCTATTTTAAAGAGACAAATGGTTTTATAAACTTCTTATCATGATCTTTGCTGCGAGAATCTAACATAGAAAGAATTTTTTCTTGCTTCAGTTTATATGTAACAAAAGGTTTCGAATATATTATCTGGAAAAATAAGGAAAAAAAAGTAATAGGAAACTAGCATATCATGATATGAAAGAGAACTATTACATAGGAGTACTTGGAGGAGCAAACCCTCCTGAGAAATTCCTCAAAATTGCCTATGAAGTAGGAGAACTACTAGCAAAAAATAATGTTACTGTGCTATGCGGCGGCTTATCAGGTGTTATGAAAGAAGTCTCTAAAGGCGTGAAGGACAATGGTGGTGTTGTCATAGGAATACTACCGGGGTATGGGAGAGGAGAGGAAAACCAGTATCTTTCATATTCAATAACTACAGGCATAGGTTACGCAAGAAATTTTCTGATCGTAAGGGCAGCTGAATCTCTCATTGCCATTGATGGATCTAATGGCACCATATCCGAAGAATCATTCGCAATAAGTGAAGGTAAGGATGTCATAGGAATAGAAAGCCTAGAGCTAACTCCAACCAGGAAGAGAGAAGGAAAATATTTCAAGGCTAAAAATGCAAAAGAGGCTGTTGATCTTGCTATAGAGTCTGCAAAAAACCTAAGGGAAAGAGGTTTTAAGGATCCTCTAATATTTGATTCCTGAATATCTTTTCACTCGCAAAGTATGCTTCGTAACCTTTTTTTCTCAGACGCCCTGCCATGTAGGCACTCTGCAAACCCTGTTTGCAGTAGAACACAACTGGTTTTTTATCTCTATTTATTTCGTCCAGCTGATCGAGTGAACCAGAGTTGATGTTTATAGCACCATCAGGGTGCCATGACTTAAATGAAAGAGGGTCTCTTACATCAACAATAATAGATTGTTCTGGTATTTTCTCTATGGATCTGATCTCATATTCTGGATTTCCTATTCTATTAAGGTACTCCTCTATTTCATTTCCTCTTATTCTTATTATCTCAGATTCATTGGGGAAATAGGATGATATTCTCTCAATATCATTCATCAATTCTTCGTGCTTTACTTTGGTGATCGGTCTTTCACCAAAAAGGGCACAGAATTCTTCTGTGGAGTCGTTGTGAAATGTCCCTATCTTTCTTGCCTGATCTATTATCCAGTCCTTGTCCATTCCAATCAATGGCCTGTGAATAACTGTTTTAAGCCCCATACTAAGCTCATATAAATTTTCCGGAGTCTGTGAAGATACCTGACCTGAAGATTCACCTGTTATGATTCCATATGCGCCTATCTTCTGTGCTATGTTATCTGCAATCTCATACATCTTTCTCTTGTAACTGACATTTGCATACTTCATTCTTCCTTTGAAAAGATAGTCTGTTATAAGTCTTGACGCATCCACAATGTAAATATATGGATTATAGCCGCTGTACCAGTTTGAATAGAGAATCAATGCCTTATTAAGAAAGTGCTTTGTGTCTATGGGATTTGCCAGAGACATGAAAATCAAATCTACAGGAGAACCTCTCCTCATCATCATCCATGTGGACACTGGTGAATCTATTCCTCCTGATATTAGGGAAACCATCTTTCCCTCAGTACCAAGTGGTAATCCTCCAGGTCCTTCAAATGTGTGCAGCATCACATATGCCAGATTATTCCTGATTTCAATTGCAATTCTAATATCAGGATTTTTCAGATCCACTCCATTGGAATATGGAAATAGAAGATCACCTATCATCCTGTCCATTTCCATTGAAGTGAAATCGTGGCTACCGGTTCTTCTGGTATAAACTGCATATTTCTTATTCCTGATCTTTTCTATAAAGAGATCCTTTATATTCTCTGCAAGTATTTTCTTATCTTTAAATCTAATAACCCTTACAGATGAGAAAGATTTTATACCCATTATCTTAGAGATTTCTGAAGAAATATCATCCTTTGATATTACTAATATTCTACCTCTTTCTCTTATAAACGTTCCATTTTTGCCTTTATTCTTAAGTGACACTGATAGGTTGTTAATCAACCTTATTTCCATCTGGTTCCTTGTCTTCTTTCCCTTCAAACCTATCTCTGAGTATCTCAGAAGATATATGTTGAATTTATTTAGATCCTGATTCCAGTCAAAATTGGTGTTTCCTTTATGATCCACTTCCTTGCCTCCACTTCTCTCAGCTTTTCTGTTACCTTCATCCATGAGTACAGGCTATCTGTTTCGTAAATAACAACAAATTCCTGATCTCCTATACCGAATGAATAGGTTGTATAAGACAGAATATCCTTATTGTTTGGATCTGTCATTGCAGTTCTTATATGTTCATCCATTATTCTCTTTCTGTCTTCATAAGGCAATAGGTACCAGTCATTTGATTTTGACATTGGATATGCAATTATGTATTTTTTCCTGCTATTCTGGATCTGTTCTTCTATCTTAAGTGAATTTTTCAAATAAGGAGATCTTTGATATATTGAATGAAAAGAATGCACTATCTCTCCTTTACCGTCAATTATAGTTTTCAATTCCTTGAGAAATGAGAGTATATTTGAGGGATCATCTGCTGATACCCATCCAATAATATCGCAGTCTCCTCTCAAAGACTCATAAAGATTTAGGTGTTTTAATCCAGAATTGCTAATTATCTTTTCTTTGTTCTCCTCTAAACTTTTTTTTATAATTTCCTGCTTAGACTCTTTGATAGAAAATATTAGCATATAGAGTTCACTTGTTTTTTCTTCCATATAAATGATAATACAATTAAAAATTAAAAAGTTGGTAATTTAAATCTATGCTGCAGAGTTATAAATTACGTTTCCCTTATATATCAGTTCAAATGATACGCCAGCCGCGTTATGTCCTGAAGCAATGGTTATTGGGATTTTATAATCAGAACCTCCAGTGAAGGTTGTTGGGTTACTTGCTAATACACTAGCTAAGGTGTTCGTTGAACTAGGTTTAGCGAACGAGGCTCCGGTTAAAGTTACTGTGATAGAAGAAGAACTAATTGCACTTGAGGAGCTTGATACATTAACGTATAAAGTAGCATTATAGTAATTCATATGTGTAACACCAGTAACATGTTGTCCAGTTGCATTTACCACATTCGAAGTCACACCAGCCGTTTCCACAGTATTGCTCACACCATGCGTAAACCCTCCCAATATTGTTACAAGGGTCGCAGCCAGTACCACCGTTATTGCTATCAATAAAATAGTTGCAATGATAGGTGACACAGCCTTATCTTCTTTAGGTCTTATCTCTTTCATTTTAATTTACCTAAATTAGCTAAGAATCAGTAATATATAAACATTTTTATTTATGCTGTGCGAGAACTAATATTTGTTTTACTTATCTGGATTACACAAAAATCATGAATTATCTCTTTGTTGTGTGATCCACAAAGCAACTTATTAATATCACAAAGCATCGGAATTCTCTTAATTAATACAAACGTTCAACCGTGAATAATATAGTAACTTTTTAGATTTCAGTCTTACATTTATTTTTTCTCTGATTAATGTGGGCATTTTAAAATGTATTAGATCGAAATAGGAAAATCATCATTTACACGTTCATACAAATTCTTAAGTCATGGTAAGCAGAAGAACATTTACAGTT
>JAJZIN010000072.1 GCA_021810575.1 Thermoplasmata archaeon
CCAAGCTCTGACTCTATGCCAAACTTCTCGGTTTTTTCTGCCGTACCACCCTTTGGTTTAGAGGAAAGACAGAGTTTCCAGTTCAAAGCATCCAGTTGTTCCACATTTTTCAACTCCATTATTCATTTACATGCAATTTACCGGATAGAACCCATGATAAATGCATATGCCGTTAAACTCATAAACTGTCAACATATATAATATATTCTCCTTATAATTGAGTTGGACTACAAGTGAAATAATTCCTACATAATAAATGGATTCCTGCGTCAGCTAACCGATTGTTTGGAAGAGACAACCTTACTTTAAGAATATTTAAATACAGCAATACGAATATGCTATGCATGCATTTCACAAAGAAGGAAATATATGGAGTTATTTCCATTGTGGTGGTCATTATTGTTGTGGTATCAGGTATTGCAATTTATTCAAATTTAACAAAAAATACTGCTCCTGTTCCGCTATCGAAGTATGTAAAAATTTCAAACAATGACCTACTAAGTAATGGACAGGATCACATATATTTCATATCATGGTATGGGTGTCCCATAGGAGCTGATAATTCTTGGGTTCTCTACAGTTTCCTTAATTCAACGAGAGATGTGGCACCAGATGTTGTCCTGCATAAATCAATATCTGGAACACCAGCCCTTTTATTCCTTAATGGAACACATAAGCTTGGTGAAAATATAAGCTTCAACTACGCAGGAGTGCCTTTTGGATTCACTTCGCTGTACATGTATAATGAAACCATGACTGGAGGTGTATATAATAACGCGATATCCAGCAGTTCAAGGGTGAGTTATGCACTTAGCGTTCTTAAAGGAAATCTCCCGGAGAGCGTATATCAGGTTGCAGATAAATATGAAACACAGGTCAGGATTCAGAATCAAACCGGATCATGGTCTTCATCGACAGGCCACCTTGTTACAATACTAATAGTGACTGGACCTGACGGCACATTCGTTCACTTCTGGTTCATGTATCCATCATTTTCCAGTAAAGTATCACCACAAACAGTATTCAAAAATCTATCCACATACCCACAGATAAGCAACGCTGAGGGACAGTTCCTGAATGCACTTGGAGGATCCAATGTTGCATGTGCCTGAACTCCTCTAACTAATTTTTTCTAAGAAAAGTCCATTTCCTATTAGTCAGAAATTTTTTTACAATGTTATGATTAAAATTGGTGTGGAAATTATGGAATAATCTTCTTTTCCTTAACCTTCGCTTCATCTGATATCTTCAGTGATTTTGCCTCGACATAATCAATATTACACCCTGCTTCAATAATTATGTCATCGCCCTTAACATATTTCGAATTTGTTGATTCAAGAAAAGCCCTGTTACAGATTATTTCATCTATTTTTGCCTCTCCGGAAAGGAATCTTTTCTTCTGCAATCTTATTTCAACGATGTCAGATTGAAGCTTTACAACATGGCTTGTAGAATTGTATATCTTCATTTCAAATCGCCTTGAACTAATGGAATCCGCATTTATCCTTCCGGAGATGTATATCTCATCCCCGGTTACAGTTCGAACTTCAACTAATCCGGAAGATTTTAACATAGTGCATTCGATTGATTCTGCCTTTGTCTTTCCGGAATTTTCAATATTCTTTGCCCTTAGCAATTTAGAAATCTTTGCTGAACCAGAACTTTCAAACTCATCACATATGACTGATTCTGCACTGATTGAACCTGAAGACTCAAGTTCACATGCTTCCATATTACCTGCAATTTGAAGAGATCCAGAGGATTCAATTTTATTTCCCCTTACGTTTCCTCCTATATGCATAGAACCAGAGGAATGAATTGTATCTGATGAAATAACATCCTTTTCCACCCTGCAGCTTCCTGAAACATGAAAGAAGATCGAATCAATGCTACCATCAACGGTAAGAGAACCTGAAACTGAGGTCTCTTCTGCATACACCGATTGTATCATACCTGAACCAGATATCCTGATCTTTTTTGATCTCTCTGTCTTTGATTCTTCCTGTGCTTTTTCATCACGTCTTTCCTCCTTTTCAGATCCATTTTCCTCCCATCTTGACATGATCTCATTAAACATGTCTTCACTCATCTTTCCGCCTGCAACCATTTCCCGAAGTTTTTTCTTTCTGTCTTCGTCCATATACCATCAACATCACATTAAGTGGCAATATATTAATATATTTAGAACTAATAATTTAAATCACTTAATTTAATTATTAAATACTTTAACTTTTGAATTGATATTAGCAACCTAAAAGTTTATGAATACTTGCAACATGATCTTTCATGATCTCTGATATAAACATTCTTACCTCAGGTTCTAAGGTTTCTATAATAGAAATGCTGAGAACACCAAAGACTCCTGATGATATTGCAGGAATACTGAATATAACAAGACAGGGAGTTGACAAGCAGTTGAAGGAACTGATGAGATATGGAATTGTCGATAGAAAGTGGTTCATTGGATACAGCAGACCAAAAATAGAATATTTTCTAACGGAACTTGGTTCTGAATTTTATTCCAGCCTCAGGGAGATTGAAAAGAAGTTTAAGGAATCTGGAAAAGCCATGCTGAATGAAAAGCTGAAAAATCTGGATATTGATCTCATGGATGGGAGATTGTCTGTGGAGAAATACACAGAGGAGAAGATGATTCTGGAAGATTCAATGGAATGGTTTTTCAGAACCGAGGAATGAATCTGTCTATTAGATCAAACTTTATGAGTAAATTAGAACATATTTCACAGCTGATCGTACCTGAAACAATCAATCAGGTGATCATTGATCATACCAGTTCCCTGCATAAAAGCGTAACATATTGTTGATCCAACAAACCTAAAGCCCTTCTTTTTTAAATCCCTGCTCATACTGTCTGATTCGGTGCTTGTTGCAGGTATCTCCTTATCTTTTTGCCATCTATTTTTTATGGTCTTTCCATCCACAAATGACCAGATGTAATGATCAAAGGAACCATATTCCTCAACCACTTTCAGAAACGAAAAGGCATTGGTAATGGCAGAATTTATTT
>JAJZIN010000073.1 GCA_021810575.1 Thermoplasmata archaeon
AGAGCTGAGATCTTTAATTTCTTCTCCATATACCCGCTTCCAAGAACCTTGCCTGGCACAACGACTATGTCTCCATCCTTGCACATTTTAGATATCTTGCCCACGTTTAGATCTGCATAATTTTGCCTTGTCTCAGAGAGCCTCTTTGCAATGTCTCTCCATAAAGGTGACTGGTTTTCCCTTGACAATTTAAGAAGGGTTTCAACCGTTTCCATAATTTTAGGACTTGTTTTTCTTTCTGCTTGTATACTCATTTTGACCATCGGAATATAAACCTGAATGCCCAAGAATTAATAAAGATTTTCACGAAGAACCATCTTTTTCGTTTCTCATATCTCTTGATGCGATTTCTATTTTTCTCATTATACCCATTATTCTATAGAATTCACTCCTTGCCATATCTGATCTAGATATGAGACGCCTGAACATCACCATTGTATTAGGTATCTTGTGAGCGGGGAAATTAACCTTGCCCATTATTTTATTGATATTTTCCAGCAAAATTTCAATCTCCTCCCTTGATGCTCTGTCTTTCTCAGGGTAGTCAACTTCCTCGTTTAACATTGACTCATAAAGGATAAGCGTAAGTGCGTGGGATAGATTATAAACTGGATAATCGGGATTTCCAGGTATGGTAATGAAAAAGTCACAAAGCTCCAGTTCAGAATTTTTCAGGCCGTCCCCCTCCCTTCCAATTACAATTCCTGTCTTCTTCTCGTTCCTGTAATGATCTGACCAGAATACAGATGGTTTCATTGGTATTCTTCTGTAATCTCTCATATTCTCGGATGAAACTGCAGATGTCCCAACAAGAACATCAAAGTTTTCCCTTACTTCCTTTAAATCAGAATAATATTCTGCGCTTCCAAGAATGTCGGATGCTTCTTTTGCCCTTGCAAAGGCATCGTCGTCAAAAAATGATGTTCCAACAACTATAAGATTTTTGAAAAAAGTGTTTTTCATGGATCTGGCAGCAGCACCAATATTACCCTGAACCTCTGGTTCCACCAGTACGATGGAAACCTGATCCCTGTTCAGTATCATTGTGCACTGACGTTTTTCTCGTTTTCTTTGTCTGCTGTTTCTTCCTTAGCTGGTATTTCCTGTTTATCGTCTTCCTTTACTTCTTCCTTCACTGGTTCATACTTTTCCGTTATGTAAAGAACCAGATCCTTAAGATATTT
This sequence comes from Thermoplasmata archaeon, assembly GCA_021810575.1. The sequence continues at coordinate 1,185 of JAJZIN010000073.1, forward strand.
TCTTGTGGCTTCTACTACCCTGTACTTTGCATCAAACCACTCTATGTTGAATTTCATGTCTTCTGGAACTGTGATTTCCAGATCGTTTTCTCTTTCTTCGATCACAAACTTATCTGATCCTCTTGAGAAGTTGAGATCTATTATTCCTTTAAGTATTTCCTTCTTCCCATCCAGTTTCTCAACCAGTGAATATTTGTAGAAAACATCCTTTCCTGCCCATGGGTGATTGTAATCAACAACAACTCTTCCGGGGCTTACTGAAAGTATCCTACCTCTCTTGTTATTTATTCTTACTTCTGCTCCCGGCACAGGATCTATATTATTTCTCTTGAATTCTGACATGGTATGCACTTTTAGATTCTTTGAATCCCTCATGCCATAGGCGTTCTCTGCCTTTATCTCCACTTCATGCTCTTCTCCTATCTTTGAACTTAGAAGACTGTCATTTATTTCCTTAAACAAATCTTCAGATCCAACTACAAGAACTCCCTCTCCATACTTTTGATCCGGATCATAAATATTATTTTCTTTTGCTAGTGCTTCATCGCTCGTTGCAACAAGTTGTTTATCTGACCCGACTCTCATTTCAAATTTAATTTTTACAAAGTCTCCATTTTCCATGGTATCACCGGAATAAGTTATACGTAATTTCAGATATTATTTAAAGGTATTCTGTAAAAATTAAGCTTTTGAAATAATTTCATGCATAGACAAAACCAATATCGGAATCAATGAACACATCATCTCCGTCTTTGACGTCATTCAATACTATTGTACTGTATATGCATGTTTTTCCTGCTTTTTCAATTTTTTGAATTACTGATCTTATTGGATTGCCTGTTATTATGAAGGCTTCATAAAAGCTGTAATCAAATTTATCATCAGAAATTTTTTCACAGTTTCCCATGTAAATACTTCCTTTCCCACTGTTAATTTTTCCGGATATGTTCTTTCCCAGTGCATATCCCCTGGCAACAAGTGTTCCTGCTGTGAGAACGCTGACCTGTGCAGTGCCTGCAAATAGGTGATCAGGGTGACCAGATGTTACAACTATTCTTTCTCCTTTAAGGATCATTCCATCCCCTACCAGTGCATTTAGAACATCCTTTACAGAGATATCCTCCTTGAAGTTTTCAATGACATATGGAAACACACCCCGATAGAGATTGGTTCTGGATGCCACTAATCTTGACGGTGTTACTGATAATATTCTAGAGGATGGTCTCATTGATGATACCATTCTGGCCGTGTTTCCACCCCTTGTGCAAGCCACAATGTGATGCGCATTTATCTGATCAGAAAGAATCTTCGTGGACTTTGCTACTGAAAAGGTAACCCTGCTTCCAGTGAATTCACTTGGTTCTTCAAAGTTATGGTAGAATGATTCCACATAAAGTGAAGTGTCCCTCAACACTTTCACAGCTTCAAGTGGGAAAGAACCTATTGCGGTCTCCTCGGAAAGCATGAGAGCGTCAGTATTATCAAGTATGGCATTTGTTACATCTGATATTTCTGCCCTGGTTGGTGATTCACTGGAAACCATGCTTTCGAGCATCTGTGTTGCCACTATTATGGGAATACCGTTTGAATGGGCTTTTTGCATTATGTACTTCTGGCTTACTGTTACCTCATGGACAGGCATCTCTACACCAAG
>JAJZIN010000013.1 GCA_021810575.1 Thermoplasmata archaeon
CTTAAAGCCTCAGAAAAGCATCTGATTAAGACAACAATTTACCCAGCACTTATACTATTCCTGATTGGAGCACTTGTGGGATTCTATTTTGTAGCCCCGCTTATGTTTAGAATACTGTATGACTTTGATCTTGGAGTTGGAGCCCAGCCTACAATGAGTATAACTTCCTTTGTCTCATTTTTCTTCATCTATGTTCTTTCCTTTGGATTATCCTTTGAAACACCTGTAATAATGGTTGGGTTGACATATCTATCAATCGTACCAGCAAGCTACTGGAGGAAGAACTGGAGATATGCCATAGTGGCGGCTCTTATCTTCGGTGTAATATTTTCTCCGGGAGTGACAGGATTTACCATGATTCTACTCGCTATACCCATAATCGCCCTTTATTTTGTTGGAATTTATGCATCCCAGAGAACGGAGAGAAGGAAAAATAATGAAATTCAGAAAGATCTAGGCGGTCTCTCTTAATTTTTGCCGGAAAGACTCAAGTTCTTTTAATCTGATTGTTTTTGTGTTAATTGTTTCTATGTGATGGACATAAGCCTTTATGATCTCATTTTTCATGAACCTTGAACCCTTTATTCTCCTGAAGAAAGTGTTATTTAATGAAATAGCCATGTTTTCGGCGTCTTGAAGTTTTCCCTCACTTAATATTATACCATGTTCCAGTGACTCATTAAATGTTAAGATCCTCCCCGTGGCAAGTTCCTTCACAGTGTTGCCTGAAATGAAATGCCTCATTCCTTCAGGAGGTATTATGATTGATGGGAAGTTAAAAAGAATATCCGGTAAACCATATTTACTGTTTTTTTCGCCAACAGAATAGTCACTTATCAGGGTTAGTTCAAGTCCTGCCCCAAGGGTGAACCCCTTACAGTATGAAACAACAGGTGCCTCATAGTTTCTTATGAGTTGCATTATGCCAGTTCCCAGTGATACAACTGACAGCAGGAAATCATTGTCTTTTACAAGATGGCATGAACAGTCGTAACCCATTGAAAAGTTATCGCCCTTAGATCTGATGACCACAGGTTTAAGATTGCCATCCGAGGTTATTGCTGATAAATTCATGAATAATTGCTGCAGAACTTCTATATCCATTGAATTCTCAGGTATATTATTTATAATTAGAGAATGAAGAACATCATTTTCCTCATGAATTACCTTATTGCTCAGTACATTGTCAGGTTGTATCTTTCATCAACCTCCTCGTATGTCTTTCTGTCACTGATGCCGAGGATTTCTGAAACTTTTTTCATGATGCTTTCGTATGGTGAGTCTTCCTTTCCTTCAATATATGGCCATTCTTCTCCTATGATCAGTCTTTTGGCCTTATCACTGTACAAAAACTGATAACCTTCCTTTTTCATCTCATGGATTCGCTCTGCAACCTCTTCAGGTTTTTCAAGATTACTGAACACGTGTTCAAGTTCTCCTATCATCATAGATCACCACATCTTTTGCCATTGAATTCCGGGAACCTCACATTATATCTATCAGCAGCATAATACAGATGATATATGAAATTCTTTAGAAATCCTTCCTTATCGTCAACATCATAGACAAAGTTTGAGTTCATGACGCTTTTCACTGTATCAATATCTATCTTCCCTGTTAAGAAATCACTAATCGACTGCATTACCCTTAAATGACTCCTGATTCTTTCGTTTTTTGATATATTTTCTGCGTTTTGAAGACTCTTAATTTTCTTTTGGATAAGTTTCATTGCATCATCTATCTCGCCCGAAAGGACCGCAGAATCTATTACTTCCAGATCATACAAAGGATTCATTACACACCAACTCCTAATCCTGAAACTATACTGCTCAAATATGGATATCCATAAATCAGGAATGAAAGCCCTATGGACATTACTGCTCCTATAACAACAGGTAGAAGTATGGAGCCTGAGAGATTAAATTCTCTGCCTTCTGTTGCAGGTCTGAACATGACCACAATTACTCTGAGGTAATAGAATACAGATATTGCACTGTTCAATATACCTATTACTGCAAGATACCACAGATTTCCGCTTATGAGTGAAAGGAATAGATAGTATTTAGCGAAGAATCCTGCAGTTGGTGGTATTCCTGCAAGGGCAAGCATCATTATTCCTAGAGAAATGGCGAATAGAGGTGACTTTAGACCAATGCCTGAGAGATCATTTATCATGATTTTTTCCTTCTTCACGGCACCAGATGCAATAAAGGCTCCTCCCTTCATGAAAATATATACAAGAGAATAGTACATTGCTGCAAAAATTGCCACTGTGATCGCAAACTGAGAGGCAGTACTGGAAACCACCGTAAGTACCAGGATCAGATATCCGGCCTGAGCTATGCTTGAATATGCAAGCATCCTTTTCAGATTATTTTCAGAGAGTGCCGCGAAGTTTCCATATGTCATGGTTATTATGGAAACTATGGTAAATAGATAGAAAACATCAGTACTTAAGGTGGAGAATCCAACCAGAAATACTCTCAGTATAATAAGAAAGGCAAGTACTTTTGTTCCTGATGAAAGGAAAGCAGAAACAGGATTATTTGTTCCATCGTACGCATCTACTGCCCATTGCTGAAGTGGTACTAGAGCAAGTTTGAATCCAAATCCAACAAAAAGGAGTATTAAGGCAAGAAGCATTGAAGGTCTGGTAACATCAGAGATTGAAAACGAAGAAACAAGATTGAATGTGCCTGTTGATAGGAAATAGAATGATGAACCGAGTACTATAAAGCCTGTTGCTATAACTCCTGTAAAGAAATATTTAGCAGAAGCTTCCAGATTTCTTTTTGATTTTCCGTGAGCCGACAGAATGTAAGTTCCAATGCTGATTCCCTCAAATGCTATGAATATGAATATGAGGTTCAGACTAAAAGCTGCAATGATCATGGCTATGTTTACAAAAAGAAAGACAGAAAAGAATATTTCAGGATCATGCTTCAGTTCCGAACCTGCTGTAAATGAGACATAAAGGGATGATGTTATTAGGATAAGTGCAAAGAACAGTCCGAAATTGTTGATAACAAAGGCTCCTCCAAAGAATGAAGAATTACCAGAATCGAACAGAATTAGCATAATCATTGATATGAGCAGTGCTATAATTGAAACTGTGGTGTAGACCATCCAGTTTTTGACCCTTCTTCCCATCAACAACATTCCAAAAGCCACCAGACCAAGGAATATCTCCGGGTAGAGAGATTTTAGAATTGAAGAATCTAATACAAATGTCATTTTAGAATACCCCCTTTACGAAGCTCAGTATGGGACCAAAGAACAGATTTGGATATATCCCGAGGAGCAGTATGAGTATGAAGAGAAATGAAAGAAGTAATATTTCTGTTCCCTTTGCATCCTTAAGTTTTCCCATGTTTTCATTGAATGGGCCATTAAGAGTCTTTTGTACTACCCAGATGTGATAGGATGCAGTGAGGATCATCCCAAAAATAATCAGGAAAATAATGGCACCGATCACATAATATGATGATAATACGATAGATGCTTCGGCTATGAACCCTGCAAGTCCCGGAAGACCCAGTGAGGCCATTATTCCTGCAAGGAAAAATGCTGAAATATATGGCATGTCCCTCCACAAACCGCTGACTGAAAGATTGGATTCTGTTCCAGCCCTCTGTTTAATTAGATACAGTGATGAAAAGACGAGACCCATTATGAGGCCATGTGCAAGTATTTGATAAATGCCCCCTGCATATGCTGTGTATGAGACCTGACCACTGGTGAGTATACCATCTCCAAGGGATATGCTAATAAAACCCATTGAAGCCGCACTGGCATACGCCATCATCTTCTTGGTGTTTGTCTGAAACATAGCAGTTAGAGCAAAATATATCAGACTGAAAATGCCCAGTCCGATTATTGTCCATGCTATTCCTGCTCCAATGACTGATGCTATTGGCATCAGTACAGCAAAGAAACCATAACCTCCCATAAGGGAAATGGCCCCAGCAAGTACAATGGTTACGGGGTATGGTGCAGATGTATATGCATCCGGTAACCATGAGTGAAGCGGGAAAGATGGCATTTTTACCAGGAAGGCAAAGAAAAATCCAAATAGGGCAAAATATGTCCAGAATGGTACCTTATTAGTTATATCATTGATTATAAATGATGGATTTAACAGCGTCGACATGTTTAACGTAAAAACGTTTCCATGTGAAGAACCATAGTAAGAGAATAGTGTCAGTATGGAAAGCAGAAGGAAAACAGATCCTATTTGTGTATATACAAAGAATTTTAGTGATGCCTTTTCCTTTCTTGAATCCCCGTATATGGCGATTAAAAGGAATACAGGAATGATGATTGCCTCCCAGAATACATAGAAGAACAGGAAATTTCTTGAAATAAGCAATCCATAAAGCCCAACTTCAGTGAACATCATCAAGCCGTAGAATCTTCTGTCAAATTTTTCATTCTTCGCTGTATATATAGCAGCAAACATTATGACAGTTGTCAGAAATAGAAGTGCTATGGAAAGACCATCCACACCAGTGCTGAACGTAATTCCTATTGATCTGTCAATTGGGTATGAACTTATGGAAATTAGCCCTCCCGTATATGATTGAAATCTTACAAGAGCATAAATTACAGTTAATACAAGAATTACGAAACTCTCTGTTACTGCAACTTCCCAAACCTTTTTTTTAAGGAGAATGGATACGATTGCGAATATTATGGTTAATAAAAATATATATAAAATAAACATCTAAATCCCTCCAAGTAGCTCAAGGAGAAGCATCAGTATTGCCACACCTGCTATAAGAAATACGAAATAGTATTCCACCACACCATTCTCTATTCTCCTAAGTACTCCTCCAAATCCCATGGCTACCTTTCCAGTTCCTTCGATGGAAATTGAGAATCCTTTCTCAAGCCTAGATACACCAGAAGAAAGTGGAAGGATTACCCTCTCTGCTATGACTCTAGTAAATAAGGCATCCAGAAAGTACTTTGCCTTTAGAAGCCTGTAGACAGGGTTCCTGTCATAGTTCATTCTCTGCCATCTGGTTGTTGCATAGAGTCCTATGGTTATGAGAACACCTATTACAACCATTGTTAATGGTGTATATTCAATGAACAATGGGACAACAACCCTCGTTGTGTCTGGTACTATAAAGTCATAGAAACGGTACTGTATAAGCCCGAGTGTTAGAGATAGAAATGCAAGTATCATAAGTGGTATCAATACAACCTTTGGTGGATCTTTTGCCTCTTCTGCAAGCTTAGATCTTGGTTTACCAAGCGCCACCAGGAAGAACATTCTGAATGTGTAAAGAGCTGTCATTAAGGCACCTATAACCAGGAAAATCCAAGGTAGTATAGAATAAACGTTGCTACCATTCATTATGAAATAGTTATAAGCAACATCTATAATGGTATCTTTTGAGAAGAATGCTGCAGTGGGCGGTATGGCTGCCAGTGTTATGGAACCAATGAACATCAGGGAAATTGTTACCGGCATCCTCTTCCAGAGACCACCCATTTTCTTTACATCTCTTAGTTCCATGAGAGTCAGTAAAATGACTCCGGCTGACATGAATAGTAATGCCTTGAAAACAGCGTGAACAACTAGATGATAGATAGAATAGCCTATCACACTCTCACCAAAGGTGGAAACCATTCCAAGCGCTGCCATCATATATCCTATCTGGGAGATTGTAGAATATGCAAGAATCCTTTTTACATCGTTTACAACTATTCCTATTGTTCCTGCAAACAATGCGGTAAACGCACCTATGTAAAGTACTGACTCTGCTGCCAGAGGTGTTGCATTGGCATAAAGTGGAAGTACCCTGGCTATAAGATATACACCGGCTGTTACCATTGTCGCAGCATGAATCAGCGCTGAAACTGTGGTAGGACCTTCCATTGCATCTGGAATCCATACATGTAATGGAAACTGTGCTGACTTACCGGCTGCTCCTCCCAGGAAGAGTAATCCTATAATGGTCAGGTTTTGTGCCCCTATTTCTGTGGCTATTGTGTGGGCATTGTTTATCAGATATGGTATGCTAAGTGGTGATGAAACTCCTCTTACTGTTAGGAGGGAATACAGAACAGCGAGCCCTATTATAAATAGCAGATCACCTACTCGTGTAACTATAAACGCCTTCTTTGCTGCAGAAGCTGCATTTGGCTTGAAAAACCAGAATCCTACAAGGAGGTATGAACATAGTCCCACCAGTTCCCAGAACAGAAAGAATTCAAGAAGATTGGATGCAAGTATAAGACCAAGCATTCCTCCTGTGAAAAGGGCTGTCTCCCCGAAGTATGTATTCTTCCTCGGGTCATCCTTCATATAATACATGGCAAAAAGATGAATCATTAGGGAGACAAATGAAACCATTAATACCATTACAACTGCAAGGTGATCTACATATATTCCAGCGTTTATGTTATCAAACCAGTTATAACTCTGGTAAATTGGTGTGGATGTTCCTCTTATATTTAGCCATACAATTATTGAAAGTATGAGCGATATAAATATTGACAGTGACGCTAGAATACCAGCTGTTACTTTGCTTCTTTTTCCAGCAATGACGCCTATGGGTGCAAATATTATTGGTGTAAGGAATATGAACCATGCATAGTTTAACATTTTACCACCTTATCTCCTTCAGCAACGAAATATCAATCTTGCCGAATTTCCTGTATATCGAAACCAGTATACTTATTCCAACTGCAGATTCTACTGCGGCAATTGCAATTGTGAAAAGGGCCATAACCAGTGGATCTACCTTTCCTGTGCCAATAGCTGCTGAGACTAGACTCAGTATGGCCCCATTCAACAGTATTTCAACTGAAATTAGCATCTTGATCCCCACTTTTGATACCATTATGCCGTAGAGACCTATGGTGAATAGCGCTAATGAGATTAACTGAACTATGAACTGATCCATTTATTCATCATCCTCCGCTGTATGAAACATTCCTATAATTCCTGCTACCAGTACGACAGAAAGAAGTTCAAATGGTATAATGTACGTACTGAATAACTCCTTTGATATGCCAGTTATGCTCTGCTGGGTGGGTACATATGTTCCAGAAATACTAACGACTGAGACAGCCATTACTATGAAGAACAGAATTGCAGATATGGCAGCCGGAATTTTATTCAATTTCCTTACCTCCTGTTATCATCATTGTAAATACCAGAAGGGCACTGACTGCTCCAACATAAACAAGTAACTCTATTGCTCCTACCAGTGTTGCTCCAAGAAATATAAAATTTGCAGAAAGTACGAAAAGGAATGCCATGAGGAATATGATACTTCTAACAATATCTTTCTGTTCCACAGAAATTGCTGCAAGAACTACGAGAATTATTGCGAATATAATTGTAATTATTGTAAAGATCATCTTCTTACCTCGTCCTCCCCTTTCTCAAGGTCTGTAGGAGAGTATAAGAAATTGTTCTTAGTTCTTGCAGTCTCGAACACTTCCTTAAGATATATAGCATCTGTTGGGCAGATCTCCTCGCAGTTCCTGCATACTGTACATGTACCAAAATTGACTGTTGGGTATATCTTCCTCTTATTTCTCTGATTCTCCTTGTCCAGATTCATCATGGTGATTGAGAGATTTGGGCATACCTGTTCACAAAGTGTGCAACCTACACAGTCATCAGTGCTCAGATAGACTCTGAATCTGAATCTATCTGGTATTTCACCCTTAACTTCTGGATACTGAACTGTGACAGGCTTTTGAAAGAGATGCTTGAATACGGTAAACATCCCCATAACGGAACCGATTATTGGAATTCTCTTGGGTTCCTTCACTTCTTTTATTTCTATCATGCTATCCCTCCAAATATTATGATTCCAGTAATTATCAGGTTGATAAATGAGATTGGTAGTAAATACTTCCATCCAAAGTTCACGAACTTATCTATTCTTACCCTTGGCATTGATAGCCAGATTGTAAGTGATATAACTACCAGCACAAGTGTCTTTATCATAAGCCATATAAATCCAGCATAGTTTGTGTATGGCCCAAGATATCCACCAAGATATATGGTGCTTATAAGCATTGAACCAAGGAAGATTGTTCCAAATAATCCAAGGTAAAAAAGACCGAATCTTAGACCACTGTACTCTGTGGTGTTTCCAGTGACAAGTTCACTATCACTTTCGCCCATATCAAATGGTGAATATGATGCCCTTGCAGCCATGGATATTAGGAAAACGAAAAATCCTAAAGGTTCCAGAATGGCAAAAGGTATTGACTGGGCAACAACAACTCCGTTTATGTCCAGTGGATCAGACACCTTGACTGATGCCATCATCACAACCGCAAGGATGGAAAGCATCATTGGAACTTCAAAAGATATATCCTTCGCAACACCTCTGAGTGCACCAAGTACGGCATACTTGTTGTTTGAGCTTATTCCAGATAATATTTCTCCTATGGGCATTATGGCTATTAATGCGAATAATATGATAATACTCACATCAGAATGAGATACTGTAAGCTGTCCAAACCATGCAAGAGGCCCGTATGGAATGAATATAAATCCCATGATCAGTCCAAAGAATATTAGGATAGGAGCGACCTTGTATGCAAGATCATCTCTTCCTTCTGGTAAGATTGATTCTTTCTGTATTAGTTTCAGACCGTCAGCCATCACCTGTAATACTCCTCCCTTGCCCACCCTGTTCGGTCCGATTCTCATCTGGACCCTTGCCATATATTTCCTGAAGAAATACACCATGCCAGCGACAACGACTGTGGCAAATATTATTACTATCAGGGTTTCAATTATATATGCCAGAATGTATGAAGGATAGTGCCCCAGAACTGATAATATATCAGCTATCCTCAGGAGCAAATTCATCTATCCACCTCTCCAAATACCAGATCTATGGAGCCTGAAATTGCGACCATGTCTGCAATCAGTACATCCTTTGCAAGATAAGGTAGTACAGAAAGATTCTTGAATGATGGACTTCTGACGTGAACCCTGTATGGTTTTACAGATCCGTCTCCCACCAGATATACACCAAATTCACCTTTCGTTGATTCTGTTCTTGCATACACATCTCCTTCTCCTCTCAGTCTTACCATAAGTGATTTCTTTGCTTTTGGGTTGAAATAAGGTCCGTCAGGTATCTTGTCCAGAGCCTGATTTATGATCCTCACTGATTGCCTCATTTCCTCAAATCTGACAACAAATCTGGCAAGTACATCTTTTCTCTTTGATATTGGAATATCAAAATTTACTTTGTCGTATGCAAGATATGGTTCTGCCTTACGTACATCATATGGTATTCCGGACGCTCTCAGCATTGGTCCTGTTACTCCATAGTCCAGTGCAACTTCTGGTTCAAGTATACCCACATTCTTTGTTCTTGATATAAAAATATCATTCTTTGCAAACAGGTTATAGACCTCGTCGAGTTTCTTCGGAAACTGCTTTGTAAACTCCTTTATCTTATAAATTATCTTATCATTGAAATCCTGATAGACACCGCCTATGCTCATATAGTTTGTTTCCTGTCTGGAGCCACATATTTCTGTGAACAGATCCAGAACTTTTTCCCTCTGTTCGAATACATAGAAGAAAGGTGTAAGCATTCCAAGATCCAGCCCAAAGGCGCCTGCCCATACAAGATGCGAGGCAATCCTGTTGAGTTCAGCCATGACTGTTCTTATCCATACCACTCTTTCTGGAGGTTCTATATTAAGGAGCTTTTCTGCAGCCTCAAGATAACCCACTTCCATGTTCATTGCTGCTACATAATCCATCCTGTCGAAATATATTAGAGCATCACAGTAGAAATCAAGCTCACATATTTTTTCAGCGTTTCTGTGAAGATATCCTATAACAGGTTCTACCTTCTTCACTGTTTCTCCATCCAGCAATAATTTTAATCTGAGCACTCCGTGAGTTGATGGGTGTTGCGGACCCATATTAAGCTCAATATATTTCTCTTTCAGTCCGTCTTTCTCCATCATTGTTACCACCCATCTCCCGGATCAAAGCTTACCTGATCGTTTCCTTCATCATCCATGTTTACATACTGTATCTTACTCAGATCGTAGTCCTTTCTTAATGGGTACCCAACCCATCCCTCTGGCAGCAGTATTCTTTTGAGATTTGGGTGACCTTCGAATATTATCCCCATCATATCATACTGCTCTCTTTCATCCCAGTTTGCGCTTTCGAAAAGTGATGTAACACTTGGCATTCTAGAATCTCTAGTTTCTGATTTTATAACAAGCATTTCCTCTGTTTTTGAATTGGTGAGATGATACACAACTTCAACCCTGTCCCTAAAATCAACAGTGCTTATGAGACTGAGTGAATCGAATCCTCCGTTCTTCATATCTTTCATAAGGTCCAGCAGGTCTTCTTTAGGTATCCTCAGAACCTTTCTGCCATCCTTGCTTTTTTCTTCCTTAACTTCATAGGCCATCAGGTTCACCTCTCTGCTTCATTTCTTATTTTTTTCTGTAAAAGTATTATTCCATTTGTCAGTGCTTCTGGTGTTGGAGGGCATCCTGGAACGTACACATCCACAGGTACAACCCTGTCAACACCAAGAACTACCGAATAACCCTGGTTATAAGGTCCACCCTGAATCACACATACTCCCATTGCGATAACGTATTTCGGGTACGGCATTTCATCATATAATCTTCTGAGCCTTGGTGCCATTTTCTTGGTTACTGTACCTGAAACGATCATTAAATCGGACTGCCTGGGAGAGTTTCTGAATACTTCACTACCGAATCTTGAGACATCAAGCCTTGATGCCTGTACCGCCATCATCTCAATTGCACAGCATGCGAGTCCAAAGGTTAGTGGCCATATGGAATTACTCCTTGCCCATTCCATAGCCTTATCCAGTGTTGTAGTTACAAAGCCTGTATCACCAGTTTTCATTTAATCCACCTCATATACCCCTTTCTGAACGCATAAAAAACCACACTCATAGGCATTGAAATAAAAATTATTGTCTCAATGAATGCATATACACCAAGACTCTTAAAATCGTATGCCCATGGAAGAAGCAATGCCATATCAACATCAAAAAGTATGAAAAGAAGTACTATTACGTAATACTGTACCCTTACAAATGAACGATATGAACCTCTTGCAACTTCTCCAGACTCATAAGGCTTTGTATATACAGAGCCCTTCACGGGAGAGGATTCCTTTGAAAGATTGGATATTATGTCTGAAGGTTTGAATGAAATCTTTGCCGCTGGACCTTTTGCCCTCCCCTTATCCAGGCTTGGGAGAATTGTGAAGACAAGGTACATAGCCAGTGCCAGTAAAATGATTGTAATGAGCGCAGGTATGTATCCATACAGTAACATAGTTCCATATTTTAGGAAAATATTTAAGTGTTGTTTAATTTGAATCCTTATTTCTTACCGTGTTTATTAACCTGGCAACAATTGATGGATCAATTACACCTTCATTCATAGAATTGAGCTTTCTCACTATATCAGTCATGTTTGAGTTTATGTCTATGTCACATTTTTTTATAAGATTCATTATGGATTCCTCAGAAACTGGTTTTAGCAAATTGAGATTTAGTATTTCCTTGACTGAGTTACCTGAATACAGCATATCAATTGCTCTTTCCATCGAATATCTTCCCAGTGAGTTATTGATGCAGTATTCAATTACAATCCGTATTTGATCCCAGCTTACCTCTTTCCCGTATTTTTTATTCATCTCTGGTATGGTCTGGTTTATTATTCTGGATAATACCTTTCCATTTTTTTCATTAGCCAGGAGTGCAAATTTTTCAAGCTTTCCGTCGGATATAATTGTTTCGGCATCCTGAATTGATATTCCGTACTTCCTGCTAATACTACTTGTGAAAGATTCCAGCCCTTCTGGAATTTCCTCAGAAGCTTCTTCCAATATTTGCCCATCTATTTTAATCACCGGAATATCTGTCTCAGGATACATCCTGCTGCTCCCAGATAGTGGCCTCATATACCTCGTGGTATTGTCTTCCAGTGCTGCTCTTGTTTCTGAGAAATCCAGTGACAGTAATTTTTCAATTCTTTCTTTTATTACAGTAGATGCATCCTGGACTTTATCTGGCTCTATGATCAGTAAGAGGAAAGAATCATTATCTTTCAAACTGAAATATTCTGTTATGGTTTCCCTCTCATTGATTGTAAGTCCATAGGCTGGTAGCTCCTCATAGTGAATTACACCCTTTATGTTTATCGGTTTCAGTGCATCAGCAATCTCACGACCAAATCTGAAATGATCTGTTTTCATCACTCCCCTGAAGTTTGCGAGTTTTGTTGCATATATTTTTTTTCCGTCATTCAGTCCTTTCCATATTATTTTTGAGTCTGTATCCGTAAGAAGAGGTGTAACATCACTGAATTCCAGTTTTTCGAATCCACCATTTGCTTTTACCCTTTTTACTGCTTCTGCCAGCCACTTCTGTCTATCTGCTTCATTTTCAAGAATTTCCCTGAAAGCGGATAGTTTTGAAACTCCCTTTATCTCTACTCTTCCATATCCCATGGAGAAATTTACATCCTGCCTTATAGCGTCTGCCCCTTTTCGTAAAAGGCCCATAACAAGCATCCTGTTTCCTATTTCCCTTGCTATGGACATTGCATCTTCTGCGCTTTTCATGTCTGGAGAGGTTGAAATCTCTATAAGTGGTAACCCCAGTCTGTCCAGAGAATATACAACCATATTGGCTTTTTCCTCTACCTTTCTGCATGAGTCTTCTTCCAGACATATGGCTGTTATTCCGGCTTTTGCCTTTCCGGATTTGATTTCTCCTCCGATTCCAATAAGTGAAGTTCTCTGAAAGCCACTGGTGTTTGATCCATCAATAACCACCTTCCTCATTACGGAAACTCTGTCCATTATGGAGGAACTGAATGCCATGGACATTGCAAGTGCTGCTTTCAGAGCCTTTAGATTTATCTCTAATGGAGGTTCCTCATCTGCTTCGACTAGACAGGAATTTTCTGAAACAATGTACTTGAATAGCCTGTCACGTGCCTCTTCATAATATGTTGATATATCTTTGGACCCTATTTCGCCGGATGATGAGTGAAGCCTTCTAATAAATGATTCTTCTAAAAGCTGACCCTCTGTATTACACTTGCAGAAAAGCTTTCCCACGTCGATCTGCATATGCACTTCGAGACCTATCATTGTATTATCCGGTAATACCATCAGAGAAACACCCCCAATTCCTCCCTTTCGATCAGTTCACCGCGCATATTTTTTCTCATCATGGTTTCAAATTCTTCTTCCTCATAATTACCCAGAACATGCATCATCTTGACATAGGCAGTTTCTGGTAATATGTTTCCCACTGATATTATGCCTGCCTTTTTCATTTCCCTTCCTGTTGAATATATGTCAAGATTCGTTGTTCCAAAGATGCATTGAGTTGTTATTACAGCCTTCATTCCATCTTTCACCCTTTCACTGATGGACTCTAAAAATTTTGTTGCAATGTGTCCAAGTCCGGTTCCCATGAGAATTATTCCTTTCTTACCATCCATTGATTTTGCAAGTTCTTCATCCGTTAAACCTGGATACATGTAAATTATGGATACCCTCTTTTCTAGATTCGTTTTTAATTTATTTTCATTTTTTTTCCGCCTGTATGATCCATTCAGATTGACCAGACCTTCCTGGAATGACCCTATGGGTTGTTCACCTATTGCCTTGAATGCATCCCTCCTCGTTGAATGCATTTTTCTTGATCTGGTTCCCCTTATCAGGTCTATCCTTTCGTCTGATGTGTTGTGGTGCATTGAAATTCCAACCTCTCCGAAATCTGTGGTTGCAAAATCAACTGCAGCCTCAAGGTTCAGGTATGAATCGCTGCTTGGCCTATCGGAGCTTCTCTGTGATCCTACCAGTACTATGGGTCCGGTCTGTTCTTCAAACATGAATGCAAGTGCTGATGCTGTGTATGACATTGTATCAGTTCCGTGTGATATTACAACGCCCTCTGAATTATTTAATTCACTGCTTGCTCTTTTGGCAAGGCTTATCCACTGATCTGGTTCCATGTTTTCACTTAGAATATTTGAGAAATCCACCCTCTTCAGCCTGTATTTGTTTTCAATATACCTGAATTTGGATGTTAGTTCTCCTATGTCAAGAGATGGAAAAACCGCACCTGTTTTATAATCCACCCTGCTCACTATGGTTCCTCCCGTAGTGATAAGTGAAATAGGTTTACCTGTTCCAGACTCTCTCGCCTCTTCTCCTTTACTTAACGCCTGAATCTTGCCTTTTTTTAAAACAGTAAACGAATCGATCTTAACAGAAATATTATAACCATTTTCCAGTTTAATATTGAAAAAATCATTATCCATTGATATAAGGGTTCCGGTCATTTCCCTTCCCCTCCAGCTAAATTTAATTGTGTCACCCATTTGAGGTTTCCTTGAATCTGGCATAATTCATTATGTTTGATTCTTATTTTAATTTTTAAAAAAAATATGAATTTACTAGAGAAGTAAATCCATACTACTTCAGAAGACTCTTTATAGACTCACAAAAGTCTACTCATTTTATTTATTCCAAGCATGTTTCCAAGTTCCATTGCATTTAGAGGGGCATTTCCGTTAGGATGGTTATTAAAAAATATGAAAATTTCATTAAATTGATTCTCGTATCTCATTATTTCATCCTTTATTTCAAGCAATTCCTTTTGATTGTATGCATAATTGAATTTTTCCATTCCTGATTCTTTTTCTGAAAATGCGGGGTTCCTTCCGTGAAGTCTTATGTAAACGCTTCCTTCATTTGTAATGTTTAACCTCAACGGATTGATATAATTGTCTGTGAAAGCTATACTAAATCCGGCATTTTCAATCAATTTTTGTATTTCAGGGAAATCTTTCTCTTCCAATATCCTTGGCTCGCAGTATATATTGCTTTCATTAAATGTGATTTCTGACATGCTTACGAGATATTCCTCCAGGTTGTGATTTGATATCCATGGTGGCAGTGTGAATAGAAATTTTGATTCCTGATCTCTTTTTCTGGCTGGATTCATTACGTTTTTGATGAACAGATCCATACTCTTTTTCCTGTCACTAATTTCTCCAAAGTGACTTATTGATGAATGGATTTTAATTGATACCTTTATATCTTTATGAATTTTCCGGATTGAATTTTCAAATGTTTCCTTTGGAGGAATTGAGTAATATGTTGAATCTATTTCCAGTGCGTTGAAAAAATTTGTGTAGTAGTTGATTGATGGCCTTGTTCCTTCTGGATAGAATTTGCCCACCCATTCCCTGTATGCCCATCCACATGTTCCAAGAAATATTTTCAAGGATTAAGTTCCCTCATTACTTCCCTGGCAATTATTACTCTCTGAATCTGGTTTGTGCCCTCATATATCTGAGTTATTTTTGCATCTCTCATGTGCCTTTCCGCATCCAGATCTGTTGTGTATCCATATCCCCCGAAGATCTGAAGTGAATCAGTGGCTATCCGGTTTGCTGCATCAGAAGCGTAGAGCTTTGCCATGGAAGATTCCTTTATGCATGGTTCATGTTTGTCCCATCTTTCCGCCGCATTGTAAGTCAACAGTTTAGCTGCTTCGATTTCAGTGGCCATATCGGATATCATAAACTGTATTCCTTCCATATTTGATATATTCTGGCCAAACTGTTTCCTTTGCTGTGAGTAAATAACTGCCTCTTCAAAGGCTGACTCTGCTATGCCAAGGGCCTGAGCTGCAATACCTATCCTTCCTGCATCAAGGGTTTCCATCACCACCTTAAATCCCTCGTTCAATTTACCTACAATATTTGATTCTGGAACCCTTACATTTTCAAATATGAGTTCAACTGTTGATGAACCTCTTATGCCCATTTTATGGATATCCCTGCTAATCTTGAATCCAGGAGCGTCTGAGTCAACTACGAATGTTGTTATTCCCCTGTGACCTTTGGATGGGTCTGTAACAACATCAACGACGAAAAATTTAGCAAGTCTTCCATTTGAAATAAAAATCTTGGTTCCATTTATTACATAATCATTTCCATCCTTAACCGCAGAGGTTTTAATGGCTGCTGCATCGCTACCTGCTCCCGGTTCAGTAAGGGCCAGTCCCCCTATTTCACCCTCAGCTACCCTTTTTAAATATTTTTTCTTTAGATCTTCCGACCCGAACATCAGAACAGGCTCACCAAATAATGTTAAGGCGCCATCAAGAACTAATGAAGTGCTTGGACAGGCTTTTGATATGATTTCTATTGCTCTAATCAGGAAGCTAAAACTCATCCCATATCCACCATATTCTTTTGGGATGTAACTCGCAAATAACCCAAGTTCCTTCATTCTATCAATAAGTTTCCGTGGAACCTCCTCTTTTAGATCTATATCTCTTGCAAGTGGTTTTACCTCTTCATTGGCGAATCTCTTTATGTATTCAAGAACATCCTTTTCCTCTTCCTTTAGCCCACACATAAGTAGATAATACCTTTCAACATAATATTTTTAACTTATGTTAAAAGATTTGATGCATTTGAGAAGTGCTAGAGAATTATCTTTTAAAAGTAAATGATACATTTATTATTTTTTTATATTTCTTAAATAAGTTAAATCTTCACTTACTGCATAATTTATCTTGCTTTCACTGTGTTACAGAATTAAAATGTAATAAATTGTTTATTATAAGTAACCATTTCTGTAAAATCAAATAATTATCAAAACTAAAACGTTGTACTCCTATTATTATTTTCAATTGCAAAAGATTTTTACTTATGCATTGATGCCAATCCCAATGGAATTTAAAGCTAAACTGGTTACATGGGAGGATATTGAGACGTGGTGTGAGGAGATCGATAAAAAGATGCTGAAAGACGGGATA
>JAJZIN010000014.1 GCA_021810575.1 Thermoplasmata archaeon
TTCCACCCTGCAGCTTCCTGAGATATCCATGCAGTTTGAATCCATGGTACCCTCGACTGTTATGGAACCAGATACGGAAAGTTCCTCTGCATAAACTGAAGATATCCTGCTTGAGCCTGACAGTTTGATCTTTTTTGACCTTTCCCGTCTGGGTTCCTCCTTCATTTCCTCATCCTTCCTCTCTTCCCCTTCAAATTTTAGACTCCCTAATTTTATATTCATATTATCGGCTGCCTCCTCATTCTTTTCTTCCCCGCTGGAATCAACTTCCCCCCACCTCTTCATGATCTCATTATAGAGGGTCTCACTCATCTTCCCACTTGCCAACATTTCCTCCAGTTTTTTCTTCCTGTCTACGTCCATCTGCTATCAAACTCTAATAATTGAGAAATATATTAATATATTTAGAACTTAAAATTTAAATGAATGAATTCTAAACTTGGTTAGTTCAACTTTTTAATTTACATTTGCAACCTAAAAGTTTATGACACCTTAGAGCATGATATCACATGATTTCAGAGATTAACATTCTCACCTCATCTTCCAGGGTTTCCATTGTTGAATTGCTCAGGACACCAAAGACTCCAGATGACCTGGCGGATGCACTGAAGATAACAAGACAGGGTGTTGACAAGCAGTTGAAGGAATTAATGAAATACGGGATTGTTCAGAGGAGGTGGTTCATTGGATATAACAGGCCTAAAATAGAGTATTTCCTGACAGAACTCGGTTCAGGATTCTATGCTGACCTTGAGAATTTGGGCAAAAAATTCAGGGAATCTGGAAAATTGATGCTAATTGAAAGACTGAAGGGCATGGACATTGACCTTGCAGATGGAAGGATGTCGGTTGAGAAATATGAGGAGGAAAAGGTTCTACTGGAAGAATCTATGGAATGGTTTTCGAGGAGGGATTGATGATTTTGCTTTCCCGAAGTAATTGGGAACCAATGCCTTATCCCATGTTCAAAGTTGATCATAACGGAAACATTCAACCAGATGGTCATTTATCAAACCTGCTCCCTGCATGAATGCGTAGCATATTGTTGAACCAACAAATTTGAACCCTCTTTTTCTCAGGTCCTTACTCATGCTGTCAGACTCCCTGCTTGTTGAAGGTATCTCGTAATCATGTTTCCAGCTGTTCCTTACTGTCTTTCCATTTACAAATGACCAGATATATGAATCAAAAGAACCAAATTCCTCCTTGACTTTAAGAAACAAAGTTGCATTGGTCACGGCTGCTGTAATTTTCAGCCGATTCCTGATAATGCCACTGTTAATCATCAGATCTTCAATCTTCACCTGATCATAAACTGCAATTTTTTCCGCACAAAAATTATCAAATGCTTTCCTGTAGTTTTCTCTTTTCTTCAGAACCGTGATCCAGCTGAGACCTGCCTGGAATCCATCAAGGATCAGTGCCTCAAACAGCTTTCTGTCGTCATGAAGTGGAACGCCCCATTCCATGTCGTGATAATCCAGATATATGGGATCACTGATCCCCTTCCACTGGCATCTTTTCAATTCACCCATACCTGTACGATCCTTTTCCTGATATTTATTCTATCACCAGACTGCAGTAGTTTTAAAAACCTGCCATGCATAGTAACTATTTCAGCGTGTCCAGAACCTTTTGAACGTTCATATCGAAGGCTTTTCCCTTCTCTGCAAGATTCCCCATGTTATGCATCTTCAGGATTGCCTCCAGTTTCCTGTAAAGAACATGTGTTCCATCCTTCTCATAAACAAGTATTTTAGCAGGTAGATCAATGGCAATCTCCGGGTTTTCCTGGATCAGTCCAGTCCCGCCCTTCGGATTTCCGAAGATGATCACCATGGCAGGAAATAATTCAAGATCAACTTCTTTAGCTGCCCCACTGTGATCTATCATACTGAATATCTTAAGACCGGAATCCTCCAGTCCATGCCTTATGAGTTCAACCGTTTCCCTGAATTTCAATCCTGGTATAATTCTTGTAAATGCTTCTTCTGATTCCATGTTACAGAATCCATTGATGGTATATATTCACTCACGGGGTGATGGCAATTTATTTACACAATCACCATATTTAGTGAACATGAGAATTGAGCATTATGACATAGAACTGGATTATGATGAGAAAACAAAGGAGTATAAAGGAAAGGAGAAGATCCTGCTCAGCGGGAATGAGAAGGATTTTGTTATAAACACAATAAATCATGAGATAACCGAAATAAAGCTCAATGGAATGAAGGTAGAACTGGAGAATGGAAAGAAGGATGAGGAAAAGATCATAAAGGGGGAACTGAGGAACAACAGTGAACTTTTCATTGGTTTCAGGGCTAAGGTTCCAGAAGCTCTTACGGGACTTTACCTTGCCAGGACCCCGGATGGCTCTGAAATGATATCAACCCAGTTTGAGGCCATAGGTGCAAGGAGAGCCTTCCCATGCTTTGATGAGCCACTTTTGAAGGCGACGTTCACTATGAGGCTTATCATCGCTCATGATCTCGAGGCAATCAGTAATATGCCTGTTGAAAGAACAACCGTTAAAGATGTAAGGAAAACAGTTGAATTCCAGATTACACCAAGAATGCCTACCTATCTGTTATACATAGGAATCGGAGTATTCAGGACAATGCACAGGAAGCATGGAAATGTTGATCTCTATCTTACAGGATTGAAGGATCATATAGAAACAACCAAGTTCCCACTTGATGTTGCAGAAAAATGTATTGATTTCTTCAACGAATATACCGGTATACCATACATGTTGCCGAAAATGCACCTCATATCTGTACCGGAATTTGCTGCAGGTGCAATGGAAAACTGGGGTGCAATAACATTCAGGGAATCTGCACTGCTGTATAATGAGAGCTCAGGCAATGCATCGAAAAAGAGGATAGCATCAGTCATAGCCCATGAAATTGCACATCAGTGGTTCGGTGACCTTGTAACGATGAAATACTGGAACGATCTGTGGCTTAACGAAAGTTTTGCAACATTCATGGCAAACAAGGCGATTGAATCCATATACCCGGAATGGAACATAACAGGTGACATGCTTGTTTCAGATGGAAGAGGCGCATTCCTGGTTGATTCACTGGAGAGCAGCAATCCTGTCTCCCCCAAGGAGAGGGACATGGACAAGATGGGAGAAAGATCCACTGAGATAACATATGGGAAGGGTGGAATGATCCTGAGGATGATTGAAAGTTATGTGGGTGATGATGCATTCAGGAGGGGGTTGCATGCATACCTGGTGAGATATTCATATTCAAATGCAGAGGCAGCAGATCTCTGGAAGAGCATCTCGGAGAATTCAGAGAGGGACGTAAGCAATATCATGGATGCATGGATAACGAGGGATGGCTATCCACTCATAAGCGTGAATGATGGTTCCACAAGAAGAATTTCACAGGAGAGATTCCTTCTTAATGGAAAAACAGATGACAGTATATGGCCTGTGCCACTGACCGTTAAGAGGAAGGGTGGTACTGAGAGCGTCCTGTTTGATACGAAGGAAGGAGATGTGAATGGAGATGGATTCATAAAGCTGAATGCAGATGAATCTGGATTCTACAGGGTAAGATACACAGATGAATTCTACAAAAAATTTGATCCTTCATCAAAAGATTTCACTGAGTTCGACCTTATCGGGATTGTAAGTGATCTTTATGCGCTTGTTGTCTCCGGGAGAATGGAACTGATGCATTATACGGATATGGTTGGAAAATTCAATGAAAACAACAGGTATAACCTTTCCATCCAGATATCAAATGAGCTTGCAGAACTCCATCATGTGCTATACAGGAATGAAGATGTGAAGAATGCATTCAGGAATTTCCATGAGTCTCAGAGGAAGATGCTGGAACATGACAGGAATGATGACATAAACAGGTCAATACTTCATGGTCTTGTACTCAGGAGACTTGCAGAAGTTGATGATCATACATGCAGCGAGCTTGCAGGTAAGTTCCATCATATTGAGAAGGAAGATCCGGACATGAGGAATGCCATTGCATTTGCATTTGTAAGGAAGAACAATGATCCTGAGGCAACCATAGGGAAGTATGAATCATTGAAGAATGACAATGACCGTGTTGCCATACTGGGTGCCATGGGAAACCTCTTAGGAAAAGAGGCTATGGAAGAAATATTCTCACTTGCGAAGGACGGAAAGATCAAGAAGCAGGATGAATCGAGATATTATACATCCCTTGGCCTGTCCCTGGAGAATAAGGATATTGCCTTTGAGAACATCGAGAGGATTGTTACAAGACTGAATGAGATATCAACAGGAGGCAGAAATGTATCAAACCTCATGTCTGCAATATTACCCTTTGTGGGTGAAACCAGGATTGATGAGACACGGAATCTCATGGATAAAATCAGGAACGATAAGAACAGGCTTGGAATAAGCAAGGGTCTTGAAAAACTTGAAATCTTCGAGAAACTGAGGGAAAGATATAACAGGTAATGTTATTGAATTGCAACCCGATTGCATTCAATCAGTCCTGCATGTATCAGTACAACATTTACCAATAAATCAGGCACGCTATTATTTGAGCGAGATCTTTAAAACAGTTTTCAGGATAGGTTCAGGTAGCCTTTGCCAATAAGTATGCTTGCTTTCACTGGGTGATAGATGGAACAGACCTCCCTGAATTGCTTTTAATAATTTTGAAGCCCTAGATCCCGAAGCCTACCCCACCAAATCCAGGCTGGTTAAAGTCAGCGCCAGAAATGGCATGAATCAGGGTTTTATAAAGCTGGAAAGCAACCAGGAGATTTACGTCCATATCACCAGTAATCTGTCCTTCGAAATATTTGCTTACAATGTGATGCTTTATCTCAGCAACCTCATTCCCGTCAAGGGTAATTTTGTAAATGGTGCCTTCAAGATTTTCCTTTACCTCAAACTGCCTTCCATTAATATCTGTGAGTGATGCCTTTCTTTCGTGAATCTCCATCTGGCCTAATTTTCCTCCATCCGCCCCTGTGACATCATAGTTCTTTGAGGCAGATACAAGATGTTTAGGCTTTGTGTGTACTACCTCCATAATAGTAGCTCCAGCCTCATTTGCCAGAAGGAAATTGGCAAATATTTCACCTCTTAGACCACCTGTTAATGAAACTTTACCAACAGGTCCAAGTTCGTTGCTAATCTCAACATCAAGACCGCCACCCATTAGCCTCATTTTCCCCTTTGTTTGAAAGGTCTTTCCACTCAATGTGTTGACCCCATTGAGATTTGAGGAGACATTTGCAGAAACAGGATTTCCGCATTTGGGACAAAATTTAGAATCTTCTTCAAGCTGATTCCCACATGATGGACAGAATGCCATAGGCTTCGAATAAAAGATTGTATATAAATATTTGTCAGATAGAATATTGTATTTTGCAATTGGCCTTCATGGAAGTTTTAAGATTAATGTCTAACGGCAAATTTTCAGTAAAGGTGTCCTGCAGATCAAGCTCAGGATGATAATACTCATGAAAGTTTAATTGCGAGCACAGGCAGGATAGGAAAAAAATACAGATTTTCCAGGCAAAGATTCCATATAATTATATTTTCAGGATCTAAACTGTTTGCCTTAATGAAGCATAAGAATTTATTGCAGTTATTAATCGTAGTTCAATGTCAGAAATGCAGTTTTCTGTTAGGAAAGGGGAGCAACTGGGAACACCTTTTGCCGGAAAGAGGGACATAATAGCAGTGAGGGTTGGAAATGAACTTCACGATTTGAGGGAAATTGCGGAAACTGACACAGATGTTTTACCAGTTACGATTGATGATGAATACGGACTCCACATCCTGAGGCATTCCGCTGCACATCTTCTTGCCCAGGCCATAATGGAAATGTGTCCAGATGCAAAACTGAACGCCGGTCCTGTGGTTGAGAATGGCTTCTATTATGATATTAAAATGGAACCTCCAGATCAGGAGGCACTTGATAGCATAGAAAAGAAGATGAAGGAACTTGCTTCAAAAAAGATACCCATTGTTAGAGAGGTTCATAATAAGGAAGAATTGAAGAAGATGTTCCATGGTAACAGGTTCAAGCTTGACAAGATAAATGATTATGTTGGGAAGGAATCCACTGTTTACAGGCAGGGTGATTTTGTCGACTTCTGTACCGGCCCACATGTTCCAGATACGTCCTATATCAGGCATTTCAAGCTGCTCAATGTGGCTTCGTCAAATTATAAGGGAGATATAAAGGAGGAGAGGCTGACAAGGATACATGGAACGGCATTTCCTGATGAGAAGTCACTGAAACAGTACCTGAAGAACAGGGAGGAGGCAGCACAGAGGGATCACAGAAAGATAGGTTCTGAAATGGATCTTTTTGTATTCAATTCAGAAAGAGCCCCTGGACTGCCCATGTACACGGCAAAAGGCTCGGTCATCAGGAACGAACTGATAAATTTCATGAGGGAGCTTAACACAAGATTTGGATGGGATGAAGTGACAACACCCCATCTCTTCAAGGATAACATGTGGAAGACTTCCGGTCACTATTACAAGTACAAGGATGACATGTTCCTCTTCACACTGCCTGATGGAGATTCGTATGCGCTTAAGCCCATGAACTGTCCCGGGCATATAACGATCTATGAGAACACGAACCACAGCTACAGGGATATGCCTGTTAAGTTCAGTGAATTTGGAACTGTGTACAGGTATGAGAAATCAGGGGAAGTAGGCGGATTAACGAGGCCGAGGACTTTCACAGTAGACGACGGCCATGAATTCATGAGGCCAGACCAGATTGAGGATGAGATAAAGAGTGTTCTTGACATGATGAAGATCACCTTCAATACTTTCTTCGATGAGATTGAGGTACGGTATGATCTGTCAATTGCGGACAAGGAAAAACCTGAGAATTATCTCATCAACTATAAGTGCAGGAAGTGTGGATTCCTGAACGAACCGAAAAGAATGTCTGCAGAAACGAACGAGCAGAAATGTGAGCAATGTGGATCCACAGAACTTGAACCAGATTTCTCCCTGTGGGATAACGCAACAGAGCAGTTGAGGAATGCACTCATATCATCAAAGCTGGAATTCAAGGAATATCCAGGAGAGGCTGCATTCTACGGCCCGAAGATAGATGTACACATAAAGGACGCACTTGGAAGGTCATGGCAGCTGACAACGATCCAGATTGACTTCTTCATGCCCATTGCATTCGGCCTCTATTTCATGAACCAGGAGAGCAAGAAAGAGACACCAGTGATGCTTCACAGGGCCATTTATGGTTCAATCGAACGATTCCTTGTGATCCTCCTGGAAAACTCTTACGGGAAATTGCCCACATGGCTTTCCCCCATACAGTCATATATCATACCACTAACAGATCAGCAGAAGGAATACGCAGTTCAGATCAACCATAAACTGAAGGAAGCAGGAATGAGAACATATTTGGATGATTCTTCAGAAAGCGTCTCAAAGAAGATAAAGCTTGGAAGGAGATTCAGGCCCTCATATTTCATAATACTCGGTGAAAGAGAGAGGGAAAATGATGAGGTATCAGTGAGGAACAGGAAGGACAGGATCCAGAACCTGAAGGTCGATGAATTCCTTGCAAAGATGCAGCAGGAGATCAGGGATAGATCTAAGGAACAGGCACTATAATTCAAATTACTTCTAACCCCAATTAGAATGCCTTCTTAAGGCATTTTACAGGATCAAATGCAGTTGACCTCAATCAATTTATTTCTTCTAGTTGCCCCCCTCAGCAGGCGGATGCAGTTTATTTCAACATGATAATAATCGGAAATCTGCCTCATTATGTCATAATTTGCCATGTTGTTTTTCATGGGTTTATCAGTAAATACATCCAGATTTTCCCCATTAACCTGAATTTTTCCGGAGCCGGGATGAACTTTGACCTTCAGGATCATGAGATAGTAATGAAGTATGAGACTTAAATGTTGAAACAATGTCAGGTCTGGAATTCATTTCTTTTTTTTCCTGCTGAAAAAGAATAACAGAGAAACTGTTGCCACAACAATGATCATAGCGACGATAAATCCTGAAGACTCAAAGAAGCTCTCATATTTAGTATGTATTAACATATCCTTTCCCTTTACGATCACCGAACCGGAGGCCGGTACTGAAACATATCCTGAACCAGTTCCTATGGTGTATGCATATGAACCGTTGGATGCGATAAATATAATACTATTTTCTTCTGACGTTTGATTTTCTCCATTGAAGGTGACTGACCATGAATGGCCAGGAGCCAGATCAGAGATTGCGAAAGTGACTGTATAATACTTGCTCACCACTGCACCTGTGGAGATTATACTTACTGTACCTGATTTGCAATTGGTAACGTAAAGGTCACCATCTGATCTGGCGAATATTATCTGGGTGGGATCGTTACCTACCTTTATGTTGCCAATAACCTTTCCAGTTTCAGTATCTATTGCGGATATGCTGTTTGAACCGCTGTCGATCACGTATATGTATCCGTTCAGTGGATCAAAGGCAGCCTCGGTTGGTCTGTCACCCGCGGTTATGTTTGAGATGACCCTGTATGTGGTTCCATTGATTTCCACAACTTCGTTTAAACTCTCATTTGTTACATATATATTTCCATTATCTGGATCATAAACAGCATGTTCTGATGATACACCTGCATCAATGTTCTTTATAATCTTGCCTGTTTGTCCACTAATTACGAAGATTTCTCTGGAATAATCATTGCCCACATACATAGTCCCATTGGATGAGTCATATACAGCATAGCTAGGACAGAAAGGGAGGCATATGAAATTCACAACATTTCCTGATCTGGAATTCATTACCATGATATCTAGAGAATGGCGTATTCCATACATATTCCCGCTTACGGGATCAAAAACAGTCTTGACCGGAGAGAATATTGCTTTTACGTTTGGAGATGTACTCTCATCTAATTTATTAGATTTAACAATGTTGCATGCTCCATTTACCATAGTGATGTATTTATGAAAATTTCCTGTTATCCATATGTATCCATTGAGAGGATCGTAAGCTACCCCGCATGGAAATTTGTAAACGAAAATATTCTTTTCTATGCTGTTATCCAGTGTGTTTATTGCAGTGAGTGAATTTGTGAGATAATTCGACACATATATGTAACCATTTGAGGGATCGTATACCTCGCATAATGGTGATGAAGCCACCTGAATACTTCCAACCGTTCTGCAGTTTATTGTATTGAACATGGTAATATTACCTGAGAGCTGGTTTGAAATATACATGAAGCCGCTATATGGATCAATGACCTCCCCGTAAGGTGCACATCCTGTGACGATAGATCCTGTAACCGTGTTTGTCGTGGAGTTTAAAACTGAAACTGAGCTGGAACCGCAATCTGTAACATAAATGTTGTTGTTAAGTGGATCGAAGATTACTTCCCTGGGGCGAGAATTTACGTGTATATAATTCAGAACGTTGCCTGATGTACCATTGATAAGAGTGACTGTTCCTGTGTGACTGTTTGCAACATATAGATCCCCATCTGAAGGATCAAGACCGATCCCCATTGAATCGACACACGTGACGATCTTACCCATATATTTGCCTGTTTTTCCATTGATTACAGCAACATAATTACTTCCATAGTTTGATACATAAACATAGCCATTCAGCGGATCGAATATTTCTGCTCGTGGATCAGAACCGATATTTACAGTATTTACAACTTTATTTTCTGTTGCATTTATAATAAAGACACTGGGTGGTCCTGCAACAAAAATATTCCCATTTGAGCTGTCGATAGTTATGGCACATGGTTGTTGATCCACAGTTATATTCCCTACAACACTGTCAGTTTTTCCATTGATTATTGAGATCAAACCGGAGTTTGAATCTAGTACATAGATGTATCCATTCAACGGATCATAATCAATCCCTGTTGGGTTTTTGCCAACATCAATAACTCCTACAACTTTTTCTTCAGTAATATTGATCACTGAAACAGAATTTGAGAAGTGATCTGTTACGTAAATATATCCATTTGAGGAATCAAAGGTTTCACAGAAGGGATTCATGCCGTTGGTTGTACTGTTGAAATTTCCTTTTATTAATGAACTGTTTGATAAGACAATGGTATCCTTTACAAACCCCGGGTCATTATTACTGTTATAAGGATTTGCCTCTCCAGGAACATCTGATCCTGTTTTCACTGACTGA
The DNA here is from genome assembly GCA_021810575.1 of Thermoplasmata archaeon. The sequence continues at coordinate 10,175 of JAJZIN010000014.1, forward strand.
AGATCGCCATTAATGTTAATGCTCCCTGTAATAACAGAGAAAGAGGTGAAGAGGAATAGGGAAACAACTAACAGGGATGTGAATTTGATAGAGACTTTCCTGTTTGATCTCCAATGTTTGTTCAATATGATTTGATATGAATATGTTATATAAATTTACTCTAAAATGTAATTGTGAATTTTAATATATAAATAAACGGATATGAATTCTTCAAAAGACTAAAGAAATACAATGTATTGAGCATCCGGTTTGAATATAACTCCATGAGGTCAGAAAATTTTAACTCTTAGGGGTGCTTCCTGGTTTTTAATACATTTTGGATAGAACCTGACATTATACTGAAAATATAGTTTGTACAATAACATTTTGGACGAGGACATTGTTTATTGTTAATGAATTTTAAAATGGAAGTGGTGGTTATTTCCTTCTTCTGACAACCACTACTGCCGCTCCGATTACAATCAATGCAACAATGGCTCCTACTATGCCATAGACTTCCATACCCGTCAACCCTGTTGATGGTGTCCTGGCTGGGGTTGTGGTAGTGGAAGTATAGGTAATGCTCTGTGAGACATTAGCCCCATGTATATCCACTGTACCTGGTGCGGGTGTAGTCTTAAATCCAGTCACATTACCTGCACTGAATGAGTATGTTCCGTTTACAACAGTGAATGTTATTGTATCTGTTGATGAAGATTGCATTGTTCCATTGAATGTTACAGACCATGATGTTCCTGATGGCAATCCTGTTTCACTGAATGTCACTGTGTATGTTACCCTGGAGAATGCAGCTTTTTCGGATAACGCGTCGCCATTAACCGTGAATGAGCCGCCTTCTGCATGATATATCTTGTCATTTGTTGCTATTGAATATGTATATGAACTGTTGACTAACTGGAATGAATAGGATGATCCCGTCAATGGTCCAGATTTCATTCCACTGGACAGATTTACATACCATGTTGAACCTGATGGGAGACCGGTTTCTGTGAATGTGACTGTATATTTTGAAACTACCACTTCCTTAGCCTTGAATGCTACAGACTGACTGTAGTTCCCGTCATTGACCACTATATTACCGGATGATGGCGATACGCTGTATCCATTTACTGACGTTATATCGTAAGAAAAAGTTCCGTTGTTAGCTGTGAATATAATTGTACTGCCAGTTGATGATTTGGTTGTACCGTTTAAAGAGACTGCCCATATCAAACCAGATGATAATCCAGATTCCTTGAATGTTACTAAGAATGCTCTCTGGAAAGTCACATTAATATTGATGGATTTTCCATAAACTTTCATTTCCTTACTGGTAAAATGGCCTTGAGCAATAATAGAACTGTATGAACCGGTATAATTATATGTGCCGTTTGGTAAATTGAGGGTCATCATTCTTGATGAAGTGATATTGGAATATGAAAGATCAAATTTGTTTCCGCTCAAAGCGATTTTCCACTTTATTCCCGCTTGCAGATTCTTTTCAGTGAGTGTGACCTTATAGGTAACTGGGAAATCTACAGATATAGTTGCTGAAGATTTGTCAACTGAGAATTCCTTTTGGGAGATTGAAAGATAACTGTAGTTATTTGAATTGTGATAATATCCATCGCGACCAGAGTAATTATATGTACCATTTGGTAAATATGCAATCATGGATGAGGATGAACTTGAGTTATAGTAGGAGATGCTGTTGTCATTATTGTTAATATTCAGGGTCCAGATAAATCCTGCAGGCACATTCTTTTCTGTGAATGTTATTTTGTATGTTTTTGGAAATACTACTGAAATATTTGTGGACCTGCTATTCACACTGAATTCTGTTGTGGAGACTGAGATAACTTCAGGATTGTTGTAGGATCCAGAAAAGTTGTATGTGTTATATGGCAAATATGCAACCATGGATGAAGATGGGGTAGAATTGGAATAGAATATGCTGTCATTTTTATTATCGGCACTCAGACTCCAGATCATCCCCGATGGAACATTCTTTTCAGTGAATGTTACTTTGTATGTTTCAGGGAAAACTGTGGACAATGACAATGCAGAATTTTCAACCGAGAATTGTTCCTTTGACAATGGTATTCTGGTTGTGGAGTTCAAGGAATAATGATAATAGTAGCCTGAATAGTTATATTTACCATCTGTCAAATAGGCCACCATTGATGAGCTTGAGGTGGAATTAGAAGAAAATGAATATTGATTGTTGTGGATCAGAACAATTGTCCATGTCACTCCTGAAGGAACATTTTCTTCCGTAAATGTTACCTTATAAGTTAAGGGGAATACCACTGCAATATCCGGGTGAGTGCTGCTGAGAGTGAACTCTGTCACAGAGGTGGAAATATCCATAAAATCGTGATAAAATCCAGAGTAGTTATATATCCCGAGTGGAAGGTATGCAATCATAGAAGAGCCAGATGTTGAATTGGAATAGGAAACTGTGTCATTCTTATTATTAACACCCATTGTCCATGTCACTCCTGAAGGTACATTTTCTTCCGTAAATGTTACCTTATAAGTTAAGGGGAATACCACAGAGACGCTTAGGGATGTCATACCAACTACGAATTTCTTATACGGAAGGTTGAGATGCAAACCTGATGAGAAATAGTCGCCCTGATAGGTGAATGTTCCTGCCGGCAGATATGCAACCATGGATGAGGATGTTGTGGAATTTGAATAAAATATGTTGTGCCCAGTGTTGTTTAATCTTAAACTCCATGTAATTCCTGAAGGTACATTTTCTTCCGTGAATTCTACCCTGTAGGTTGCTGGAAATTGCAGGAGAATCTCGTTTGTTGTACTGTTCATTTCGAAACTCCCGCTCAAATATGTAATTCCACTTAGCTTAGCAGAATATCTATATGTAATATTTGGTGTGTTATTTTGCAATTTAACTGGAAGATATGCTATCATTGATGAACTGGAAGACGAATTGAAATAGTTAACGTCCCGATCGTATCCATTAAGGCTGAGACTCCATGTGACACCTGCTGGTACATTCTTTTCTGTGAATATGACCTTATATACTGCTGGGAATGCTAAGGAAACGTTGATGGAATTACTTTCGAATGTTAAACTGCTTTCGGGTAATGAAATGTTGGTGACTGATGAGTAATATCCATTATAATAAATTGAACCATGTGGCAGATAAGCCACTATTGAGTGAGTGAATGAATAGTCTGATGCGGATATATTGCTATTTGAAATACATATACCCCATGATACTCCTGATGGGACATTACTTTCTGAGAATTTCACTGTGTATGCTACGGGTAATTGAACGGTAATATCTTCTGAATTTGAATTAATGGTAAAAGAAATCCCGTCATTAGGATTTTGTAAATCACTAATAAATATAGATGACATTATGGATGAAATTGAGATTGCACCAGTTTCATTCTGAAATGGATTGTATCCGGAGTAATATGTATAAGTGTTGGTAGGAAGGAACGCAACCATAGTATTGCCATGTGTTGAATTGACATATATCACAGTTGAATTTCCGTTGATTGCGTATGTATACCACGTGTTCCCATGATGAAGGTTTGCTTCGGTGAATTTAACTTTGTATAAAGCTGGAAACTTTATGGTCAGGGAAATCGATTTACCTTCAACGGTAATTGCTTTCTGCTCCATGTACGTAAATCTTGGGCCAGCATCAAATTCATAGGTTCCATTTGGCATATATGAAGTTATACTTGTAGAATAAGAATTTTTAACGTAATATGTCAGGGGACTGAGAGATATCTCTAACACATTCCATGAAATCCCTGAAGGTAGGTTTTGCACATTTATGGTCACCTTATATAACTCTGGAAATGTAATTTTTATATTTTGTGACATGCCATCAACAGGCATTAAGTGACTTCCAATATGTGTTCCACTGTAACCTGCTGAATAGAGATAAGTTCCGTTGGTGAGATATATGGAAATTGAAGTTCCAGAAGTTGAATGTACTGACGAGAATGCACTTATATTCAATAATGCACCCAGGTATGAGAGATCTTCCTGAGGCAATGCATTTGCCTCTGGGTTATAAGTATAATTTTCAATTCCAAGATTCCACGTGCTTCCTGAAGGCAAGCCTGACTCGGTGAATGTTACCTCGTATGCTTTCTTTCCGTTGGCATTTGAAGAAAGTGGCTGTAAAGTCTTATTACTTGATAACACAGGAATGTTTCCTATTTCTGAGATTTTAGGATGAAATTGACCTGATACTGATAGGTGCCCATTTATCGATGATGTGTTTGCCAGAACATTATTCGCAAGATTTGTCGAACTTCCTGGAGTAACTGAATTTATAGTGCCGTACAAACTACTTTCTTCAGACAAAAGTAATGGAGCGCACAAGAGAATCATAACAATAAAAACAAGAAACGCACTCCTTGTACTTTTATTTAATTTTTTCATAATTATGTTATTTCTCTATTGTTATTTAAGTTTGCACCTTACATATTATTGGCATAGCGTCCCAAATCTTGTGTAATCATGAAGGATACCTGTCCTGGAACATTTCCCTGATTTCATCAATGCATCTATTCTATCCTCTCAATGATCTCATTGACCATTTATCATTTATCTCTGCTGCCCTAAGATAAATGATCTTCATTGCACTCTCTTCCGATGGCATTGAATCAATGATTTTGATCCTTCTTCTTATCTCCTTGTTCATGCGTTCTATGAGATTTGTAGAATGTATTGATCTCCTTATGGATTCAGGATAATCATGATATCTCAACAGAACATTGAGATTTTTTTCCATGTTGTATAATGGTCCTGGATACTCATCTGATACTGAATTGACTATAATGTACTCTGACATTTTAGACATTCATAGCTCATAGATTTGTTAATTCTAAATCTATTTCATCAAACCTTTATATACGGGAATAAAGATCTAAGATTTGTCACTAAATTCAAAATCAAATTGAAAAAATTTATAGTGAAATACGTATTATCCCAAACGGGTAAAAATAGAACCTTGATAGGATTGAAAGTTTAGAGTGCCCCCTATTATATCCCAGAATTCACTTGTAAAAATAGAACCTTAATAGGATCTGAAATTGATGATATGCTTTTTGGCATGTACCAAATTTTTTCTAACTCTCTTAAAAATCAGGTTCGGGTAATTATACATCCTTTTTGAATATCGTATACTAAGTGCGTTGAATCAGTTGTAACAAATTTTAGAATTTATGGTCCTTCATTTGAAGTATATCCTTTAATATCTCAATTCCTGATTGAACCATTCCTGGGTCTAACGCAGCATAGAATACATTTTTTCATTTGATTAGAATTCATGAAGACGTTTCAATGACGAAAACTGTTGCCGTAATCATGAGTGGTATAAATTTTTCCTGAAAGATCAGTTTGAAAATATATAAATTCGAAAGAACGTTAAAACAATAAATGGGAATACCAGAAGGAGGGTCAGATTACAGAGAAGGCTTGAGTAAAGGCCTGTATGAAATTCTGTGGAATAAACCAGAAAATGCGGATTCACATTCCATAATTGCCCGTGGACTGGTGAAACTAGGAAGGCTCGAGGAAGCAATTGCTGAATATGACAGGGCAATTAGTTTAGATCTTGAAAACCCTGAATACCATTATGAAAAATCCAAAGCACTGCTTTCTATGCATCTATATGAACAATCCTTGATGGAGATAGATGTGTCAATATTCATCAAGCCAAGGAATGGCGAATATCGCAAACAAAGAGGTCTATGCCTTTACGAATCAGGGAAGTATGAGGATGCCCTTAGTGGATTTGTCGATGCGATTGAACTAAGTCCTAAGAAGCCACAGTATCATTATATGAAAGCAGAAACCCTTGTTAAACTCAAGATGTATGAGGAAAGTCTTGAAGAGTATGATAAGGCCATAGAGTATGCATTTGATGATCCAGATTGCCACAAAGGAAAGGCATATGCTATGATGAGACTGGAAGAATTTGATGAGGCAGTTAATGAATATGACATTGCAATTTCCATTGATCCAGACAATTCAAACCTCCATTACATGAAAACTATTGCCCATATAGAAAAGGTACTTTATGGCAGAAAAAAGGAGGAGATTGAAAGGGCAACCAACTTTGATCTTGCAGAGGAAGATAAACAAAAGAATAGGGCATACTCTGATTTTCAATCTTACAGGTTTGAAAGGGTGATTTCAGAATGCGACAGGGCAATCTTGAGAAAGCCCGATGATTCCAGTTATCATTTCCTGAAAGCCCTGTCCCTTGCAGAGCTGGAGAAATTTGACCTGGCTCTTCCAGAATACGATAGGGCTATATTTTTGAACCCACAGAATCCGGGATATCACTACTTCAAGGGCCTTTCCCTGTATGAATTGAAGAGGTATAATGAGGCAGTTATTGCCTTTGACGATGCAATTCAGCTCAAACCATATGTGTCCATTTATCATTTAAGGAAGGCCGTGTGCTTATCAGAGGAGGAGAAACAAGAAGAAGCAGTCAGTGAATGTGACAACTCAATAAATCTTGACTCAGGCCATTCAGGCTATTTCTTCTTTAAGGGAAGATCACTTGAAAGAATGAAGAGATATGAGGATGCAGTTGAGGCCTACGAAAGCGCTATCAATCTTGAACCGAATTATCCTGATTTCTATTATT
>JAJZIN010000074.1 GCA_021810575.1 Thermoplasmata archaeon
CAATGGAGAACTGGGGTGCGATCACATTCAGGGAAATTGAGCTGATGGTAAATGAAAGTACGAGTTCAGCAATTCTTAAGAGGGTTGATGAGGTAATCTCTCACGAACTTGCTCACCAGTGGTTTGGTGATCTCGTTACAATGAAGTGGTGGGATGATCTGTGGCTTAACGAAAGTTTTGCAACATTTATGAGTTATAAAGCTCTTGAACACAAGCATCCAGAGTGGGAAATAATGGGCGAGATGGTAACTGGGGAGACTGGGGGTGCAATGACAGGAGATAGTCTCAGGAATACGCATCCGATCCATGTGGAAGTAAAAAACCCAGATGAAATATCACAGATTTTTGATGAGATAAGTTACGGAAAGGGAGGCAGTATACTAAGGATGATTGAAGCTTTCGTGGAGCCTGATAATTTCAGAAATGGAGTGAGGGAATATCTTAAGGGGCACAGTTTTGGCAACGCCATAGGTCAAAATCTCTGGGAGTCGATAGAGAAAGTTTCAAAGAAGCCTGTTTCGAAGATCATGGACGCCTGGATTACAAAAGCTGGATACCCACAGATTGAGGCATCCGTAAATGGAAATAAGATAAAACTTCATCAAACAAGATTCTTCCTTGATGGCAGTCCTGACAACACACTATGGCCAATCCCATTAACTGTGGTATACTCTGATGGAGTAAAATCATTCCTTATGGATGAAGAGGAAATGGAAATACCGCTACAGAACTTCCAGTATATAAATAGTAATAGAACAGGGTTCTACAGGGTAAAATATGATGGTGAGTTAAATGAAAATATAAAGAAAGTTGCACCAACCACCATGGATAAATTCTCAAAATGGGGACTTATTTCCGATTACTCATCTCTCTACTTTTCGAGAAAGATTTCCATTGATGAGCTAATATCTATTCTGAATATGTTCCAATCTGACATGGAATATATGGTTATGGATGAAATATCCGGAATAATAATGAGTTTACACAACATTCTTCATAATTCCAGAAAGATTGACTCATTTGGCATATCATATCTTAACGGTATGTTGAATTCTCTTGGCCCATTTAAGAGTGGTGAACCAATAAATATAACAGTGATCCGGGGAAGAATGCAATCAGTTCTTTCACTGATAGATCTGGACTACGCAAAGAAGACCGCAAACAGGTTCAGTGATTTTGAGAAAGTATCTCCAGATGAAAGACAGTCTGTGGCTTATGCCTATGCAATGGCACGAAACGATCTGAGTGGTCTTCTGAAAAAACTTGAAACACTCAGAGTAGACGAGGACAAAATCAAGATAATAAGTGCAATGGGTCATCTCAAAGGAAATGAAAATCTTACGGCTGTATGGGGTCTTATCAGGGACGGAAAAATAAAAAAACAGGATTCATTCAGGGCCATAATGGCTGCATCAGGAGAGGCACAGAATAGACAGTTTATTGTTGATAACATGGAAGAAATTGTTTCGACACTGGACGGATTCTTTGAGGGAACCGGATACACATCAAGATTCCTTGAATCAATGATACCTTATCTGGGACTGCAGGATGAAACGGCTGTGAAGGAATACATATCAGGAAAAAATGAGCCATCATGGGAAAAGGGAGTGAGGAAAGGACTGGAGTATCTTAACATATATAAAAAGGTAAATGCTGAGTAGAGTTCTAAAAGGCCTTTGTCACATGCAGGTCCTGTACCAGCACAGAGGCCATTATGGACGGAGAAACCTCTTCCCAGAATTTCACATTTTTAAGCTCACTGGATACCCCAGATATATTTTTAATTATTTTACCAAAGGAATCGCTTATTCTTACACCGCTAATTCTCCCTGCTATCTCTCCATTCTCAACCTTGAAAATTCCGTCTCTCGGTACCGTTGAAAATACTGCGTTTCTATTATCCTGAAAACGGGTATACCAGGCATTTTTTATGTACAGTCCATGGTCTATGGAGTGAAGAAGATCTTCAACCGATCTGTTACCTGATTCCATAGAAAGCTGAAGCGGTTCTGGACTTATTATTCCTGCATTACCTGTGGTTTTTGTCCCGGAGGTGACTGCAGTAGAATATGAATGTACAAAATTTTCCAGCACCCCGTGGGTTATAAGGTTTTTATTAAAGCATGGTGTCCCCTCATCATCGAATACTGTATAATTTGAGCCCTGTTTGTTTAGTGGAGAATCTGAAAGTGTCAGAGATTCAGAAGCGACTCTATTTCCAAGGCTTTCATCTAGATAGCTCATACCCATCTGTACTGAATAAGCGGAAAACAGCGAGGAGCAATATGTAAATATATTGCCTATGACGTATGGAGAAAGAAGTGTTTCGAAGTTTCCAGCCTCAAACTCTATTGAAGGAACTATGAGTGATGCAGTTTTTCCAGCCTCCATACCGGCTTTTTTTGCAATCTCAACAGGATCCTTCGCGCTGGATGAGAAATGTACTCCTTCCTGGCCTGTATTCTGTCCTCTAAATGCCCTTATATCAAAGTTGAAATCATCGTATGTGACATGATGCTCATTGAAGGGTGTTATAATGTGGTCATCAGTATAGGTTCTGTAAGCGAGACCTGTGCTTCTCTCAGAACCACCTTCCCTTGCCCCCTCTACACAGGCATTAACTATATCATCAAGCTCCACAGACTTTTCCTGATCTTCTATCTTTTCTATAGAACTGTATTTTTCGGGATTTATACCGTTGAACGTATTTGATTCTTCCCCCTTTATCATAGATCTGTAAGATTTCTCTATTTTTTCTTCTATATTAGAGTCGTTATCAAGACTTATTT
>JAJZIN010000075.1 GCA_021810575.1 Thermoplasmata archaeon
TTGCATTCAGAAGATCAATTGATGGGAGGAGTCTGTCCTCTTCGTAGGCAATGAACCTTCCACCAATTGAATAGCATTTCTTTCCCTTATGCTCTTCAACTTCTATGTTAGAATTGGAAAAAAAATCAGCCCAAAGATTATTTTCCCTCAACTTTTCAAAAAAAATCTTCATATCTTTCTTTGACAGGACGTGACGTGCCATGATTCACCTTATTATTTTTGATATCTCCTGAAATGTTTCATTAGGGTTATTCCATGGGTCTTTTATAATTCTCATTACATATTCCATTATCATCCTTCCTTTTACTACTGCATCACTAGATATCTTCCATGACTGGCTCCTGTTAAGCTTGTAAATTTCCTGTATGCAATACGCAACAGCCTGACTATCAGTCTCCTTCATTGACATTTTTGATATGTAATCTGTTAGTGATTCTGGTTGCTCTGTGATGCCTATTGCTATAAGATCTGCCAGCTGTGATGAAGGTGTCGACCATGACTTCAACTTCATTCTTTCTTCTGTCTCTTCTAGCTTTACAGCCCTGTTAAGTCTGTCAAGGATTTCGACTGGATTTCCTTTCATTACCTCCTTGTGCTTCTCTGTGGCTCCAGGATAGAGTTGTTCAACTATCTGTTCCCCAATTTCTGGCCAGACAGTTTCGTATAGTTTTCTGGTGCTAGCATCATCAATGTATATGCCCTCCCCTGATGGCCATAGTTCAGATATGATCTTTTTTTCTCTTTCGGAAATGTCTATTTTTGATAGAAATGCATTGATGTCTGGAAAAGCCTCTGTCCCGATAAGGAATAGCCCAGATGATTTTGCAAGGTTTCTCCTTCTTGATACAATCTGTTGAAAGAAGTCTGAATCTGTCATTCCTCCAGATATATAGCTCGCAAAAATGCTGCTCTCTGATTTGTCTGAAAATCTTGAAAGTTTTGAGATTTTGAATGAAATTAGCTGCGTTGGGTCCTTGCAGAGTATGTATTTGAATATCCTTGTAGGAGTATTTATTTTTGACATTGAACCAGCCAGCAAAATTGGTGAACCAAAGATGTATAATTCAGTATAATCATCCCCTGTTCCAACCTCCAAGAGACCTGTACTTTCTTCTATGGAATATGAGATATTTTCTTCTTTTAAAATGTTCTCAATAAACTTTGATTCTGGTGGTGTGCTCCTGCAGGTTGCCCGGTAGTATGATCCTGCTGAATATATTACTGCCTTCCCTGATGATACTATACGTGAAAAACTCAGCATTCTGAAGACGTCATGCTTTTCGTTCTGGATGCCAGCGAGTACATATTGGTCAGTGTCTCCCTTCTTGAAAAACGTGGCAGTCCCATGGGGTGTTTTAAGCAGCCCAGAGAATGATAACTCATCATCATCAATTGCCCTCTTTGTTTCAGCCAGCCCCCTGAGAAATTCGTCATGAGATTTTGCAAATTTTAGGAGATCAACCTCTCCGTTAAGTTTTTTTTCATATGCGGTGAAAGGGCAGAACATGACTTTATCAAGACAGTCGGGAACTAAGGTTTTTGGATGTTTTAGCGTTTCCTCAATATTTCTTATCCTTGCTTCGTTTCTCTCTCTTGATTCCCGTTTATAGCTCATTGCTTCTTTCCACTTTCAATTACCCTAATATCCTCTGCCTTGACCTTTACGGGAATTAGCATAGCAGACTCTATAAACTGAACCGTCACTTCTTCTTTTTCATGGTCGATATTCATGATTCTGGCCTTTTCTCCCTTAAATGGCCCCTTTACAAGTTCAACGAATGATCCCAGTTCAAGACCTGCAACCGCAGGCTTTGGAGTGAGTTGTTCCTGTATCTCCTCTATATTTATTGCTCCTTCAACAACACCCTTGAAATTCCTCATTGACCTTCCAAGATATGGTATTCTATCAGGGTGCATGGTTTCCAAATAAAAGTATCCCCTCAACTCGTATGGAGACATTATTGCCATTATTTCCCTCTTTGCCGTGGGATTAAGAACAGTTCTCTCCTCTAGATCCTTTTCATCGGAATTTAGAAGATTTGTGGCAACCTCAAGTTCCTTGCCAACATTTGTTTTTACGGCAATTATTACTGGTTTGAGGATGATACTGTCTGTGAAATTTGCAGAGTGGATTCCATCTTCAGATGCTATCCTTATGCGTACCGTAACGCTGTCACCTATACTTCCCCCCTTAGGTGAATCAATGGTAAACATCATTTCTCTTACCGCATGTCCCTCAAGCTCAAGCTTCTTCTCGAATTTCTTATCTCCATCAGGACTGAACTGAAGAATTCCCCTATCATTATTTGTAAAGTCCATTTCCCAAATGATGGACGAATCAGCTTGTATGAATTCCATTGATAATTCTATTTTGAAAGTCCTTTTTTCCTTCTCAATATTCCTTATGGTGACAGGTATATTTACCTTTTGTCCACAATAAGAATTAATTTCCTTACTCTCACACTCGATCCATTCATATTCCTGTATGCTCATTCTTAACCCTCAAAAAGCTATAGTCATCAGATAGTAAATTAAAAAGCCAAGAGCCCCTAAAAAGATAATACCTGCACCGGTAATAGCCAGTACCTTGACATATTCCTGAGATCCAGGCTTTTTTGCCATCTTTATGATTCTGGCATACTTGCCTTTCCCTATCCCAGAAAATCGTCTCTCGATTTTCTTCTGTACTTCCACGAGATCTTCTTCAACTGACATAAATTACCCTGTTGTTTAGTTAACGAATACTTATTAAAAAAGTTTGTTGATAAAAA
>JAJZIN010000015.1 GCA_021810575.1 Thermoplasmata archaeon
TCTGTGGCAAACAGGGTAAGGACCATATTGCCGGGCTATAGAGGAAAGAAGAAAACATGGGAATACGTTACAAAAGGTGCGAAATGGAATGTACCTGATCCTGAGACTGATGGGGCCAACCGGATTTGAACCGGTGACCTCCCGGTTATCAGCCGGGTGCTCAAACCATGCTAAGCTATGACCCCTTTTGACCTTGATTTTTCGTAAAGTAATAAAAGTTTCGAATAGAACTCACGATGTCTAAATTGATTTTCTCAATATTTTATTAAGTCTGCTAAAAAATTCTTGAGAGTTATAACTATCCAAAGATGTTACCCCTTTATAAAAAAAGATAATTTAGTATAAGACGAAAAAATATAACCCTGATGGAAAGACCCGATTACGTTAAAGTAAAACTCCCCACTGGAGATACATTTCGTAACCTTAACAATCTGATCAGAGGCAACTCTCTTCATACTGTTTGTGAAGAAGCTAGATGCCCTAATGTTTCAGAATGCTGGGAGTCGGGTACAGCAACTTTCATGATTTTAGGGAAGAACTGCTCAAGAGGATGCCGATTCTGTTCTGTCACACACGGAAATATGGAGCAACTTGATCCTGATGAACCCATTAAGGTTAGGGATTCAGTTAAAAGTATGGGTCTTAAATATGCAGTCATAACCTCTGTTGATAGGGATGATCTACCAGATCAGGGCTCCGCCCATTATGCTAAAACAATAATGGAGGTAAAGAGCCTTGGAATCAAGGTTGAGGCACTTATACCAGATTTCCGAGGAGAGAGGAAGTTAATAAAAACAGTTATTGATGCTCAACCAGACGTTCTGGCCCATAACATTGAAACTGTAAGGAGACTTACACCAGTTATAAGGGATGCAAGGGCAGGATATGATCAGTCGCTCTCTGTTCTCTCGTATATAAAAGAGGAAAACCCCTATATGATTACAAAGTCTTCTATTATGCTAGGCCATGGAGAAACTGATGATGAAGTCGAGCAGGCAATGGAGGATCTTAGACGAAATGGAGTGGATATACTGACCATTGGCCAGTATCTAAGACCATCAAAAAAGCAAATTGAAGTGAAGGAATACTGTTCCTCTGAGAGATACAAAAGACTCGAGGTTATGGGATACAAACATGGTTTCAGATTTGTAGCCTCCGGACCACTTGTAAGGACTTCATACAGGGCATTTGAGGCATGGGCCGCTCAAAATATCAAGCTTAATTAAAGGTGAGAAAGTATATGGATGAAAAAGAAAAAATAATAAACGCATACAAGGCTATGGTACTATCCAGAACCCTTGACAAGAAAATTGTAATGTCACAGAGACAGGGGAGAGTTGGTTTTTATACGCCAACCATGGGACAGGAGGCAACTCAGGTTGGATTGTCCATGGCCCTTGAAGATCAGGATATCCTGTTTGAATATTACAGGGATGTGCCCCTTATGCTTCATAGAGGAGTAGATCCTGGAACAATTATTGACCAGATTATGGGAAATTCTTCTGACAAGGAAAAAGGTAGGCAAATGCCTTCCCATTACACGGCAAGGGATCATAACTTCATGTCTGTACAGAGTCCAGTAGCCACCAATCTACCATTAGCAGTAGGAGCAGCTTATTCCATAAGGTACTTTAAAAGAGATGGTATTGTTCTGGCGACATTCGGTGATGGTTCAACTTCCACACCAGATTTTCACGCAGCACTAAATATAGCTGCAGATTTTGATCTTCCCGTAGTTTTCCTATGTGAAAACAATAAGTGGGCAATCTCTCTTCCAGTTGAGAAGCAGACAAGAGCAGAAATATGGAAGAAAGCAGATGCCTACGGAATGAGAGGCGTTAAGGTAGATGGAAACGATCTTCTAGAGATGTATAAAGTCTCAAAGGAAGAAATAGACAGGGTTAGGGTTGATGGAAAACCAGTTCTTATAGAGGCAGTAAGTTACAGAATGGGACCACATTCAACCTCAGATGATCCTTCCAAATACAGGGCTGATGATGTAAAAGAAGGCTCGGACAAAGATCCCATAGTCATAGCAGAGAGGAAGCTAAAGATGCTTAATTATATAGATGATCAGACCATAGAAAAAATAAAGACAGACGCAAAAGAACGTATAGATAGAATATTTGATGAGAGAGAGAAGATAGCTCCTCCCGCCCCAGAGACAATGTTCCAGGATGTTTATGAGAACTCTAACTGGATTATTGATGAGGAAAGAGGTGAGATACTATGAGTTCAAAAACTATGAACCTAGTCCAGTCCATTAATTCAACACTTGATTATATGATGACAAGAGATACTTCCATAATTCTTCTAGGAGAGGATATTGGTGTTGATGGTGGGGTATTCAGAGTAACAGAAGGACTGCAAAAGAAATATGGTGCAGAAAGGGTTATAGATATGCCTCTCGTTGAACTTGGAATTGTAGGAATGGCCATAGGCATGTCCTTAACTGGATTGAGAGCAGTTCCAGAGATCCAGTTTCAGGATTTCATTTACACAGCTTTTGATCAAATTGTGAATCAGGCTGCAAAAATAAGATACAGGAGTGGTGGTGAATATAATGTTCCCATGGTTCTGAGGACACCATATGGTGGAGGTATAAAAGGTGGTCTTTACCATTCACAGAGTGGAGAGGCATATTTTGCTCACACGGCAGGTCTTACGGTTGTCACTCCATCCAATCCATATGATGCAAAGGGTTTGCTGATAAAAAGTCTGAGGATGAATGATCCGGTTATATTCCTGGAGCCTAAAAAGCTCTATAGAAGCCAGAAACAGGAAGTTCCAGAAGAAGAGTATGAGATTCCCATAGGAAAAGCATCACTTTTGCATGAAGGGAATGACTTTACATTTATAACCTATGGTTCCATGGTTCCTACAGTGATGAACACAGTAAGCAAAAATAACCTTGATGCAGATGTTATTGATTTAAGGACACTCGTTCCATATGACGGTGAAACAATACTAAATTCAGTCAAGAAAACTGGTAGGGTAATTATAGTTCATGAAGCACCAAGAACCCTTGGTATGGGAGCGGAAATATCGGCATTTATAGCAGAAAGGGCAATTGATTATCTGCTGGGTCCGATAATGAGGGTAACTGGTCCTGACACACCCTTCCCATACAGATTAGAGGATTATTATTTGCCAAATGAGATGAGGATACTCAAAGCTGTAAATAAAATGCAGCAGTACAGGTGATAAAAATGTTTAAATTTACTTTGCCGGACATCGGAGAGGGTGTCACAGAAGGGGAAATAATAAAGTGGATCGTCAAAGAAGGCGACGTTGTAAAGAAAGAGCAGGATATGGTAGAAATAATGACTGATAAGGTCAATATAAACGTACCCAGTCCAGTAGAAGGAAAGGTTAATAGAATACTTTTTAAGGAAGGACAGGTTGTTAAAGTTGGAGAAGTCATCATAGAGATTGATGATGGATCAAAGACTGAAGAAAAGAAACCTGAACCTGCGTCTGTGGTTAAGAATGAATCCCAGGAAAGTATATCTGTATCCGAAGCAGATAAAGAGGAGGGAGGTGAAAAGAAAGTGATGAATGATGATCAGAATAGAAGAATACTGGCTTCTCCTACAATAAGGAGGATTGCGAAAGATAGGGGCATAGATCTGGATACCATAACACCAACCGGACCTAACGGAAGGGTGACTCTGGAAGATCTGGATAATGCTGAAAGAGAGATGAAACAAAAGGCTGGAGCGCCCAAAACTTCCGGTATAAAGATGGCACCTGTACCGCCAGTAACTGCCAGGCAGGTTGAACAGCCAAAGGCTGCTGAGGCACAGAGCCAGAGGATGCAGGAACCGACTCCTATTAAGGAAGAACCTAAAGTGAGTCCCCCACCACAGCCAAAGGAGCCTGAGCCAGCCCTTCATGTGGAAGAGACCACGAATACATCTGAGGGAGATCAGATCTTCGAACCTCATGGTCTCAGAAGATTGATATTTGAGAAAATGTCAAAATCAAAACAGATCATGCCCCATTTTATGGTTGCGGAAACTGTTGATATTTCAAAACTTACAAAAACCATGAACGATATGAAAGAAAAAGGGACAAAAGTTACTCTAACACCATTCTTTGTGAAAGCTGTAGCAGTGGCACTCACCGAGTTTCCAAAATTTAATGCCCATTATGATGATGCAAATAAGAGATATATATTCAGAAAGGATATTAATATGGGAGTTGCAATAGATACGCCATCTGGATTGACAGTAGCTGTTGTAAAAAACGCACTGGATAAATCAGTTGTCCAGATATCATCTGAGATATCCGATCTTGCAAAGAAGGCTAGAGAAAATAAGTTAACCCTAACGGACGTGCAGGATTCAACCTTTACAATATCTAATGTTGGGTCTATTGGTGGATTAATATCAACACCGATCATTAATTATCCGGAGGTTGCCATACTTGCAGTTCACAGATCTACAAAGAAAGGAACTAATTTCGAATCAGGAGATGACAGTACAATAATCTCACTTTCATGCGATCATAGACTTATAGATGGTGCAGATGCAGCCAGATTTATTGTGAAGGTAAAATCATATCTGGAGGACCCCATATCTTTCCTGATAAGGTGATCATATGAAATATGATGCTATAATTATTGGCGGTGGGCCGGGTGGATATTCTACTGCAATCAGACTTGGCCAGCTGGGAAGAAGCGTTTTGCTGGTTGAGAAAAATAAAGTTGGTGGAGAATGTCTGAATTATGGATGTATCCCATCCAAGGCACTTATAGAAATGTCAGAGAGCTTATCCTATCTTAAGACTCTTCCAGGTGTAAGACTCAGTTACAACATTGATATGAACCAGTGGCAGGGATGGAAATGGTCAATGATAAACAGACTTGTATCTGGTGTTGAAACACTTTGCAGGGCATACGGAGTGAAAATAATTAATGGGGATGCCAAAATAGTGGATAAGCAGCATGTGCAGATTGGTTCCGAGACTCATCAATGCGACAGCCTTGTTATTGCCACAGGATCATCTCCAACAAGAATAGATGCTTTCAAGGATGTGATGTACAACAAGGAGATTCTGGACATAAAGACTGTTCCAAAGGATCTAGTCATTATAGGCGGTGGATACATAGGAGTGGAACTTGGAACTGCCTTTGCAAAACTGGGAGCACAGGTAACACTAATTGAAATGCTGCCGAGTATTCTTACAGGTATTGATCCAGAGCTCATAAAGCCTGTAGAGAGGAAGATGAAGGAAATGGGTATTAGGATTCTTCTTTCCGCAAAGGTTTCATCTGTTGAGAAGAAGGATAAATATTTTGTCAAGATGGAATCGGGTGCAAGCATTTCAGCTGAAGCAGTTCTCGTCACAGTAGGCCGGAAACCTAACACTGAGGGATTCGGTCTGGAAACCCTGAAACTTGAGATGGAAAATGGATTCATAAAGACAGATAAGTACAAGATGACAAGTGAAAGAGGTGTATACGCGGTTGGTGATGTATCCACAGGAGGACCGATGCTAGCGCATAGAGCTTTCTATGATGGTAGGGTGGCTGCACATAACATCGCAGGTGACAAAACAACTGTAGATTATTACGCAATGCCAATGGTTGTTTATTCAGATCCAGAAATTGCATTTACCGGGAGTAGAGGACAGAAATCCACAAGATACCCACTTGCGGCAAATGGTAGAAGCCAGGGGCTCAACAGTTCAAATGGATTCTACAGCATATATTATGATGAAGATGGTACTGTGACTGGAGCTGGAATTGCTGCACCTCGTGCTTCCGAGATGATAAGTGAGCTGAGTCTCGCTGTTGAAACGGGAATGAATGTAGAGGATATTGGATCAACAATTCATCCTCATCCGACACTCTCTGAAGGCATACAGGAGTCGGCTGAGATAGCATATGATAAACCTCTACACTTCAAGCCAATATCTTGATCTTGGAATAAGGGATTATGAAGAAATCTGGAAATTCCAGAAAAAACTTCATTTCCTGAGGTACAACGATTTTATAGAGGACACATTTATTTTTGTTGAACATTCTCCAGGAGTGTATACCATAGGCAGAGGTGCGAATCCTGACAATTACAGGGGACTGAACCCAATACTCATTGAAAGGGGAGGGGATGTAACATATCATGGCCCAGGCCAGCTTGTGATTTATCCAATTGTCAGGGTCTTCAGGGAAAATGAAAGGAAGGATGTCAGATTATTTGTTCAGACGCTTGAAAATATAGTTATGAATACGTTCAGGAAGCTCGGATTTGAACCCCATCTTGGAGAAGAACCGGGTATCTGGGTAACCAACTCTCCTCTTGGCGACAGGAAAGTCTGTTCCCTTGGAATGAAGATCGACAGGGGTGTTTCATACCATGGACTGGCAATAAATTATGGGGAAACAGCCCTTGATGGTTTCATGAGGATAAAACCATGTGGACTTGATTCCAGTGTAATGGGATACCTTGGAATTGAAAAGGAAAAGCTGGTACTTTCAATTCTTGATACACTCCGATCTTCATACAGGGTTCTGGATAGAAAAAATGAAGAATATTTTGCTGACATTGTAAAAAATGATTTATAAATTTATTCTGAATCTCTTGACAGGAAAAACCCGCCTATGAGCCCACCAACAGCTGGTACTATTGCCCCCTCCGCTACAACACTTATTATTGTGTGTAATGGATCTACACCAAGCTGTTGCCTTGTTTCAAGATAAATTGTCTTTATGTTGTTAACAAAGTAGAAATTACCAGTGTAACTCATTATCTGGTTTATAGTTGCAGGTGCTACATAGTATGATATCTCTATGAGTATGAGAGCCAGGACTATCCCTCCTATCAGGCCTGCAACAAATCCTCTGAGGCCACCTCTTGATGCAATTCCTCCGAAAAGCCCTGACAGAACCCATCCTATTCCCATAAATGGACCGAGTATCAACATAGAGAGAAAGGTTGCAACTATTCCCTTCAACATACTTCCGCTGGATTCATCTGAATCCAACATTCGTCTTTTCATGCTTACTTAAAGAATGCGTCATATATTAATTTTGGTTACACGGAAAATAAGATATGTAGAATGATATATTATATTTAATTAATATATATTTTACCGGGGAAGCCTGTTTACCTTTTCCTGAATATACATATGGTGTTACGGTGAATTTAAACTCAATTTATATTACAAACCTCGACGCCTCTTTTGTAACTGAAGATATTGATGCATGCAAATACCTCTTATAATTCAGGGCGAATGTAACAGTGAATGAATGACCAAGATAACCAATAAAATGGACCTTTCGTAAAGTCTGATTTCTTACATTATGGATATAAGACTCTCTGTTGAAGAGAATTCAAGCTCTTTAGGATTCCAGAAACAATCTTTGAATCTGGAGGTTCCTTGCGAAAGCCGTGAGAGGAAGTTACATTCTTCTAGTTTTGTAAAAATTAGACGTGGATGTAGAACCAACCTTCCTGCTGTCTCCTTATAATTTCTATGAATCCACCCTGGGGTGTTGCTGAAACACCTTTTACAAGATCGGAGGCTTTTATGTTGCTCATTTCCATGGAAGTTTTGCATGCCATTAATATGAGTTTTTTGTCTTCAAGTAGAGGCTTTATCATTTCCTCATTTGTTGTTGCTACAATGGCGCTTTCCAGGAAAACCACCTCTATGGTTTCAACATCCTTCAGTACTGCAATGTGTGAGCCTACAATATTTCCCATTGGAATTTTTTCCTTTTCTGATACCTGTATTACTACTTTCATCTTTATATATCATAAGCCTGTGCTATAATGTTTCCTTTTTTAACTTTATTTTTAAACGATCATTTGTAAATTTAGTGTTCATTCAAAATAGAATGAGTTCCATCACAACAAATCCCAAAATTTAAAATTATTTTCCAGAAATGTTCTCTTACAGTTACAAAACATCTCTTCATCAATTTGGTACTGAAGAATTATCCTCATCCATTTGAGATTTTTAAATGCATTAAATACTGGAGGCATACTTTGTCTTGAACCTTTATAACCATTAGTATTCCCTTAAAGATTATGCACATCTTTAATTTATGAACAGGACACAGTCTATTTCACGGCAGATTAAATGTCTTTCTCGTCTGGAATTACAGTAAAATTTTAAGAAACACTCTTTATGCTCGAATACATACTAATCTGTTCAATATGAAAGTGAAGAGCAAATTTGATTCCAGTGAAATTGGAGAAGTAGAGGATATAAAGCTTTCAGAACTTAAAACTGAAAATTCCAGTGATTCAAGAATGAATCCCTCAAGATTGATGGAAACAATGATTTCTGTTCTTGAAAAGTTTTATGGTTCAGATGAGCGTATTTCCATTTTATCAATGGAGACTGGAAGAACTGCACTTTCCTGCAGGGAAGAATTACTTAGAACTTCACAATTGATGAGGTACACATATACCCAAAGGCTGATTGAGAAATTTGGAACTGAACATGTGAGAACTGATCAATTCAGGAAAATATCAGCCGTAATTCCCGATGCTTCCATACCGGTTTACACAATGTTCAGGGGAATAATTGAATCACTTCTCCAAGGCACAAGACCGATGATACTCCATAATTCACAGTGTCCCATAAGCACTATGACCCTCAGTAATGATATGTATGAATCACTAAGGGAGACTGGTGGATACATCCTGGATGTTGCTGAAGATAACGCTATAAAAGCCTTTGATAAATGGGGCGAAGGAGAACGGATACTTTTCTATGGAAATACAGGGGATTTTGTTGATATCCAGAAGGCTGTGAATAGAAACAACATAATCTGGAAGCGATTTGAAAATGGTGTTAGTATTGTTCCAGATAGCAGCCATCTTGAAATGGCAACAAATGCAGTTCCCGGGCTTTCATATATTTCCGTATCAAACAGGTTTCTAAGGAGTCAGGTCTTTCTTGTTTCTGACAAGGAATATATCTTCTTCAAAAACAGGATTGTAGAATTCCTGAAAAGGGATGTAAAAAATGGATATGGACCCGATGGTGATATAAACTACTTCAACACACAGGAAGATGCAGAAAGAGCGAGACAATCGGTGAAGAAACTCCTAGAAAATGACTTTGATTATGTTGATGGACTTCACGAGAGCGTTCACCTTCTTGAGAACAGGTACGGTGAGAAGATTGTTCCTATGGAACAGATACCTGGGCCCGTTATCGTTTTATATCACTTCAAGAGCATGAAAGATGCTGTGGAAAAGGCTATGTCGGTGAAAAACTGCAGCTTCATAAATCTGTTCACCGATTCATACAATGCAGTAGATTTTGCAAAAAGCAGGACCGGTATTGAAATATTGAGGAATGTAGAGAGCAGCAGAACCCTGCTCCTATAGTTCTATTCCTTCTTCATTCTCTTTATTATTTCGCCACCGAATTCTGAGCATTTAAGTGCTCTTATATTCAGTATTCTTGCAAGATCCTGTGTGACCTTCTGATCTTTGTAACATGCAGTTACGGCGTTATCAAGTATGTCTGCAGCTTCTGTCCAGCCGATATGCCTTAGTAGCATTGTTGCTGACAGGATTAGTGATGTTGGATTTGCAACGTCCATTCCTGCGTATTTTGGTGCTGTGCCATGGACTGCCTCAAAAATTGCATAAACATCTCCTATATTGGCACCTGGTGCGATTCCGATCCCTCCAACCTGGGCTGCAAGTGCATCTGATATATAATCTCCATTAAGATTTGGAGCGGCAATGATATCATATTCAGCTGTCCTGGTGAGAGCCTGCTGGAACATGTTGTCCGCGATCCTGTCCTTTATCACTATCTTGTCTCCCATTGCATCTGGATTCTGGAGATATTCTTCCTCCGTAACAGTTTGCTGGGAAAATTCATTTCTTGCAATTTCGTATCCCCAGTCCTTGAAAGCTCCTTCAGTGTACTTCATTATGTTTCCTTTGTGCATCAGGGTAACGCTTCTTCTCCTGTTCGCTATGGCAAATTCTATTGCCTTCCTTACAAGCCTCTGACTCTTGAACTTGCTTATTGGCTTTATTCCAATGCCCGTATCATCGGTCAGGCTTATTCCAAACTCCTGTGATAAAAACTCTCTCACTTTCTTCGCGCCTTCAGAGTCATATTTCCATTCGATACCTGAATAAAGGTCTTCTGTATTCTCCCTGAATACAACCATATTCATATTCTCTGGATGTACCACAGGTGATGGAACCCCTGGAAAATACCTTACAGGCCTTACATTGGCATAAAGGTCAAACTGTTGACGCAATGTGACATTAAGACTCCTGAATCCCTGTCCTATGGGAGTTGTCAGTGGTCCCTTTATTGACACAACGCACTTTTCAATCTGCTTCAGTGAATCCTTGGGTAAATGTTCCCCCGTTTTTTCAAAGGCTTCTTCTCCTGCCATTATTTTTTCCCATTCTATTGATCTCTCACCCGAATAGGCGACTTCTATGGAAGCATTCACAGTATTAATCATGGCTTTTGTGATATCCGGACCGATTCCGTCTCCTTCAATGTAACCGATTGTTGCCCTGTTTGGTACCTTTAATTTATTATCGCTATCTACTGTTATATACGCCATGGTTCCATATGCTCACTTCAGATAAATGCTTTTTTTAAAGGTTTTTTCTTTTAAAAAGAAATTGCAGTATTGAGATGTGTTACTAACTTAATGTTTCGGGAATTAATATCAATACCAGCCATATCGCTTCCATATGTTCACAATATTTCCACATTCCATTTCTGCCTCCTGCTTTTTTCCTGTTTTTGCAAGATAGTGAGCCAGGTAGAATCTATCAGTATTCCTGTAAAAAACAATTCTCTTCATGGCTCTTTCTGCGAATTGATCCCGACGTGCCTGAAGCAGTAACATGTTTTCCCTCATTGTGAAGTCATATCCAAATGCGGCATAATCCAGAGCACGATCTCCGTAGGATGAATCTGCCCAGTCTATTATGCCTCTAATCTTTCTGTGGTTTCCTGATATTATAACATTCTTCCTGTAAAGGTCGCCGTGAATCAGGCTCATATCTAACTCTTCCATGTCTTCAGAAACCGCATACCACTTTTCTTCCACTGCATCAATAAACTTCCCGGGAATAATATCATTGAGAGAAAGCCTGTATTTCTCTATCATTCCCGCCTGCTTCTTGACCCATGCTTCATGATTGTACACAGGTGTCCCTGTCCTCCCAACATCATCTGATCCTATTGTTTCCAGGAATGATCGGAGGGATAGAAAGTCTCTGATCAAGCCATTACCCAGTGTTACTGAATTACTCAGATAGTCCCCATGAATCATTCTGTATCCCCCAAAGAATATACCATCATGATTCAGATAAGTATAATCTGGAGTGCTGAATGGGCAATTTTTAAGAATTTTAATAAGATTTATCTCGTTTCTCAGGATTGATTCGTTCCTTTTGTTTCTTGGAATTCTGAAAACAAGATCATCATTCACAATCACCACATGGTTGTTCCATCCATATTCAATGTGCAAGGTATTTTTTATTTTAATTTCTGGGAAACTGTCCTTTATAAGCTTTATCAAATCAACGTCCCGCATATCTCCCAATCAAAGTCACCCGATCTTCTTTCACATTCCTCATGATCTATAATTTTTTCCATGAATTCTTAGCAAAGGTAATTAATAGAGGAAACAAATTCCATTGAAAAACTATGAGAAGCCTTGTACTTGGATTGCAGTTTGGTGATGAGGGTAAGGGTAAGATAACTGATTTTGTTTCCGGAAAGGATTCAATTATGGTAAGATACAATGGAGGTACAAATGCCGGCCATACTGTTGTCACCAGCAAGGGCACATTCAAGTTTCATCTTCTTCCCGCCGGATCTCTAAGATCTAAAACCATTGTTCTTGGGAATGGAATGGTAATAGATCCCGAAGCGCTTATTGCAGAGATTAAGACCATACTACCAGAAAATCCTCAACTGAGAATACTCATAAGTTCAGCTGCGAACGTTGTTACAAAACTTCATAAGGCAATGGACAAATCTCAGGAGGAAATGCGTGGGGCGAGCAAGATAGGAACAACTTCCCATGGAATAGGCCCAACATATGAGGAAAAATACTCAAGAAATGGCATAAGGATTGGAGACCTGAAAGACATTAATATTGTGAGGCAGAAACTTTCCCTCATTTCAAGAATGAGGGAATCTGAGCTCAGGGGAACTGAATACCAGTCGGAGGAAAAACTCAACCAGCTCGCTGTTGAACTTGCCGGCTTCTGGCCACAGATCAGGGATTATGTTACCAGGACTGAATCTTTCCTGTTTGACTGCGTGAATAAAAATGAGGAGATGGTGTTTGAGGGTGGTCATGGAACAATGCTTGACATTGATTTCGGATCATACCCCTATGTTACATCATCAAACACAATATCTGGTGCCATTCACACGGGTTCTGGAGTTTCCCTTAGAAAGATAAACAGGATAATTGGTGTTATAAAATCCTATACCTCGAGGGTTGGAGAGGGACCATTTCCCACAGAGCTCAGTGGAGCTGATGCTGATCGTCTCAGGGAGGCAGGTGCAGAATATGGTACAACTACAGGAAGACCCAGGAGAGTTGGATGGCTCGATATTCCACTTGTAAGATATGCATCTGAACTCAACGATGTTGACGAACTCTCCATTACTAAACTGGATGTTCTTGGAACTTTCAAGGAAATCTCCATATGCAAATCTTATAAGCCAGATGTCATAAACCCAATGACAGTACTGATGGGCTATGACAGGGCAGAACCGCAGTATATTCATATGGATAGCTGGGGGTCGCTCAAGGAATCTGAGATAGAGCATATAGTTGAAACCGGCTATAAAAGCGTGCCACCAGAGATGAAGAATTACATTGAAACAATTGAAAAACTTTGCGGGAAGCCTGTAAGGATCATATCCATAGGTAAGATAAGGGAGAGCACAATAATCAAAGAATGATTATCATTTCCGGGGTAATTGAAAAAGAGTGTCTCCCTGAAAAAATTTTCTAACTTTATGAAACTTTCTCCTTTTAGATTAATTGAGATCATTTGCTGCAAAAAATGCTGTACAATAAAAAGATAAATTAATACATTAACCATTATACGGAAATCGTAGTAGAAAGTTGCTGAAATGTTTGCAAAAGGATGAAAGAATCAGGAGTGTTGTTTGTAAGGAATTTGATATTTAAAGAGGAGGATAATTGACCACTATAGAGGACAGGATTAGGGAGATAGAAGAAGAGATTCATAAAACAAAATACAACAAGGCAACTGAATCACATATTGGCCTTCTTAAGGCCAAGATGGCAAAGCTTCAGCTTGACGCTGAAAAAGCTGGTCATTCTGGTGGAAAAGGTGGATTTTCCATCCCGAAATCAGGAGATGCATCAGTTGCTCTTGTGGGATACCCAAATGTTGGAAAAAGCAGCCTCCTAAATGCCATTACAGGAACTGAAAGCGAAGTGGGGAATTTTGCATTCACAACCCTTACAGTAATCCCTGGAACGCTGAAATACAAAGGCACCCAGATACAGATACTTGATCTTCCCGGTATCATAGATAACGCTGCCCTTGGATCTGGAAGAGGGAGGGAAGTTCTGAGCATGGTAAGGGCAGTTGATCTTATCCTGCTCATATCTGATGTTGAATGCAAGGGCATGGACAGGATCATAGAGGAACTGAGAAAGTCAGGTATAGTTATAAACAGGAAGAAGAAGAATATCTCCATGAAGCGGATGAATACGGGTGGAATAAAAATCAGGAAACCAAGGAGCCTCGAACTGAACGAAGACCGGATCAAGGCAATTGCCAAGGAGTTCAAGCTGACAAATCTGGAACTGTACATAAGAGAGAATATAACTGACGATGACCTTATTGATTTTTTCAGGGGAAATGTTGTTTACATACCGGCCCTTGTTGTTATCAATAAAATTGATATGCCTCACGATGAAAGCAGGATAGATGCCATGAAGAGATATGGAAAGGTGGTGAGAGTATCTGCCTCATCGAAGGTGGGCATTGATGAACTGAAGGAGGCTCTGTATGGGGAATTAAACCTTGTAAGAGTATTCCTCAGGAATAAGGCAGGCGTAATTGACTTTGAAAGACCTCTTGTGCTTACAGAGGGTGCAACCATAAGGGAAGTATGCAGGAAGATAAGCAGGGAGATGATCGAATCTTTCAGGTATGCTATCATAACCAGTGAATCCGCAAAGATAAGGGACATGAGAGTTGGACTTGATTACGGCGTATCAGATGGGGATATCGTAACAGTCATCAGTAAATTCTGATTTTAATTTTTATCACAGGCTGATGAAGAATGATAAATATACTCAATACGGTCTACAGATCTGGAAAATAGATTGAAGTAAGTCCAGATGATAAAAATGATATCAATCAGATTTTACAACGAATTTATAGCCTGATTCCTTCAATCTTTCAAGAAGTATATCCAGGTGATCCTTATCCCTGACATTTATGCTGAAACGGATGTCCTGATAACCTACAGGCGTATCCTGGGAAAGGTTATCCACCTCTGCATGAAATATGTTTGCGCCTGACGCTGATATGGATGAGGTAATTCTCTGGAGTGTTCCTGGCCTGTCAGGTATCTTGCACTCAATCCTGACCAGTCCAAGATCTATCTCCATGCTCTTGAATATTATCTTTGAAAGAAGAAGAAGATCAATGTTCCCTCCGGAAACTACCAGTACTGTTGGCTTTCCCTTGAGGTCTATCTTCCCTGACATTACTGCTGCAAGAGGTGCTGCACCTGATGCTTCCACAACTATTTTCTGCCTTTCTAGTAACTTGAAAAGTGCGTATGCCATCTGTTCATCATTGACGCTGACTACACTATCTACGTATTTCCTGATCAGATCAATGTTCATATCTCCAGGATTCTGGACAGCGATTCCATCGGCTATTGTGAAACCTCTGGACCCTACAACCGGTCCACCTGAAAGATTCTGGATTACTGCATCACAGTTTTCACTCTGTACTCCATAAATATTGACATTTTTTCCAGATTCCTTTATTGCCATCGCTATACCGGATATGAGCCCTCCTCCACCCGTTGGCACAATCACGTTCTGAACTTCCGGCAACTGTTCGATAATTTCCAGCCCAATGGTTCCCTGTCCTGAGATTATGAACCTGTCATTGAATCCATCTATGAAAGTTCTGCCTTCACTCATTGAGATCCTCTTTGCCTCCATGTATGATTCCGCATAGCTATCCCCATGAAGAAGTATTTCAGCTCCATAATTCCTCACTGCGTTGATCTTGGCACTGATTGTGTAAGAAGGCATTACTATTTTTGAACTTATTCCGCTTGCCTTCGCTGCAAAAGCAACTCCCTGCGCGTGATTCCCTGCACTGCATGCGACTACACCTGCGCCTTTTTCCTGTTCTGTAAGCTTGCTTATCTTGAACAGCGCTCCCCTGGATTTGAACGACCCCGTCTTCTGAAAATTCTCAAGTTTCAAGTATATGGGTGCGTTGAACATGTCTGAAAATGTTTTTGAATACATCAAGGGTGTTATCTCTGTTTTCCCTCTGAGGAATTTTCTTGCATCTCGTATGTCTTCAATTGTTGGCATTTGTTTGTTTTCTGACATATCAGGCGCCACCCTCAGGTTCCATCAACTTGTTGAAGGTGCTAAGTGAATCCCTAAGAATGGTTTCGCAGTCTTCATTGAAGAATTTGACCTTTAGTTGCTGTTCATCACTGTAGGAGTCCTTATTCATGAACTTCAGGTTTATTCTCACATTGAGGAGCGCTGAGTCAGCAGCAGCCTTAGCCATGATTAGACCCGCTGCAGCATCCGATGATGCATTCCTGTTTCCTATTTTCAGTAACCTGCTGTTCAGCCTCATTGCTCTCTGGCAGTTCATTGCAATCCTCCATGGGCTTCTTATTGCATCCTTCATTGCAATATCCATCGCCTCCTTTCTGATCTTCCTTTCCTCTTCGTTGGATTTGGGAAGTTTCCTTGCTGAAGCAATCCCATTGAATGCTTCGGTATCATCTTCTATTCCTTTCATTAGTAGGGCTTTTACCTCAATCATTTCACTGATTATCCTGCCGATTTCATCC
>JAJZIN010000016.1 GCA_021810575.1 Thermoplasmata archaeon
AGCATGCTCCGACCGGGATTCGGACCCGGGTCGTCGGCTCGAAAGGCCGATATGCTTGACCGGACTACACCATCGGAGCTTTTAATCCTGTAAGGGACAAGCCTATATTTATTTTTGTGTGCATATCCCATTTTCCATAATATCTATGGAGAAAAATTCAGCAAATAATTTAAACAGGTAAAGATATGGAACTGATTACATGGAATTCAGGGCAAAAATTGTCAAATGGACAGAGATTGAAAAATGGTGTGAACAGATCAACAGGAAAATGTCTGAATCATTTCAGCCTGATGTTATCATCGGAATGTCACGTGGAGGGCTTGTTCCTGCCAGAATCGTTGCAGACATGAATCTGATCAAGGATCTTTATGCAGTTAAGACTGAGCACTGGGGATTAACAGCAACAGTCGACGGAGAGGCCGTTCTGAAATATGGCCTGAGTGTTTCTGTTGAAGGAAGAAATGTGCTTGTTGTTGATGATATTACAGATACTGGCCAGAGCATGAAGTTGGCATATGACTATGCAATGACTCTCAAAGCAAAATCTGTGAAGACTGCAACCATGCTCCATATCGCCCATTCGAAATTTACTCCAGACTTCTACGGAGAGGAAGTATCGGAAGATAAATGGACATGGTTCATCTTTCCCTGGAACGTTTATGAAGATCTCACAAATCTTATTGGAAAGTTGAAAATTTCAGATGCGAGCCAATCCATTATCGAGGGTATATTAAAAGAATCATATGATCTTTCAGTTGAAAACAGTATGCTTACGAAAGTGCTTGAACAGATGGTAAGGCTTAGAAAACTTATCAAAAAAGATGATAAATACACAGTAGCCTAATCCGCATATATGTGTGTACCTCTATTTCCTCTGTACACATTTATTGCATCCTTTAAATCGCCGATTCTTGCAACCTTCCCGCCATGTTTGAGGAACGTTATTGCAGCGTTAACTTTTGGTGCCATACTGCCCTTCCCAAACTGATTTTCATTCATGTATGTTTCCATTTCATTCAGAGTGACCTTTTCAAGGCCCCTCTGTTCGGGTTTTCCATAATTTATGTAAACATTTGGAACATCGGTGAGTATCAGAAGCTGGTCACATTCAAGCATATAGGCAAGCACAGCCGATGCCAAATCCTTATCTATAACAGCCTCAACTCCTGAGTATCCTTTTCCATTGTCCACCACTGGAATGCCTCCCCCTCCAACGCAAACAGGAACGAATCCTGAAATCAGGTTATTCTCTATTATCCTCTTTTCCAAAATATCCTTTGGATATGGTGATGGCACAACTCTTCTCCATCCCTTTTCGGTCTTTGTGAATTTCCATCCCTTCTCCTTCTCATCATCTGTAAAGATCTGACCAACAGGCTTTGAAGGGTTCTGAAAACCTACATCATTTCCATCAACAAGTGTTCTGGTTATGATCACAGAAAGATCCTTCCCAAGGCCCTTTTCTTTTTTTACCCTTTCGTAGGCTTCAAGAATCATCTCACCTATAAGGCCCTGTGACATTCCTCCACAGGCATGCAGTGGCATTCCAGGGGGCATATCCTGCATATCCTGATTCCTCAGGAATATGTCTCCAACTTGGGGCCCGTTTCCATGGGTTATTATAACATCTTCCTTTTCAATGACATCAGCCAGAGAATTCAATGCATCATAAGCGTGTTTTACCTGTGTTTCATAATCCCTTCTGTCTCCATTCAGTAACAGTGCATTCCCACCTAAGGCAATAACGATTCTTGTCATAATTTCACGCAGGAAAATACAGATATCTTTCAAGTATTTATAATGGCATATAATATTTCAAATCTTAAATATCATAAATTATAAAGTGTTCCCAAATCAACATGCTTTTAAATGTAACATGAATCTAATTCTATCCATTGTTTACAAAAATCTGATGACATCTTTTTTTATGTAATGAAATAATACGTTATTATGAAGTTAACAGTTGCACATACGCCGGATCCAGATGACGCATTCATGTTTTATGCAATGGTGACCGGAAAGATACAGACAAGTATGGAATATGAACAGATAATAAAGGATATTGAGACACTAAATGATGAGGCAAAGACTGGATTGTATGATGTTACAGCCATATCAGCAAATGCATACGCATCATTCAATGAAGTATATGCCCTTACAAGATCAGGTGCCAGTTTTGGCCTTTCCTATGGCCCCATGGTAGTTGCAAAGAGCCAGGTGGATTTTTCAAAGGCAAAAGTTGGAAGCCCTGGTCCAGGAACATCATCTGAACTTCTTTTCAAAATGTTTGTGAACAAAGACGCCAATATTATGCCAATGCGCTTCGATAAGATCCCTGATGCTGTCTTAAATGGGGAAATAGATGCAGGAATCGTGATCCATGATGAACAGCTCACATACCAGAATAAAGGTCTCATAAAGGTTGTCGATCTGTATGAGAAGTGGAAGTACTACGCAGGAGATCTTCCTGTACCCCTTGGTTTCAACGCCATAAGGAAAAGTCTCGGAGAAGAGGTCATTGCAAATTACATCAAGGACTTTGAAAATTCCATAAAATATGCAATCGATCACACAGAAGAGGCAGCCAGGTATGCAATGAAATATGCAAGATACCAGGATCTCGAACTGGAAACAAAATTCATAAGGATGTATGTCAACGATCTTTCAGTGGATTTTGGCGAAAAGGGAAGGAAGGCACTTCAACTATATTATAGAAAAGCAAATGAAATGGGTCTTCTTCCAAAATTCCAGATGGAAATTGTATAATTTAAAATAAAATTTTGTTTTTTTACTATATATAAACCCATTGCCTTATCTGTCAGGTTAAGATTTAATTACTAAAACAGAGATATCAAACGGATATGAATGACCAGTATTATTAACTTTGATCGTTTTATGATGGGTTTTACGCTGGGTTCTCATATTCTCATTGTTACTCTGACAATAGGAATCTCAGTGGTGATGAGTATCATTGAGTTCCTTGGAATTTTTCTCAAGGACAGGGGATATGAGGTTATGGCAAGGAGGCTCTCAAGGGCCCTTGCAATATTCTTTGCGATTGGAACTGCTAGTGGAACCGTGCTGGCAATTGAGTTATTTTCACTCTGGCCAAACTTCATGGTTTTAGTAGGAAAGATCGATATTCTTCCTTTCTACTATGAGGTATTCGCATTTTTCCTTGAATCAATCAGTTTGGTTCTGTACATCTATTACTGGGACTACTTTAAAAACAGGTACCAGCACTGGCTTCTGTCACTGTTTGTGGCAGCAGGTACTCTTCTCTCAGCGGTTTTCATCACAATGGTGAATGCATGGATGAACACGCCGGCAGGATTTAACCTAAATGAATACAGGCTCACCGGCAAAGTTGTAGATGTGAATCCACTGGCGGCGATGTTCAGCCCTTCAGCATGGGTCGAGATCGGACATGTGGTTCCGGCAACCCTTGCAGCGGGCAGTTTTGCATTGCTTGCATATTTTGCAATAAACTATCTTAGATCAAAGACGGATATTGCAAAGAGCATCTACATGAAATCTATCAAGGTGGCTGCAATTGTGGGGCTCATTGCAATCGGCATTGCAGGCCTTACCGGTGATGAATCCATGAGGATGCTATATTCACTCCAGCCTCTGAAATATGCCGCAATAGAGCTGAATTTCAACTACACAACAAATGCAGCAGAAAAGCTCGGTGGTATTGTTATAAACGGAAAGCCTCAATACTATATAGCTGTACCTGGACTACAGGAATTTATCATGTTTCTGTCATTCAATGCCCACCAGCCAGTTCCATATCTGAACGCGTATCCAAAATCTCAATGGCCCCCACTTTTCGTACATCTTACATTCGATACGATGGTAGGTGGCGGTGCTCTGGTTGGACTATTTGCGCTTCTGCTGTTTTTCAGGATAATATTCAAGAAGGACATATCCGGAAAATTCTACCTGTACTCTATGATAATATCCGGAATTCTTCTTGAAATCGTGTATGATTCCGGTTGGGTCACTGATGAGGTTGGGAGACAGCCGTACATAATATACAACAATATTATGACCGTAGCATCGGCAGCGAACACATCACCTTCCGTGCTTCCACTGGGAATAGGGATAATCATATTTTACCTCATTGTTGTACCCTTTACATTTTACTTCTCTGCAAAGGTGCTCGGAAATGTTTCTATTGAAAAGGAAATCGAAAGGGTTGGTGATGTCCAATGAGTTTTAACCCGGAAGTGTTTCTGAACGGTGTCATCTTTGCAATGTTCTTTGCCATAATTTCAACAGAGCTGATGGCAGCCTCTGCAATCATTTTCAAATATGAGGAAAGTACGAGAAAGGTATTCTATTACCTTGTACCCATATGGGAGATCACCGGTACATTCTTTGTATTTTATGTGGTCAATGTGGAGGCGCTCATTCCTGATGCGCTGCCGATACTTGCCTATTCATACATTTCATATATTCTGATCTTCATTGTCATATACATTACAAGGAATGTATCCATAATTTCTGCAGAATTCATATTCAAAAATAAATGGAAAATAAACAGGAGGATGCTATATTCCCTATATGCCATAATGACATATGTGCTTGGCTTCTTCGTACTTGTAATATATACATCACTGATGAGTGGCCACGGCCTGAATATCACAACAAGAACCTTCAACATGGGTGCGTTTCTAGGATATCTTCCCGATGATGGTTTCATATTGGGGAGTGCCATAGTTCTGTTTGGAATGGCGTCCATATTCTACAGGCTTGAAGTGAATGCCATACTTTCACTTGTCGTAACTGTTCTTGGATTAATAGTCGCAGGCGTATCATTCGTAGTGATCAATGACGTCAGCAATGTGTACCTGATGGTTGCCTCAGGGATAGTGACTGTTGCAATACCTGTTCTGTATATAATACCGCAATTGAAGCAATATATATCGGACAAGATAATATTTCAGGGATTTCTCGCAGTATCTGCCTTCCTGCTGTTCTACTCAGTGTATCCAAATCTTTCATCAAAAGCAATCAATGTAAATACTCTCCTAAATAATTCGGCAATGCAGACTCAGATCTTCTATGCAACCCTCATAGGGGGAACTCTATTGCTTATAATGTCCCTTGTATTCTTCAGAATATGGTTGAAATCTTCAAAGATGCACATGGAAGCTGGAGCAGGGGAGGTCGATTAAATGCTCTATTTTGATGTATTTGTCTCGACAATAATCATTTTTATTCTCACGCTTATACTGGCATTTCTCATATCAACAAATGCAGTAAGAACTCAAAAAGCTCCTTTCATATTGTGGTCCACAGGACTCTGGATTTTCGCAGTATCGGTTCTGATGGAAACGGTGTTCTCTGCAGGTATTGTCAACTCAATCCTGATGGATTCTTATCTGTTTCTTGTGGCCATTCTTGTGGAAATGCTCTCTCTTGGTTCAGTATATCTTCTTGGAAATGAAAAGCTGATCAAGGGATATACCGCATATTCCATAATAGCCGATATAATCCTCCTCGTATCGCTTCTGATCACGCCACTTCCGAATATGATCATCACTGGAGTCGTTTCAGGCGTACTTCCACTGCTCATTGTGATAACATCCTCAATTGTAACGTTCCCAGCAGCTGCCCTTCTTATCATAATATCGTACATATCGTACAGAAAAAAGGCAGACAAGAAACTGATCAGCATAATTGTTGGCGTTATAGTGGTAAGTATTGCCGGAACACTTTACATAGCGGCCTTTCCTGCGTTCCTTTACTATGCTGAATTTATCGGAATAGTACTTCTCTGGCTTGGATTTGTTGACTTCAGCAAAATATTTTCAAGCGCAAGGAATCAGAACACTCAGAAAAACCTCAGCGATTGATCAAAGAGAATACCATGCCCAGATTCTGGGCGATTTCCATTTTTCCCATCTTTTCCTTTTTCATCTTGATCTTCATTCTGTTCACAGTTCTTTTCATGTCCTTGAACAGTTGATTCACATTGATAACGACATTATGATCACTGAGCCAGATGCCCCTTTTCATTCCGTAATCCATTGTGGCAGAAGGATCATCAGGATTTATTTCGATCACAGCCGGATTCCTGATGAAATACCTGTGGAAGAGGCCTCCTCTGATGATCCTGTATGTTTCCCTTGGATCAAGATCACTGTAAGACTTTCCTGCCCATTTCATGAAGGATGCAAAGTTCTTATTGGACTGCCCTGAACCGAACACTATTCTTTCGCTTTCACCCTCAAGGATTCTGCCTATGCCCCCTATCATTTCCCCATAGGCAAATATGCCAATGACAGCCATTACCGGAGACTTATTCACAATGCACATGCTTATATCTCTGTACATCTCCTTCTTGACAATATCCGTAAAGAATGCCTCAAGTTTCACTTCACCTATGAATGGGTTCATTCAATGATAATCTTTTGTGTTTTATTTTCGATTAGAAACTTCAATCTATATATACACTGGCCCGTTATTATTTACAATGAATAAGGAAGCATGCATGATCCGTTACGGAAATGAGATAATCTGCGTGGATCCATCCATTCCCATATTTTCAACTCTTGGCAAGAAATATACAATACTCATAATGGGCACTCTCTCAGGAAGATCGGAAAAAGCTACATTCAATCAGATCAGAAAGAGTATTCCCGACGCAAGTGCAAGGGTCCTATCGATTCGACTGAAGGAGATGGAACAGAAGGATATTGTAAAGAGGGAAATGTATCAGAATCATGTCACATATTTTCTGACAGGTACCGGCATGAAGATCAAGGAAAGCCTCAAGCCATTCTTCAATGTGATGGCAGCCTTCCAAAATAATAAAGAAAATGGCAACCATTGATTATATATTAGTAAAATATACAAACATAATGAAAGGCATCATCTTGCATGGCGGGAGTGGAACAAGGCTTCGACCCATAACTTATTCAGATGTAAAGCAACTTCTCATAGTCGCAGGGAAGCCCACAAGCGAATATGCCCTGATTGATATGCTCAATTCAGGGATAACTGAAATTGCCATAGTCATTGGAAGCATCGGTGGAGAAGAGGTAAAGAGATATTATGGGGACGGCAGCAAATGGAACTGCAAGATAAAATATATTTATCAGGAGAAACCTCTGGGAATCGCACATGCCATAGGCCTGTGCAGGAATTTTGTGGGTGACGATAAGTTTGTTGTCTATCTTGGTGATAATGTGATGCAGGATCATCTAGAAGAACCAAAGAAGGATTTTGAAAATGGAAAGTACGATGCATATCTGATGCTGGTCAATGTGAGAAATCCTGAAAAATTTGGTGTGTGCGAGATTAAGGACAATCGTATTATATCACTCGAGGAGAAGCCAAAAAATCCAAAGAGCAACCTGGCAGTTGCAGGAATATATTTCCTGACGCCTTCCATATTCAGATATATCGATATGTTGAAACCATCAGGCAGAGGAGAGTATGAAATAATGGAAGCTCTGCAGATATTGATTGAGAAGAACGGTAGATTAGGTTACAGAATAATCAGGGGATGGTTCAAAGATACCGGTACGGTGAAAGATTTTCTCGAATGCAACAGATTGATATTGGAAAACCTAGAGGATTATCCAGATCCTTCAAAACCAAATCATTCCGGAAGGGTACATATCGGCAGTGGAACTGTGATAGATGAAAATACAAAGATCCTCGGGCCGTGCTTCATAGGGGATAATGTTACTGTAAGGGAATCATATATTGGGCCGTACACCACAATTGGAAACAACTGTACAATTACAGGGGTTGAGATTGAAAATTCTGTTGTGATGGACAGGTGCAGCATAGAATTCGTTGACGGAAGAATCATATTTGAGAGTATTATAGGGCCATACTCCTTAATAAGATCAGGGTTTTCCAAAACACGAAGAACAAGTATCATTACAGGGAGAGATTCAAGGATGGATATATGAACACTCTGATAATTGGTGCAAACGGCCAGCTTGGTTCTGAATTATGCAAACTAATTCCGCACGCAAAGGTTATTGCGCATACGGATCTGGATATATCAGACTCTAGCTCATTGAAGAATAAGCTTGAAGAAGTTGAGCCGGAACTCATATTCAACTGCGCAGCTCTCACAAATGTGGATAAATGCCAGTCAGACAAGGATGCAGCCTATCATATCAATTCTGTCCCACCACAGGTCATCGCAGCATATTGCATTAAAAACAATGCCAGAGTGGTTCAATTTTCAACGGATTATGTATTCGATGGTGAGAAAGGAATGTACACAGAGGAAGATATACCGAACCCCATAAATTACTATGGCCTTTCGAAGCTCCTCGGAGATTTTGCCATATTTCCCTTAGAAAATAGCCTGATTATACGAACTTCAGGCGTATTTGGAGAAAAAATGAATTTTCCACGTTTTGTATATTCCAGCTTGAAAGAAGGCAAGGATGTCGTTGCAGTAGATTCCTTTTATTCTCCAATAAATGCAAAAAATCTTGCAAAGGCATCTTTTGAACTGGAAATTAAGGGTTTGAATGGTATAATTAATATCGCAGGAGAGAGGGTATCCCGATATAATATGGCGTTGGAAATTGCCGATTTTTTTTCTCTGGATAAAACAATGGTAAAAAGATCCAAAAAAATGCCAAAGGGAATTGCAAGAAGGCCATTGGATTCCTCCCTGGATATAAGTAAGGCGAAGAGTCTTTTGGACTGGGACTTCTATACGGTAGAATCAAACATATCTATCCTTGGCCATTAGAACGATTTATAATATCCCCTGTTTTATGGAATCATGCCCTTTGTTTTCGAAGACACATACATACAGGGATTGAAGACAGTTCAAAGAAAACCATTTAAGGATTCCCGTGGATTTTTCACGGAATTTTATAAGGAATCCGAATTCGCTACTGCTGGTATAACACAGAAATTTCACCAAGAGAATATTTCATTCTCCAAGAAGGGAGTCCTACGGGGGATGCATTATCAGTTGAAACCCTATAGACAGGGAAAGCTTGTAGGCGTTATACATGGAAAAATTCTGGATGTTGCTGTGGATATCAGAAGGAACTCACAAACCTTTGGCAAATATTTCAAAATTGAACTTTCCGGAGAAAACATGAAATCCCTGTGGATTCCCGAGGGGTTTGCCCATGGATTCGCTGCCCTTGAGGATTCATATGTTATTTATAAAACAACATCTGAATATTCAGCAACGCATGAAAGAGGCATTGCATGGAATGATCCTGAAATAAGCATTGACTGGCCTGATGGAGATCATATTCTTTCAGAAAAGGATATGGCTTATCCTACACTCAAAGAGCAGATTCAGAAAGGTGATATTTTTTGAAGATACTTGTCACAGGAGGTTCCGGTTTTATAGGTTCCAACTATATACAGCAGCGATTTGAGAAAGGCCATGATTTCGTCATCAATATGGATAAGGGAACATATGCTTCAAACCCATGGTATGAAAGATCTTTTCCGAAGGATAGGTACCAAAAGATTACAGATGATATCAATAATATTATGAATTATGAAAAAGAACTTGAGAGTATAGAACTGATCGTGAATTTTGCAGCAGAATCCCATGTGGATAATTCCATAAGGGATTCATACAATTTTCTGATGAGCAATATTTTGGGTACACAGCGATTGCTGGAATTTGCAAGGAAACACGATATAAGATTCCATCAGATATCCACTGATGAGGTCTTTGGTTCACTTGATCCTGATAGTTCAGATATGTTCACCCCTGAGAGATGTTACGATCCGAAGAATCCTTATTCGGCAACGAAAGCATCTGCCGATTTTCTTGCTAAATCATATGTGAACACATATGGAATGAAAATAACCATAAGCAACTGCAGCAATAATTACGGAATGCACCAGCATCCGGAGAAGCTCATTCCTAAAACAATAATAAACGCATTCCATTCAAGGAAGATCCCGGTGTATGGAAACGGTGAGCAGATCCGGGACTGGATACACGTCAGGGATCATAATGAGGCGGTTGATTTCATCATAGAAAAGGGAAAACCCGGAAATATCTATCTGATAGGTTCCAGAAATCAGCGAAGAAACATAGACGTTGTCAAAATGATCCTTAGTTTCATGAAAAGAAGCGAGGATCTGATAGAGTATGTAAAGGATAGGCCAGGGCATGACAGAAGATATGCAATGGATCCGACCACAACGGAATCACTTGGATGGCAATCGAAGATCAAATTCGAGGAAGGACTTAAAAACACTGTGGACCATTATGTGAAAAACATTTCTGTGTATGAAAAGATGCTCTGATATTTCTCTGTAATGAACAATGCATTTACAACATGATTTTATAATAAATAAAAATTCACTGCGATGGTAAATTACCATTTTTTAAAGAAGATTATGGTTATAGGGGAGCGGCAGTCACTGCTCTCCATGCAGAAATATATGGAAATAGGGGTGGAAAATTCCAAGCTTCTCATCGAGATATTCCAGAGGCCGGAAGATCCCCTTGAAGAGAGGATGAAACGTATCAGCGACAATGAGAAGAAAGCCGACGAAATCACGCTTGAACTGAAAAGGAATATCACATCGGGAGCTGTGGGTTCATCATTGATGGACAATTTTCTGAATCTGATTGAGACTTTTGATGATATCATTGACAGAACATACTGGGTATCCAGGGAGATGGGAAGAACAAAGGACAGCCTCATAGCCAATTTGTTCCACATCGAACCGCTTGCAAATTTCTATTCCGGTTTCTGCACGATACTTCAGAAGAATGTTGAAGCCGTGCAGAAGGTGAATCAGATGCTTCAGGTGAGTGACATCGAGGAGGCAAAGAACATAAGGAAAGAAATAGAGAGTATGGAAGAGGAGGTCGATGAGATCAAGGATGGGATCATAGACAGGCTGTACCGAATATCAGAGAGTATCAGTTATCTCACATTCAACCACGTTAATTCTGTTGTTCACACTTTAGACGATCTCCTTGATGACTGTGAGGATATTTCCGATCTTATCCTTAATACAATGATGTCGGTTTCAAGATGATTCTTGAATACATCACCCTGGTGCTGATTGCCATTCTTTCCATGATCGTGTCAGGAAACAATCTTTCCGCAGCAGTCGGAACTATCGTCGGCTCAAAGATCGTTTCGAGATATTTTGGCCTCTTGCTTGGTGCTGGAGGTTTTTCTCTCGGATTGATTATTGAGGGAAGATTTCTGTCCGATTCCGTATTCAGAATAATGCCCGATGTTCCATATTACGTCGTTGTCGTTCTTGCCATATCCTTCGTTCTTTTCGCAGTGGCAACGTATTTCCATATTCCACTGTCGCTGACAATGGCCATAGTGGGCATTTCACTGGGCGTATCATTGCGGGTGTCATTCACTCCCGATCTCATATATGTGTATCTGGTGATATCCGCATGGGTTCTTGCCCCGATCCTGTCGATCATATCGTCCTTTTACCTTAACAGGAAGGTCACATCCTTAAGGATAAATGACGTGTGGCGCGCAGCTCGGCTCTACAAGATTCTCCTTGTGGTGATATCGTTTCTCACAGCGTTCACACTGGGAGCAAATACCTTCGGCCTGCTGGCCGCCATGGGCCATGACAGCATTGTTATTATTTCCGTGATGATTCTTGCCATATTTGCAGGGGCAATTTTCCTCAGCGGTGGTGTTATAAAAAGAGTGTCGCAGGATATTTTTGGAATGAGGTATGCAAATGCATTCGTTTCCCTGCTGATCTCATCTGTTCTTGTGGAGGGGGCCACATTCTTTTCTCTTCCCCTGTCAAACACCCAGACCCTCACGTCAAGCGTGTTCGGTTCCGGCCTGTCGTATAACACAAAGGCAATCATGTCCAGGCCTTTCCTGCAGGTGGTTGCCATGTGGATCATATCGCCGCTCTTCGGAATGCTCCTGGGATTTCTGTTCGCGTAGATCTAAAAATCATAAAGAGTGGTCTTATACAGTTTCTCATAATATTTATAATAAAAGGACAGAAATGATCTGGATGAAGTTAATGCATCGCTTCTCACTGAAAACTCTCCGTTGAATTCGATCATTATGTTTGAATCTATGGCAGTCCTGACATCATCCTGAATCATTCTGTAAAGATCATCACCGTACACACCCAGGGACATATGCCTGCACTTTGTGTATATCTTTTCGGTAATTCTGTCCTTTGAATAATAGCGCTTTGTTCCGAGAACTGCCTTGAAAATGAGGAACTTCTCGTATTGGGGCATATTCTCATAATAGGGAAAGGGATAAAGGGAGATGGAATCTTTCCGTTCATTGTTTTCACCGGAATCAGGGCACACTATTGTGGCATCCGTCCTTTGAGTTGCCAGATTGCGCATCCCAACAAAGCAAACATATATGGCAGGGATCTCTGGCCTGTAGGAAAGGCTCTGGTACATTCCATTTTCATCAATGAATCCTTTCCAGAGCATTTCCTTTCCGGATGACGTCACTGTATCAAGAATAAAATGATCCTCATGGTTTGAGAAATCCTTAATTCCGGTAGATTCCGACTGATCTGTATATAAGTTGGAAAATACATAGGAGATCAGATTGTGCAATTTTGTCCTGTTTCCCTCACTGGCCCTGAATCTGATCAGAACAGGATCATTAGCCAAGGAAAACACCCCCTGCCTTCTCTATTATTTCAACGTGTTCAATCAATCCATTGAGACTAACCGGACCTACTGGCATAAGTGTCAGGTTATCATCATCGTAGAATAGGAGAAAGAGATCCTCAGAGAGGGATGTGGAATACACAACCCTGTTTCTATCTTTGCCCTTCCTTGACAGGTTGATCCTGTTTCTTCCAAGACGTCCTATGATCTCGTTAAGCACATTCGAATCCAGTGAAAATTTCATCATTCTTTCCTTTCCCATTATTCTGTCGTCCTTCTGATCCTGCATCACAATCTTTTCAAGATCAGATATTGCAAACTGAATGTAATCTGCGAGTTTTTCCCCAAAGGATGCTATCAGTTCCCTGCTGTTTGACCACAATCTTGACATGGAATCAATGCCCATGTGCATATCATCCCTTATAAACATAGCATTCTGGAACGTGAAACCTCTATTCAGGATATTCCAGAAGAGATCAAAACTGATAATGTCATCACTGGATGTTGAGGCGTGAAACAGATCACCCCCGGTGCCGATCATGTTCAGGGATCTTATGTAGAATCCAGATTCCTGGGCATCTGCCGCTATTTTTCTAAGGGCAGCCTCAGGCAGCCTCAAAAATGAACCGTGGTTCTCCCCTACCTTGCCCGTCCTCCTTGGCGTTATAATCTTGAGCCTTCCCTTGAGGGGAATGATGATGCTGTCCTCCTGCTCCCAGTCCCTGATTTCAGGATCGCCGTAGATGTACTTGAAGATGAAGCTGCCCTTCCTCTTGATCACGTTTTCTTCCACAATCTGTCCAATGCCAGGGGTACTCAATACATCTTTAATTGACAGAACTATATATGCATTTTTATCACATTTTTTCCAACGTCTTTATTAATTTCCCGGATCCGTCTGAATTCTTTACAATAGATAAAAAATAATAAGCAAATTAAAATTCCCTCC
>JAJZIN010000017.1 GCA_021810575.1 Thermoplasmata archaeon
ATATAATAGAATTCACCAAGCTTTCCAAAATCACCGTTGATATCCTTTACAAGCTTCCTAATGGATACATCAATCTGGTTTGTATTGTTTGGGTCCTTATTGGCGTTGCTGATGTCTATGATTACAATATTTTTTTGGTAAGCCAGTTTAGCTGCTCTTGACACATGATCAGCCCTTTCTACATCGACCACTTTTATGGACTTCAGGCTTCCATTTTCCTGAGATGTGTCAAACCGGTAGTCCTGAAGGTCCAGATATTCTATTGTATCATCCAAATCCTGTTCTTTTTGTCCTTTTTTTCCAATTAATGCCATACTTTTACCTCATTTATAGCAT
The DNA here is from genome assembly GCA_021810575.1 of Thermoplasmata archaeon. Next base: position 337 of record JAJZIN010000017.1, read on the forward strand.
TACAACAGAATCTATACCCTTAATCTTCTTTATTTCACTTAGGAGATCTGTTGTTATGGGCGTTTCCGTTACTATTCTTCCAACTGGTTCATCACTGATTATGGGATCGCTTACCATTACCTGCCTTATTCCAATCCCTCTGCTGGAAATTAAATTGATAACAGAACTTATTATTCCAGGTTTTGAGGGGTCTTCTGCTTTTATTTCAATGATTCCCAGATCCAGAAGCTTGGAGCTTGCACTGCTCATATCTGCTATTGGCTTCAGTTTCTTGAAGAATTCAAACAGCTTCGGGTCCTCCCTGATTTTTTTTATGACCTGTATTACAACTCGCTTATCCACGTCAATTGCTTCTGCTAGAGAGCTTGGTCTCACTTCTACTTTACCACTGTATAGTGAGAATTCACCATCAAATTTCTCATTTACAGAAAACCCGTAGTTCATCAGATATTTTATTATCTTCATCTGAGAAGGGTACTTGCCAAAGGCATTGTTTATCAAATCCCACATGTTCATTTCCCTCCTATGTTCCATCTATTATTCCATCTTCTGATACCTGAATCACGGCTTCTCCTTCCGGTAAGTATGGAGAGTCTATCAGTCTTGCAATCCTCTTCCCGGCCTTTCCCTTTCTCAGATATATCCTGAATGTTGCCGTGTGTCCTACTATATTTCCTCCAATAGGTGCCGTTGGATCGCCGAAGAATACATCGGGTCTTGCGGCAACCTGGTTGGTAACTGCTATGACTGCATTCTGGAGTGTCCCAAATCTCAGCAGATCATGCATATGCCTGTTTAGCAGTTGCTGTCTTTCTGAAAGTGATCCTCTTCCCATATATTCTGAACGAAAATGCGATGTGAGTGAGTCAACAATCAGAAGTTTAGCCTTGTATTCCTTCGCCATCTCACTTGCTTTTTCACCTAGAAGTATCTGGTGGTGTGAATTATATGCTCTTGCCACGTGTATTCTCCTCAATACTTCATCAGAATCCAGTTCCCTGTACTTGGACATCTGAATGATTCTTTCAGGCCTGAATGTATTTTCAGTGTCTATGATCAGAACATCAGAGTTGAATCCGCCTTTTTCTTCCGGCATAGTGCAGTTGACAGCAAGCTGATGCATAATCTGGGTTTTCCCGGAACCAAATTCTCCAAAGAATTCTGTAATTGACTGGGTTTCAAGGCCACCTCCAAGTAGTGTATCAAGATTGTTGCTCCCTGTTGTCAGTCTTAAAACATCCTTTCTTTTTTGGAATATCTCTTCTCCAGTTTCAAAGTTTCCTATATCAGCAATTTTTCTCGCCGCTGAAATGATTTTTGCCACTGAGCCTTCACCTATCCCGGTAAGCTCAGAAACATCCTTTGGAGAGGCGGTCGCAATGGCCATTATATCATCAAGACCGTTTTCCCTGAGCTTCTCAGCTGTTGCTTCACCTACACCTGGAATATCTTCAATTGTCAATTTCTTGCTTTCGTCCTTTGCTTCCTCTTCTTTTTTTATCTTTTCATTTTTTTCCATTAATTTTTCCCCCTGATTTCCATTGCCCTATCTGTTTCTTCTATGGATGATTCCCTGTCCATTTCCTGAAGCATTGATCTAATGGCATCAATGTTTTCAGGAACCACATCACTCTCCTGATGTACTGCCTGTATATATCTTAAATTATCGTTATTTGCATATATAGATTCCTTCCAGACAGGTATCTCGAAGAGGTCGCCTCTCTTCCTGCCCATTTCTTTTCCCAGGTCCATCAGCTGGGCAGTTGATGTAAGCCCTTCTTTTCCTGATACAGTTATTATTCTTCCATATTCCCTGAAAAGATCCAGTGTATCATCCTGTGTGATGGTCTTTTCCAGTGTTAGATTCACCACGTGTACATGCATGAGGGTCGTTGGTACCTTTATTGCCACCGTATTGGCTTCCCCTATTTTTAATACGGTCTTCAGATCTGGCCCATGGTGTGATGGAAACCCTAGAGATGGCTCTATTGCGTTTATTGGCCCCTTCTTGCTGTCATTTGGATCAGTTGCCCTTCTGACTATAGTTGCCTCAACTTTTCGTACACCAAACTTCTGCATGCATGCTGAAACTGTCCTGGCCATGGCAGTTGTGTTGCATGAAACAACGCGTACATAATCTTTTCCCCATGAATCCACAAAATTACCATAGGCATTAAAACTGGCTTCTACAAGTGCAGCCGATTCTCCCCCCTGGAATATTGCCTTTTTCCCTGCCGTCCTGTATATCTGTATATTTTTTTCTCCCTGTCCTTCTGGGGTTGCATCCACTACAATATCCACGTCATCCAGAAGTTCCTCCATTGTTCCTTCAGCTTCAATATTTGATTGCGAGAAAGCCTTCAGTGTTTCTTTATCACTCGAGAATATACGATAATTTCTTGCAGCTTCCCTGGCTACATAATCTGGTTTTCTTTTCACTACCCCGGCCACAGACATATCTTTCTGGGCTCTGACTGCGTCAGCCACTCTTCTGCCGATTGTTCCATATCCATTAATAGCCACTTTTATCATTTCTGCATTTTCACCTGTATATTGAATCTGGACCAGAGACTGAATCCTGTTCAGCAGTTGCTGCCTTATATTCACTTGCTACTTTTGATATTTCTTCGTGTATCTTCTTCACGCTCTCCTCAAGCACCGCTGTTTTTATTCCTAGTTTATAAATCGCATTCAGTGCTTTAATCACTGATAGCACAGCATCGTGATCGGGTATTGCGACTGATACATTTGTAAGAAGTGCTATTGCATTCTGCCCTGTAAGGATACTTTCATTCAGAATGGCACCACCCATTCCACCGATCAGAGCAGCTTCAGCAATGGCTATTCCAGTACTCTTTAAACTTTCAATTCTCTCCAGACCGGCTACGAGATATGCCTCCCTTTCCTCTGGAAGGTCCTCTACGGGAACTCCATCTATGATCACAAACTCCTTCGGGTTGAATGGCTTGATCCAGTCCATCAGTGTTTCTGTAATTTCATACAAACCCTCAATGTCTACAGGCACCTCACATTGAATGATCATTAAAGTACCCTTATCATTGGAATAAATTCTGAAAGGACTTCTCATCTTTCCTCCAACGAAAACCGTAACGGGTGCTATTTGATGTGATTTCAATTTTGCGACTTCGTGTAAACCAAACTGCTCTATGATGTAGCTTGTTGTTGTTACACCCAGTGTAGTCTGCCCAATGAACCCACCGATAACGATAGGGTTGGTGAAGTGTACATCTTCATTGCATATGACACCAACTTTGGTCTGGTTATTTTCCATGAATAGATATAGACAAACTTTATATTTTAAAGTTTGGAAAAATCTCAATATGTTCTCATAACTGCACTTTTAGAAGGAAATCATGCAGTTTGAGCAGAAAAGTAATTCTTATGAAAATAACCTGAGTAATGAAATCCATGGATACCTGTTCAGATTTTCCTTATTCACGGGAAAAATCATTTTAATTATTACTTATTCACGTATTTCACGAAAAGTTCAAAGAGATTGTGAAAGCCATCTTCCCATGTGTTAAGCTTTGGCTTCGTTATCCTAACCCCATAAACAATTGGCACTTCGATCAATCTTCCATTCCTCATAGCCTCGATCTTTATATCCTGGGAATAGGACATTCCATCACTTAGATTCTTCATCCTGGCGTATAAGTCCTTCCTGAATATCCACATGCCACTCTGGGAATCATATAACCTGAAGCCATAGAGAATTGCAAGGGTTTTGTTTAGAATCTTGTTTCCTATTAGATGTAATGTAGTGTATGAATAAGTCGTTCTCAACGTCATCCTGTCACACGAGATGAAATCGACCCTGTCAATGAAAAGTAATTCTATTAAGGGACCTACTGCTTCAGCAGGATAGGTGCCATCGCCATCCAGACAGACAATAATTTCCCCTTTTGCCTCCTCGATCCCAGTTTTATATGCCCTACCGTATCCCTTTCGTGGTTCTTCTATGACTTTTGCCCCCTTTTCTGAGGCAATTTCCCTAGTTTTATCAGTGGAATTTGTGTCCACGACGATAATCTCCAATGGCCTGAGATACTGGAGATCGTCAATGACCTTGCCAATTGTTCTACCTTCGTTCATTGTTGGGATCACTATGGATATATTACAGTTAACAGTCACTTGAAGGTGCATAATTAATTTATTATTAATATATTTGTTAATGTCCTTACTTTTCCCGGCTGCAAGAGTTCCTTTCGAATTGATAACGGTTATGGGAGCAGAATCGCAGAATACATAATTTTCCTTCAAAGTAAGGAGATTCAATCAGAAGTACTCATTTTAGATTCTGATGTGAAATAGTATAATTTCATTGAACAGAATTCATTTTTTTAAATTCATCAAGGATGGGATTCCTCAGGAATACTGGAAAATCTGTGATAGAGTCGACTTTTACTTCCTTTATCTGCTTGGTCGAATTCCTCTCCCTTATTGTTACCACATCCCTTTCCAGTGTATCATAGTCCACTGTTATACAGAAAGGTGTTCCTATTTCGTCCTGTCTGGCATATCTTCTTCCTATTGCTCCTGATTCATCAAACACTGAATATGGCTCAATTTCCTGGAGTTTCGCAAATATTTCTCTTGCCTTTTCCAGCAATCCGTCCTTTTTCTGCAATGGAAGGATTGCTACCCTGTACGGTGCTATTTCTGAAGGAAAGGTGAGATATGAATATTCATTTTCCCTCTTCTTCATATTTGATATTATTGATGCCGCTATCATCCTGTCCAGTCCTATTGATGGCTCAAGTACCCTTGCTATTTTTTCTGCTTCGTAAAACAGATTTTCACCGGATTCCCTGATATGTCTTGAAAGATCATAAGTGCCCCTATCGGCTATACCGGCTATTTCAAGCCATGAGTCATTTATCCTGGCCTCTAAATCCCAGCATTCCTTTGAGTAATGTGCAAGTTCATCTTTCCGGTGTTGCCTGAATCTCAGCCTTTCTGGAGATATCCCTATCTTAATAGCCAGTCTGTAAACAGTTTCCATGAAGAATGCATGATCATTAGAACCTATAATATGCGACTTTACTGCATTGGATAGATTGATCCTGTGCTCTTTTGAATACATGTCATGAAGTGTAACCTCGCAATCACCGCGAGGTATGAAATTGGCTTCCCGGTCAGCTTCAAGGAATACTTCTGCCTCGGCCATGTTGAATTCTTTCTGCCTTATTATTCCCTGCCTTGGTGAAATTTCATTTCTGAATCCTTTTCCCTGCTGTATTACGATCATGGGAAGTTTTCCCCTGTTGTAATTGAGAAGTAGCTTGAAATTGACAAATATCCCCTGGGCTGTTTCAGGTCTCAGATACATTATTTCACCACCAGATCTTGTTTCAAACATCAGGTGAAATTCATATGGATCAGTTAAGATATTACCACATTTCTGGCATTTGAAGTTGCCACTTGACACAATTAATTTTGCCTCTTCCAGTGTCTCTGGTATTTTGGTACCACCATTGCTCTCTATAACATTTTCAAGCTTGTATCTTGTTTTACATTTTGAACATGTAATTGCCATATCGATGAATTTGTCCACATGCCCGGAAGCTTTCAGAACTACTTCCGGGGTGAGGTTTGGTGTGTCTATCTCAATTGCACCTATTCTTGTGAACTCATTTTTCCATTCCTGATATATCCTTGTCTTAAGAATTGAGCCAAGTGGGCCATAATCGTTCAACCCTGCAGAGCCACCATAAATAGAAAATGATGGCCAGAAGAAACCCCTCCTTTTGGATAATTCAATCATTACTTCCAGTTCGTCCACTCTGTTCACTAGTCCCTATTTCCGACTCCTATTTGATTATTATTTTTCTTTCAAGAATACCGCCAGGATATCAAGATCAGTCAGGATTCCTTCAAGACCGTTAACGCTGGAGGTGACAGGAAGCTGGTTGAAATTACCGTCCCTCATCTTTCTTGCGACGAGAGCGAGCCTCTCATTTAAATTCGCGACTACCGGTTTCCCTATTGCTATGGATTCTGCCGGATCTTCCGGTATTTTCAAATGATTCTTCTCAATGAAGTAAGAGACTACATTTCTCACTGAATCCCATGACCATGGATCATCGTCTGATACTGTTTCCACATCATCCACCCTTACTGTGCTAACATCTATTTTGTCAAAAAGGTCCCTGTCTGTGATCAAGCCCTTGAAATTCCCATGTGAATCTGTTACTGGATATGTGAATATACCTGTAAGTTTCATAGATCTGTATACAACCGGAAGAGGAGTTTTTTCCCATATGGGAAAGGCAAGACTTTTCATTACTTCCTTCACCAGAATATTTCCATATGTTTTTTCAATGGTTTTCAAGAAATCCTGCGGCGTAAGTATGCCGATCACTTCGTCCCTACTGTTCACTATTGCGGCATGCCTTCTCTTTTCCTTTACCATCAATATGGCTGCCTCCCTTATTTCTGTGTCATCCCTTATGGATGGTTCGCTTCTTGTAATCCTCGTTGCCTGTGTTTCTTCAGGGTTGGCGAATACATCTCTTCTTGATATTATTCCAACATATTTTCCGCTGGAATTAACGACTGGCATTCCCGTTATGTTATTCTTTATCAACACAGAAACAGCCTGTGCCACTGTTGAAGGGAGTGGGAATATTACCGGATCCGGCGTCATGATTGACTGGACACTTTCCATGACTTAGTTAATAAGGACAAGATTAAAAATACTATGGATGGGCAACCCATATGCAGTTCTTATTTTGCAAAATTTCAAAATCAAGATTTAACAGTGAGTTGCCCTATCATACTTTTTCAGCATAATCCTATTAATAACTTTTATCATCCTGCAGAGTGGAACTAAGAAAGATAAGAATTGGAGATAGGGTGATGGAACTTGGTTCAGAACTTATTGAAGCCACGGTAATAGAAAGAAAAAACCGCTTTCTGGTGGAAGTGGAGTCTTCAGGCAGAATTTTGGATGTTCATCTCCATGATCCTGGGAGACTCAAAGAGCTGATTTTTCCAGGTTCTACTGTGAATATCAGGAAAACTAAAGGAGCAAAGACATCATTTTCCATTACATCTGCAGTTCTGGATGGTGAGGAAATATTGCTTGACACAAGATTTCATAATGGGATCGCAGAGTTTTTTATTAATGGAAATTTCCGCAGGGAGGTGACACATGGTGATTCGAGATATGACTTCGCCATAGAAAATGGATATGTTGAAGTGAAGGGTTGCTCCATGCAATTGAATGAATATGTAATTTTTCCCGATGCGCCAACAATGAGAGGTGCAAAACATATCCGGAATCTGACAAAAATGAAGAAGGAAGGAAAAGATACAAATCTTATTTTTCTCCTGTTTCGTAAGAATACAAAATTCTTCTATCCAAATAAAGTGACAGACCCCCTATTTGCAGACGCATTTTTTGAAGCTGTATCAACAGGTGTGGGTATGATATTTCCAAGATTCTCAATGAAAGGAGGAGATATTTTCTTCGAAGGCATGAACAGACTCGGGGAGAACCCTTTCCATTGATTTGGGTTTTTTCACTCGATTTAAAAAGCCATTAACCTTTGGTTGTCTACAATACTACATTTCATCATACTCTACCTTGATTGATTCCATATGTACATATGATCCATATTTAGTTCCAATTGTTGAACAGAAGATGATTGTTTATTATAAATTTCAGGAATCATCATTCCATGATTACTTCACTTCTTAAAATATATGTAACTGATCGAATTAAAAAATATTTAAAAGTTATCAAATATACAGTTCAAAAGGAATTAGTATGTCGGTTAAAAACGATTATGATTTAATTGTAGCTGGAGCGGGTCTGGCTGGAACTCTGGCCGCAACAATGGCTGCAAGGGGCGGAGTATCGGTTCTACTTGTTGACAGAAACGAAGAGAAAAATGTAGGAAGAAAAACAAACTGGGGATGGACCTGCGGTGACGCGGTTGCAGCATCCCATATAGATTATATCCAGGAAAACCTTGACGTAAAGTTTTCAAGCCCTGAACTTGACCTGCCGGTGGACGGTGTTATGGCTCTGTCCCCCGACCTTAACTCCAGATATCCATTTGATGGAAAGGGATTTTCACTGAACAGACCAGTATTTGAAAGGAAGCTTCTTTCAATTGCAAGGGGTGAGAAAATTGATTACATATCTAAATTCGAGGTCACAGGGCCTATAGTTGAGGATGGTTTCATTAAGGGAATAACTGGCAGGGATCAGGACGGAAAGAATGTTGAATACAGGTCAAAGATAGTTATCGATTCCCTCGGTGTATCAACGGTTTTGAGAAGAAAGTTACCTGAAAATAATTTTGTTGACAGAATGGTTGACATAGATGATATAGAGAGCACAGGGAGATACATATATAATTTTGAACTTGAAAAAGAGGATTCAAATTATTATGATAGCAGGTATGCCCTGATACATCTTAATAATGAACTTGCTCCAGGCGGATATGGCTGGGTATTCCCGAAGTCAAACGGCAAGGTGAACATCGGACTGGGAGTTCAGAAAAAGGCCCTTGATATAAGAAACAAGAAAATGGGAAGAAATGACAATTTACAGACCCTTATTGACAACTATGTAAAGTGGCTTCCAAATTTCAAAAACCTCAGGGTTGATGACACGGACAGTAATGGAAAGGGTATATGGTCAGTTCCTGTTAGAAGGCAGATGGAAAGCCTTGTCTACAATGGTTACATGGGTGCTGGAGATAGCATGACCATGCCCAATCCAATCAGCGCAGGCGGTATAGGACCGGCACTGATCGCAGGTGTTATTGCAGGCAGAAATGCAGCCCAGTCCATATCAAAAGGAGATGTATCAGTATCCGGTCTCTGGAACTATAATCTTGATTTCAATGAGAAATATGGAATGAAGATGGCCGGAATGGAGGTTTTCAGGATTTATTTGCAATCTGTAAACAATGAAATTCTCAACTACGGCATGAAAACGTTCTTAACCAAGAAAGAAGCCAGTGACCTCACGGTTGGAATGATCCCCGAGCTTTCTCTAGCCGGGAAAGCCAAGATGATAATAAAGGGAATGAAGAACATGAACGCATTCTCAAATCTTGTTTATACAGTCAGGAAGATGAATGAAATGAACAAGATATATGAAAACTACCCGAAAACTCCAAAGGACTTTGATGCGTTCAAGGAGAGGGTTGTGAAGGAGATAGAGAACACAAAGAAGAGATTTCCAACTTCACCTCTCTGAACATTGAAATTTTTTATTATTCTTTTAAGATGAATTCCCAGATGTACTGGTTATTTATCAATGGTATCTTTTTAAGATCTGCAATGTGTGAAATCTCCTTCCTTAAATGACTTTCTGTACTGCAGATCACATTTATATTACCTGAAGAGTTTATAATACCAGTAGCTTCTTCCTCCGTCAATTCCTTTATTTCATCACCATCAATAAGCGTGATCCGCTGGCGGTCATAAAATATGTATTCTTCAGACCTAATCCTTAGAAATGATTTAATCCTGTCCTTAAGAATGTCAATAGTTGGTGCCCTTACCATTGCCTCCCCGGTAGATCTCATTTCGGCAGAAAGCATATAGTCGCTTTCGTGAAACCTGTTAAAGGGGAATACTGGTATCTTTGCTGCATAATCCTTCACATCTATGTCAATAGTGGTATTGCTCCGACCAAGGATCATTGCGATCCCATTTTCAACCCAGTTTACTCCTGACCATTTACTTATAAATGGAACAGTTCTGCTTGCCCGTGCATTCAGCTCAATAACATACAGCAGACCATCCTTTTCCATGAACTGTATATTTGTGAATCCACTAATGGAGTAAAAATCAAGAAACTTCTCAGCAATAACCTTCATCCTCGTTTCAAGTTCCTTATCCGGTATGTCCGGACCGCAAATTGCCATAGAGTCCCCGGAGTGAATTCCAGCGGGTTCAATCTGTTTCAATATGCCTGCAATCATAAGCTGCTTACTACTGCTTATGAAATCCAGATCATATTCTGTGGCTCCTTCAAGCAACTCAGAAATCAGTAATGGAAATTTTACAGTACTACTTTTCAGTTTATTTATGAAGGTTTCAATATCCCCAGGGGATCTGCTCACAAACATGGAAGACCCACCTATTATGAAGCTGCCCCTTATTATTACCTTGTTCTGCAATAATTCTGATTTTTCTCTTACTTCTTCACCGCTGAACGCCTCATGCCATTTAGCCTGAGCTATACCCAGATGATCAAGGTCCCTGGAAAATGTTGACCTATTCTCAATTCTTGCTATGGATGAGGGTTTTGTTCCCATAATTATATCCTCACCGTATATCTTCCCAATTTCGTATGCCATGTTCTGCCCGGTCTGCCCGGAGAACTGTATGATTATTCCAGCTGGCCTTCTTTTTTCAATTATTCCACTTACATATTCCAGTGTGAGAGGATCAAAATAGAGTTCATCTGATGTGTTAAAATCGGTGGATACGGTTTCCGGGTTTGAATTTATCATGAGTGATCTGTAGCCAAATTTCTTCAGTGCCTGTATAGCCTTTACAGAACTGTAATCAAATTCAAGACCCTGTCCAATCCTGTTTGGGCCAGAGCCAAGAATCAATACTGAATCTTTCCTCCTTGGACCACACTCATCGTCCTCATAATACGTTGAATACAGGTATTTTGTCTTTGAACTGAATTCGGAGGAAGATGAATCTATCATCCTGAAACTTGGAAAGAGACCAGCTTTCTTCCTCATTAAGAGGATTTCAGACTCGTTTATTCCAGTTTTCCATGAAATTATTCTGTCAGGATATCCATATCTTTTCAGTTCCGGCAGGTATTCTTCAAGATTTACTACAGACTTTCCGAGAAATTTGAACATATTAGATAACCTTTGGACTATTTCTATCTGCCAGCCTGTCAGTGTTGCTATCAGATTGAGGTCCATCTCCTGATTCATTGCAGATATTACATATCCAAGCCTCTTCCAGTTTGCCTGTTTTAAATTATTCAGGATTTCATCCTCATCTACTTCTGAGAAATATCTGCTGAAATCAATTTCTGTAGCTGCTACAGCCTTGAGAAAAGCCTCTTCGAAAGATCTTCCTATCCCCATGGCTTCTCCTGTAGATTTCATGGATATTCCTATGGAACCTGAATCAGTGAATTTTCCAACAGGCCATATGGGAATCTTAACTATTACATAATCCATTGATGGCTCAAAGGAAGCAGAGGTATTTTCAGTTATGGGATTTGAAATTGAAACCAAAGAATCTCCCAGAATTACCATGGTTGCAACCTTTGCAATTGGATAACCACTCGCCTTGGAAGCAAGGGCAGAAGATCTGGAAGTACGCGGGTTTATTTCCACAACAAAGAAATTTCCACTTTCCACGTCAACTGCAAATTGAACATTGCAGGCTCCAACAATTCCGACTATGTCCGCTATATTCAATGCTGTCTTCCTCATCCTCTGGTGAATATTATCTGGAATCGTCAGGGATGGTGTTACCACAATACTTTCTCCCGTATGTACTCCCATTGGATCAATATTTTCCATGTTGCATATCATTATGCTGTTCCCGGAATTGTCCCTGATAACCTCATATTCCATTTCAATAAGGCCCAGCAGGGACTTCTCAATGTCCACTGACTCCTGGGCTGAATCAGAAAATATTTCCTCCAGGACCTGGACCAGTTCTGATCTGTCCTTAATTATCTTGCCTGATAACCCGCCCAGCGAAAAAGAGGTCCTGAGGATGACCGGAAAGAAGTCAATTTCTGCGGCTATTTTTCCATAATCACTTCTTTTTAGAGAAATAGACCAGGGTATTGCTATGCCGTTTTTTTCCATTACAGAATGAAATAACTCCCTGTCTTCAGCGATTCTTATGGATTCAGGTTGAGTTCCAAGGATTTCCACATTTTTTTCTTTCAGGAAACCATTGTTATGCAGCTCCATTACAAGATTCAGTGCGGTCTGCCCCCCCATTGATCCAATTATGTGCGTTACTCCTTCTGTTTCAATTATACGCTCTGCATTTTCCCTGTTTATGGGTTCAATGTATACCTTATCTGCATTGTAGTTATCTGTTTGGATTGTTGCCG
>JAJZIN010000018.1 GCA_021810575.1 Thermoplasmata archaeon
AACTGTTCATGGAAGAAGGATTATTGAAAGAATTATATGAAAAGCAGATAAGCATGTTCCTGGAAGACTCTGTTCGTTCCATAGAAGCAGGAGTGGCAATACTTCCACTTCTCAGGAGAAAACTTGAGAGCGAGGAAGAGAGGCTTCAGTTCCGTCAAAGAGGAAATTTAAGTTTTACCCTTTTTGGTGGCTTTCTCATGCTGATTGGCATATACGAATATAGGCAGTTAAAAATGATCGGTACCTCCATTCTTATAATAGGATTCCTGGTAAGTGTTTATGGTATTTTAAAACGATCCTGAAATGTAAGGCAGCATATTTAATATTATATCTATTATGACAGAATATGTCTTTAAACATGCAATATATAGCTAAATCTTTAACCGGTGGTTACACACCTATAAAGATTCTAAGATTTGCCATAATGGCATTTGCCATCATCGATGCGGCTGCACATCTTTATGCAAGCCCTGCCTCCTATCCCCTTGTAACTTTTTGGCTTGAGATAGAAGTGGCAGCGTTCATAGTTATAGGAATGGTATTTCTACTAGGACTGAAGATATGGTATATCCCATCCATAGTTTTTACTCTGTTCAATCTGGTTGTATTTCTGGTCTCTGGAGTTATAGCCATTCCCCCCATATCTTCAGCAGCACTGGTCGGCCATGTACAATTTGCGGATTATTCCTTTGGAAGGGCCTTTTCACTGGCGGCATGGTTATTTATAATAATTGTTGGTACAATTTTATTATTCGTAGATAAGGGATCGAAACTCAATGACCTTCTGAGGGAGGACAACAATTAAAATCTTTTTTTCCAAATAGCAGGAAAGATACATAGCCAAGTAATGCGCTTAAATTTCTTAAGAGCCAGTAAATACCTATTTCTCCAAGGTCAATTTTTTCCTTTTTAATATCGTCCCACATGATTTTATTCTTACTCTTCAACTGACCTCTTCCATATCCATTCCAGAAAGCCTGATTGAGAAATGAACGAAGATCTTGTCTTGCAATATGTAATACCCTGCAGCTATTACAAAATATACTTTTATAGTCCATAGAAATAATTCTGAGGTTCAAATCTATATCTTCAGCAGTGATAAATTTTGGATCAAAACCGCCTATCCTTATAAAAACATCTCTCTTGATTCCCATATTCATAGAAGGGGAAGTAATTTCAAAGTTTCTGTAAAATAGTTTAACTCGTTTGAAGGAAGCGTAGCGTTTCATCCCCTTCTGAACAGTTTCTCCTGCAACCAGATCGGCGTTATTAAGACATTTGGTCATGCACTCCACCCAGCTACTATCAGGTATGGCGTCACCATCTGTGAACAAAATCAATCTGGATGAAGACATTTCAACTCCAAGGTTCCTACCCTCTCCTCTGGTGCACTTCTTTATTTTATAGGACACCTTCTGTGTGTCAAACTTTTTCAATGCATCTACGGTACCGTCATTGCTTTCAGAATCTACAACGACTATATGGCACTGCATGGTTTGAGATAAAAGACTGTTTATCAACGTGTCAATATTTTTGATCTCATTGTATGTTGTAATAACAACTGTTGGAATTTCTTCCATCAGACCCAGTCCGCTCTCCTCGCTTCCCTCTCCTTCTTTGTCTCTTTCTTGTATTTCTTGTAGTGTTCCCTGCATAGATGCACCTTTGTCGCCTTTGCATCGAAGGTAAATACCTTGTTTGCAAGCTCAGCTGGAACTGTTTGATAACTCTCTTCTTCGCATCCCTTAACATCACACTTCTTTTCAGACATGGTGATGTATATGCATCTCATTTATTATTTTTAGTCATTGAAGATAAGTTATTAAATGGGAATGCCCGGAGTAAGCTCCCTTCTGTTCCCCTGTAAAACAGGCTGGCAGCATTCGACTATGGCCGTAAGGCACGCTGCGTCCTACCCGACCCTCAGAGTGGTTTCACGGGGTCTCTTTGGACTTTCTCCAACCAGGTCAGCTGTCCCATCACCAATCCAGGAAACGTCATCCTCAGGGAATCATTCTTTACCTGGAAATGTTTCTTTCTTTTGCCGTTGCCATTCCTCTCGGAATACCTGCATGGCAGGTTGGTATCCACCCAGGAGGGGAGACTTTCCTCACTCCAGTGGAGCGTAAGCTGCCCTCGGGCTTTCCCAATGGTGATCTGAAGTTAATTAATTAAAATGTCGCAACAAAGAACATGAATAGTGTATGGATTCAGGGAATCTTTTCTTCAGTTCCAGAAAGTCTTGCGTCAACAAAATTTTTTACTCTACTTTTAGGATAAAGATTGTACTATACCTCTGTACCATAACTTAGTTAATAACTGCATCGATTGTAGGAGTATGAATAAAATTACCATAGCGGCAATAGCAGTGGTGTTTCTACTGGCCAGCGGGAGTGCAATATCTCTTGCCTCCAGTGGAAATGTGAATGGAACGGTAACGACCAAAACTATCGATGGATACTCAGTGTCCTATAATAGCACAAATGGATACATAAGAGATGTCTCATATGAATATTTGACTGGTGGCCATGTCACCTTATCCAGTGGCATATATGTCAATGGAACACAGGTTTCTACAAACATGTTCCTGAAAAACGAGATATCCATGGATAGCGGGAACGTGATCCTATTTGGAAACAGTGAACCACAATCTATTGGAATAATGACAGGTTCAGCGGGACATAGCAATATGAATATACATCTCAATGAAAGTGCAAGAATTCTAGAAAGCAATTTTAAGTTGAGTTCATCAAACCAGTTCCAGTTCGGTGGAATGGGAATGAAAACATATTCCGGAATGGAATTCAGGTCCTATGAAATCATGAATGGAAATTTCACAGGGGTTATAGTCACCGATGGGAAGGTCTCACTGAAAGGGAGTGACTCAAATACAGTAATGAGCATTGAGCAGGCTAACAGTACATTTATGGAAAAACTAACACCGTTGTTTGCTGTGTTTGTCACGTCACAGAATATTCAGAATTTGCTTCAAAATCATAAAAACCAGTTGATCAGTAATAAATTTTCGTACAATAACACAACCGGAAAGGTTCTTGGAAAATATGTGAGTTTCATATTCGATAATTCCACAAATACCATAAATAACATGAATCTAACAAGTCAGAACATAAACTCAACACTGTTTTCCTCAGTTAAAATATCCGGAAATGGAACAATCGGGAGAGGATTCAATATACCTTCATTCAGAATGGGAAGTGTACAGACATATGGCTCAATATTCTTCTATGCAAACGACACTTACATAATGACAGTACACGACAATCCTGTTGCACAATCATCGTATATAGTGAACAATGGCACAATAGTCTTTTCACTGCCGGAGCACAGCAATGTGACCATGCTGAAAATGAATGGTATTGATACCAGGTTCAATGAATCGATGATACTCACGGGCTCATCCTTCCAGGAAAACGAAATGTTCGGTCTGAACAACAGGGTAAGTTTTGGTACAGAAGTTCTGAAAATTAACACACCTAATGTTACAGAGATGATGGTTGTAAATGGAGGCAATATCACAGTGAAGAACAACTCAACCATTGCAGTAAAAACAGGTAACTACGAAATGATAAACATTGTAGCACCACCTGGATTACATAACCTCGGAAAGTACCAGAAGAGAGTGGATAAAGCACTGAGTTCAGGACAAATTGCAGCGGAACTTTCAATTAATGGAAACACAAATTCACAGAACTTCACGATGTCATTCAATTCTACAGTGATCACAAACATAACATCAATCAGCTCTGGACATGCGATGATATCATTAAGTGCAGTTCCGGGACATAAGAAGGGAACTAACGTGGCAATATTCATCTCAAATTCATTCCTGCAGAATTCCCATAATGTCTACATAAAGTTCGATGGAACAGTCATAAGCTCCCTCAGCATGAACGGACTCCTGAATGATACGAGCTCAGTTTCAGCAGCTTATTCTGTGTACGCTGAAAGTAACGGAGATCTTGTCATAGTGCACGTCCCGCATTTCTCCAATCACACCATAGAAATATCTGACACTGCATTCCCGGCTTCCTCATCAGCAGTCAGTTCGCTTGTAATTCCTGCAATCGGAATAGTAATTGCAGCAGTAATCGTAATTGGGGCAGTTGTATATCTCAGAAAGAGAAACAACTAAAAATTTTTAAAATTCAATTTTTTATTATATCCTCAAGTAAAATTTTTCTTGCATATTTTCTTGAAACAAGTATTTCTGTTACTGTATCAGGAAGAAATATTATATCACCCTTATGTAGATAAAAGTCTCCTACGGAGGTTGCCACAGGCAAAAAGTCCGCAGTTACGGAAACGGTTGACATGTTTTCCGCTTCTTGTTTGATCTTCCCCGGTTTCTCAATTTTCTGTTCCTCCACATTTGTGTCTGGGCTGGAAATACTTTCTTCATTTCCTTCTTCTTTTCCAGGCTCCTCTTCAGGTTTGATTATTCTCTCGAGATAAGCCATCATTTTGTTGTGGTTTTCCATTATGAATGTTTTTTCTTCTGGGGCGAGAGGCTCGTAAGTCTTAGAACTTATGTCAAAGAGTGAATCCCGAAGTAGTTTTTCATATCTCTTGAGGAGAAAATTTCTCAGGTTGTTCTCCAGTTTTTCTTTCTTGTCCATCACTTTCCTGTAATTTTCTATTCTTGATTCAGAGACGCTTTTTGCTGCCATTTCATTCAGGGTTGTAAGCGCTTCCCTCACTTCATTGTAAAAGCTGGGCTTTATCCTCTGAATAGACTGGCTGGAACTCTCTATTCTGTAGTATTCCCTTATCTCTTTCGTGATCCTTTCTATTTCTACTATTGATAAACCCATCTTTTCTGATCATATATCATTCTTGTTAAAAAATATATATTATTCTAGAAGGGACTCGAATGGTTCACTCCCAAAGATTTCTAAAGGGAGGTCCCTGAACGTACTGTTGAATGTATGTTCCCAGGAATCAGGATAATTCTGTCTTATCATGATTGCGCGAAGCGGAACAGAGTCAGGCGGCAGAAATCTATTATCATCACCCGGATCATTAATGTAGTCAGTCTCCAGAAGAAATTTCTTTTCCGTGGACATGGACTCTCTAACAAATTTCCTGGTAGCTGGAATGGAAAAACGCATCCATGAGTCACTCCAGAGATTTACCGGCAACGCGTGATGCTTTACAACCTTCCGCGGGTCGAGACCATTCTTCCTGGCAAAAGCCTCTATTTCCAATATCCTGGTATTATCAAGATCTTCCGTATGCAATATTGCAGGGCATTCCAGTTCACCGCATCTGGAAAAGGCATATTCAAGCAGCCTATTGGATTCATCCACAACTGAAGCTGAAACTGGAAAATGAGGTCTTCCTATCTCCCCCATAGCATTTACAACCCCTTCCCCAATGAGTTTTGCCGCTCTGTCTATTCCATTCATCACAAGAGTTTCCCCATCAAGACCAATTTCTGAAAAGCGAGCATAATCAAGTGGATATGGACCTATGGTGATTAGGACCGTTAAACCTGTTTCTCTTCTTACAGCCTCTGCCATCTTTATTGTCCTTTCATATATTGTTTCATAATAATGATCAGGGGACAGGGAATAGTCTGGAAGGTTAGTAAGATTGATTGCATTGCCACCCGCTTTCTTGAATCGTAATGCACCTTCAATAAAATTCCCTCCATAATTGAGATGGAAGTGATTGTCAAAAATCAGATAATCACCCATCAGAAATCAACCAGCCTCTTCTGCCTCTGTTGATTTTTCAGAATCCACGACATTTCCTTTGCCTTTTCTATACCCAATCTTGATTCCTTCATGAATTCATCGGTCGAAGAAAATTTAACGGGCCTGGTTTTCATGGCCTCTCTGACAGAACTCCTTATGACCCATACACCAAGGGGAGAATGATATTCTGAGCCAATAGTTCTTACAACAATGACAGATGCCTGTTTTCTCACCGATTTAAGGTATCTTGCAATTGATAGCCTTGCGGCATAGTATGCCCCTGTAATATTTGAAGCATATTTAGTCCTCCCATTTGGCCCTTCATAATCAATTGAAACAGAACCCTGGCCCCACAGGGAACCTCTGTTCCACTGCTCAAGCATTTCAAAGGAAAATGGTCCAGGAAGGAGTACAACCTGAAACGAATTACCCACATAACTCATGTCGAATTGCATGATATCTGAAATCCATGGGTAGTGAATAATATCCTTTTTTAGCTCTTTGAAAAGAACGTCATCAGTGGCAGTTATTGCCCATCTTGTAGGTACCATCTTCCTCTGGTGATCTATCCCTATCAAACCACCGGCAAGTATGTTTTGCAGATATTCTGGCTGAAAGCCCTCCTGAAACAGTTTGAAAAGGGCCTGTGAAGACTTCAGATCATTATCTTCGTGAATGTAATCAACCATTCTTGGTATTTTGGGATTTCCCGTAACCCTGAGATTGGAGACCATTGCAGTTGATCCAACCGGAGTATCAAAAAAATCTCCTGTATCAGGACCATGCATGGAAAAGTGATCGGTCTTGAAAGCGATCTCAAATGGTTTCACAGAAGAAGCACTTTCCAGTATATATTCATGAAATTTCTCATCTGGTCTTCTTATGGACATCTTTGATGCTGTTCTGTAGACATTTGAATTCATGGAAATAACTTCCTCCAGTTTCATCCCAAATCTGTCCTTACCATAATCAAAAACATCCTGATTAAAGAGGGCAGTTGGACCCGCAAGAACTTCTGGATATCCATAATTGCCGACAAATATACCTGGGGGAGTATCTGTTTCTGCTTCTCCACTGACCATCCTGAGTTCAAGACCGCTGGATTTGAGGTTCTTTATTATGGGACAATATCCAAGTCCACATAAATTCTTTTTTGCCTTACAGGAACTGCAATATGGAAACACTTTATTATACATGATTATGGAACTAATAATTTTATCTTTTTCGAGAGGTAATACATGACACGAAAAGAGAATTAGAGCGAGTGTTTAATTCAGAGAATGATGCAATCTAAACTGTCCTCACATGAGGCAGCAAGACACTCTGTTTGAGGGCAGGACAGTTAGGACGAACTGCCCATAAGAACACATGGGATTCAATGACCTGCTCGTCCTATGGAAATGAAGCATATACCTTCATGACTATGCTGAAATCAGGCTGTTGAGACATGTAAGAAAGAGATAAATAATGGTCTTTCACGTCTGGCAAAGTAATGTAAATCAGTTGCCATTGCATGATTATATTTACAATACCTTCCGTCAGAGAGGGTTGGTTGAAACCTCACAACAAAAGGAAAAATTAGAAAAGATTTATTAGAGAAACATGTTAAGGGAGATAAGGTGAAAATAAATGCAACAGGGACAAATGGCATATGATAGGGCAATTACAGTTTTCTCCCCTGATGGGAGACTATTTCAGGTTGAATATGCAAGAGAAGCAGTAAAAAGAGGCTCCACTGCTCTTGGAATCAAGTTCAAGGATGGCGTTCTTCTCATTTCAGAAAAAAGACCAAGAAGCAAGTTAATGGAACAGAACTCCCTGGAAAAAATTCAGTTAATAGATGATTTTGTAGGTTGTGTCACATCAGGTCTCGGGGCAGATGCAAGAGTCCTAATAGATTTCGCAAGGATAGTAACCCAGCAGGAAAAGGTCAGCTATGGTTCTCTTGTCAACATAGAGAATCTTGTCAAGAAGGTAGCAGACCAGATGCAGCAATATACACAGTACGGCGGGGTAAGGCCATATGGTGTTTCCATTATTTTTGCAGGAATCGACCAGGTTGGAGCAAGGCTTTTTGATTCAGATCCATCCGGTGTCATTAATGAATATAAAGCAACTGCAATCGGTGCAGGAAGAGACCAGGTTCTTTCCTATCTCGAAAAGGAATACAAAGAGGACGCTGATGAAAAAACAGCAATCGGAATAGGCATTGCAGCTCTAAAATCTTCAATGGAAGAGGGAGCTGAATACAAGACTCCAGAAGTAGCCTCAATTAGAAGTGACTCAACTTTCAAAATATTTACCAAGGATGAAATTGAGAAACTGGTAAAATAAGGAAAAGATTTAAAACCAATATTATTTTTATTTAATCATGAATGAAACAAGTGTTATACGTGAAGTTTTTAGAGAAAATAAAAGTGTGGCAGTAGTTGGCATAAGTAATAAAACAGACAGGGACAGCTACAAAGTTTCAAAATATCTAATGGAACATGGTTTCAAGGTTATACCAATAAACCCAGCATTGACTGAATGGGAAGGTATCAAATGTTACCCTGATCTTGAATCAGCTTCACTGGAAAAGAAGATTGAGGTTGTAGATATTTTCAGGAAATCAGAAGCGGTAGTGCCAGTAATTGAAGAAGCCCTAAAAATAATGCCAGATGTTATATGGATGCAGCTAGGTGTAGAGAATATGGAAGGGGCTAAACTTGCTGAAGATAACTCCATAAAAGTCATAATGAATAAATGCATCATGGAGGAACATAAGAAAATGAATGTCGGGGTAGCCTAGCCCGGTAAGGCGGTAGATTCGAAATCTACCGCTCTTGTAGCTCGGGAGTTCAAATCTCCCCCCCGGCGTCAGAATAAACATCTAAATCTCTGGCTAGAAAAAAGTTTAGTATGCCTCCAGCGTTGAACAATTGTTTAAGTAACCTGTAGTAAAATTTGCATATTCTGTTCATGTGACGACTTCTTATTATTATACATTTGCGCCCTTATCTTCCAGATAAGAAAGGTTCATTTATACATATCCTGTGAGTATTTTCTATACCTTTTTCATACAAAATATATTGGAATCTTCCTGGAAATGAGGTACCCCAGATCTCGCATGTTCTAATGTGAATAGATCGATATCCATACAGATCACCATACAACACTGATTCTCCACTCCTAGTTCTTCGTTCATAGATCAGGGTAAAGTTATAATAACTGTAATTCCAAAAAATTGACTAGAGGTTTTCTATTTTCTACCACATTCTGTAAATTTCCTGAATAAATTCCTGATTACCGCTGAAGATCAACCTATTTTTAACTGTTTAATCCATTAATTATCCCTTTTTATAACTGTTTCTCCTGAAATTTCTTAAATAATTGATAGCTCACGCTATCCATTGATGATCTTCAATGCATGTACATTGTAAGCAAAACATGCAAACATGAACTTCACCACACTCTTCTTAATGTTGTAACCATGACATGTGAGAAATGAAATACTCTTTTCATGATTGCATATGGATATTCCACAAGTGATCTCTTCCTTGAGATCCTCAGATTTCTTCGTATGGATTCCATGGATAGTTTATGATTCCTTACGGATCGATCCATTGTTCCATCTATGCCTTTTGGATCATGCCCAAAGTATCCCTTATCCCTGTACACTGTGATTCCTGTTTTTGAAAGATCGATTGTTGTGTCATGATCCCTTGCTGTTGATACAGCATAGGATCTTATTACTGGAACAGGAATGTTGTCATCAACAATTGTATGTCCCCTGTATCCGAAGAATGTCTTATTGTTCTTCTTCGTGAATGATCCATCTTTTGATCTTCTTGTCCTTCCATCTGATCTTTTTTCCTCATGCTTAACATGACCAGGATCTGATTTGATAAATGTTGCATCCTGTGCAGATCCCTTCTTAACCCTGATGCCCTTGGATTCAAGCTGTCTCTGCAACTCATTCCATATTATATGATCTCTTCCTGTCCTCGATAATCTTTCCCTGAATAACCATATGGTTCTTGCATCGGGATACTGATCAGGATAATCAAGAAAGTTCATGAATGATATCCTGTCATGGATCTCCTTCTCCGCCTGTTCATCTGCAAGATTGTACAGGCTCTGGAGGTATAGAACCTTCACCATGGTTTTTACAGGTATGTTTGGCCTTCCACCATTATCTGTATCATTGTGATACAGATCATTCAATAATGGTGTGAATGCATCCCAGTCAATGGCATTCTTTACGAATATTAATGGATCATTTGTCTTCATTGAATTGTATTTCTCCTTCAACGCATGATCAAGCAGGTCACTCATGCTGTAACATGCGTGTTTCATGAATAAATATTACGGTGTTTCTTCGAGGGTTATTAGAAAGCCTCTTATATCTATGCACTTTTGTTAAGTACCTTTCCAATAGGGACTTTTTAGGTTACAGTTCTTCAAATGGCAATGGTTACTTAAAGATACTCTTTTTCTCAATTAAGGTGTAGCGAGCTATAAATATGGTGACTGGCGTGATTGTCATAGTTAGGTGATTGTGGACAACGGAAATATCAACAATTATCGTTAATAATTAGAAAAGGAAACAAGAGTGAGAAAACTTTATCACAATCTTTCACGCCAATAAGATAGTGTGATTAGTAATGTAAAGTAATGTAAAAGTATTAATATATCACCAATATACCAAAATATGTCTAAAATAGGATTGAAAATAGATGGGATGACCTATGATAAATTGAAGTGGTTAAAAACGCGATTTGAGTTTGTTTATGAGAACAATATGAACTGGGATGAATTCTTTCAGACAATTGTAAAAGATAGTCTCCTCATTCTGGCGCAGGATCTGATTAACCTAAAAAAGGGAAAAGTTACTGTAAATGAAATTATGGAAATATTAAGTGGTTCTAATAAATTCATGGCTGAGGAACTGAAAGTTCATATGATAAATGCAGGTCTGATATCACGTAATGATCTTTCCATTCAGTGATTGATAAAATGACCGAACAGGCAAAGCAAAAAATTAGGATTACACTTTCTGAAAGCAAAAGAAGGTTTGGTTTTAAGGAATTCAAGAAATTTGGAAAACTCTACATCATTATAGTCATATTAATTGCTGGATTAGAAGCAATTCTTGACCTTACAGGAATCATGATTTTCAGCTTTACTGAAGGCATGGTAGACTTTTTTGCATTAACGATCTCCTTTGTTGTTGGCATTTTCACTCTACCAATAATGAGGACAAAGTTATACAGACAGAGATATACTTCAATGCTTGAGATTGCAGGGTTATTTGTTTCAATCCAAATAGCAGGTCTATTGACTTTTTATTTCCTTTTTCCCTCTCTCAGCTCTACGACGGATTTTGTTGTATTCATAAGTTCAGAAATAGTGTATCAGATAGCATTCAACCTTGTTGTTAGAAGCTATAAATTCAATAGAAGATTTTTTTCTGTCCAAACCCACAATGGAATAAAGATTCATCAGAATGCAGATGGTTCTGTCCAAACTATTGATAGAT
>JAJZIN010000019.1 GCA_021810575.1 Thermoplasmata archaeon
GAACTTCAGGAAAATCCAGAAACAATAAATGGAGGTGCTCAGCCACTGAGACTTACCGTTATAGTTGAAGATGATCTTTCAGGTAAACTATTCCCTGGGGATAGAGTTACAATGGATGGGATATTGAGAGCAGAGCAAAAAATCTATTCAGGTAACCTTCTGACTGAGTTCAATATATTTCTTTACGCAATAAACTTTAGAAAAACCACAAAAGAACTGGAGGAAATTAAAATCAGTGATGCGGAGGAAGAGAGCATAAGGGAGCTCTCAAGGGATCCTAAAATCATAGACAAGCTCGCGGACTCCATAGCACCAACAATCTATGGTCTTGATAATATTAAGAAAACTCTAGTTCTGCAGATGTTTGGGGGAGTCAGGAAATTCATGAAGGACGGCACCATAATAAGAGGTGATATACACATACTGATGGTTGGTGATCCAGGAACTGCAAAATCACAGCTTTTAAGGTATATGTCTGAAATATCACCAAGAGGTGTTATGGCAATTGGAAAGGGTTCCAGTGCAGCCGGACTGACCGCCGCCGCAGTGAGGGATGAATTTGGAGAAGGTAGATGGACACTGGAGGCAGGAGCACTTGTTCTGGCTGATAACGGATTCGTGTCCATAGATGAACTTGATAAGATGGATGAAAGAGATACTTCCGCCATGCATGAGGCAATGGAACAGCAAACTGTAACTATCTCAAAAGCAGGAATTATGGCAACACTTAAATCAAGGTGTTCTGTTCTGGCAGCCGCAAATCCAAAGAATGGAAGATTTGATGCCGAGGAGGATTTCATGAAGCAGTTAGATTTCCCACTCCCACTCATTTCAAGGTTCGATGTTATCTTCAAGCTTATAGACAATCCTGATCAGGAAAGGGACAAGAACCTTGCAGATCACGTTCTGGAGGTTCACAGACTTGGAGAAATTTTCAAGAGTATGGAAATGAATAATGTTGAGGACGGTAGCATTGGTGATAACGAAAGAAAATATGAACCACCAATTCCAAGGGAGATGCTGAGAAAATATGTCGCTTACGCAAAGGGACATATAATCCCAAGACTTACAGACGAGGCAATGGAATATCTGAGTCAGGAGTATGTTCTTACAAGAAACACAGGTCACCAGATAGGTAAATACAAGTCCGTTCCTATAACTGCAAGACAGCTGGAGTCAACCATAAGGCTCGCTGAGGCGGCAGCAAAGGCAAGATTATCCGAATTTGTTTCAATCGACGATGCTATGCTTGCGAAGAGAATAGTGGATTCATACCTCAAGGATGTGGCAAGCGATGATGAAGGAGTAGACATAGATCTTCTGATGACTGGAACCAGTGCAAGGCAGAGATCAGATCTTGAAATTATTTATGAGATAATAGCTGATTTGAAAGGTTCTGATGGAAGCCTTGTAAAGGAACAGGATATTCTGAGATCAGCAATGGAAAGAGGTATCCCAAGGGAAAAGTTTGCAAAATCACTGGAGAGAGCAAGAGAAACAGGCTATCTCTACAGCCCAGGACCTGGATATATAGACAGGGTGTGATAAATTGAAGGCTTACAGGGCTAAACTAACACAGATAAGGGATGAAATACTTTTAAGTGCAGCGGATGAGGATCTCATAGGAAAGGAGCTAAGGGAAGGCATTCTTCACATTGACGTGAAGGAATCATTCTACGGTTCTACAAAGGTAACAGAAAAATTTCTGGCCGAAAGCATGAACATGTGCACAATAGGAAACTTTGTGGGTAAAAACACGGTGGAACTTGCAATAAAATGCAGGATTGTTGAAAGGGGAAACATAATCACAATTTCAGGAGTACCACATGCACAGTTCGCTAAAATGATAAGGTGATGATCTGGAAAAGGAGGTCATGGTCAGGGAGATATTCAAATCGATCAGTACGAAATATGATTTTATCGACTCTTTGATGAGTTTTGGTATGGACAGGCGATGGAGAAAATTCGTGATAGATCTTCTGGACATCAGGCCTGGAATGCATGTGGAGGATATCGGTGCAGGATCGGGGAAGGTCACGGAGGAGATGCTGCGCAGAATACCTGATCTTATAATAGATGCAGTGGACCTAACAAAGGAAATGTTCCCAGGTCCAATAAGAAATGTAAATTTCACTGTTGCATCAGCAGAGAAATTACCATTTGAGGATGAAAAGTTTGATAGGTGTGTTTCATGTTTTCTTACAAGAAATATTCCAACCCTGCAGAATTATCTGGACGAATCCTACAGAACACTGAAGCCTGGAGGTATATTCTGCAACATGGATATATTCGATCCTGGAAAAAGCTTTATTGCACCTGCTTTTAGAATATATTTTTACAGGTTAGTGCCACCAGTAATGAACAGGGTGTCCCACACAGAGGCATATACATACCTTGCAAATTCAGTTAAAAATTTTGTCACACCAATTCAGTTCTCACAGATGATGAAGAAATCCGGATACAGGAATGTGGAGACTTTCAGATTAGGAGCTGGTTCTGTATATATACACAGAGGTATAAAGGATTAATCGGAATTAGAAATTAGTAACGTTTTTAAATTTTATATCACAGATTAATATTAATTATATTGAATTATAAGCATTAATGTATAAATATGAACATTACATTACTGTATTATGTACGAAATAGCAAAGGAGGAAATAATACCAAGAAAATGGTATAATATAGCCCCTGATCTTCCAGAACCACTTTCACCGCCAAGAGATCACGATACTGAGAAATCATCAATAGACCTTCTAAACAGGATACTGCCAAAGGAGATACTCAGGCAGGAATTCA
Source organism: Thermoplasmata archaeon (assembly GCA_021810575.1). The sequence goes on from JAJZIN010000019.1 coordinate 2,800, forward strand.
CGTCAAGCAGATATGAGAATATACCGGATGAGGTTATAGAGCAGTATTTACAGATTGGAAGGCCCACGCCCCTGGTTAGGGCATTAAACATGGAAAAGTTGCTTAATTTCAGGGGGAAAATATTCTTCAAAAATGAAGGAGCTACTGCCACAGGTTCTCACAAGATAAATACCGCACTCCCACAGGCCTATTATGCAGGAAAGGAGGGTGTGGAGGAAGTTGTGACAGAAACAGGTGCAGGTCAGTGGGGAACAGCCACTGCCCTTGCAGCCACCCTGAACAGAATCAGATCTACTATCTTCATGGTAAGGGTGAGTTATGATCAGAAACCGTTGAGAAAGAAGATCATAAAACTCTATGGTGGAAATACATATGCAAGTCCAAGTAATCTGACAGAATACGGAAGGAAGGTTCTTTCTGAAAATCCAGAACATCCCGGAACTCTGGGTATTGCAATCAGTGAGGCTGTGCAGTATGCTCTGGATCATGATCTGAAATATATGATGGGGAGTGTGGAAAATTCAGTAATAACACATCAGAGTGTGATCGGGCAGGAAACAAAAAAGCAGCTGGAGGCAATAGGAGAAAAGGTTGATACACTCATTGGCTGTGTTGGTGGAGGAAGTAACTTTTCAGGCTTCACATTTCCATTTGTTGGAAGCGATACAGAAATGATTGCAACTGCTGCCAGTGAGGTTCCGAAGTTCAGTAAGGGTGATTACAAATATGATCTCATAGACACAGCAGGTATAATGCCAGAATTAAAAATGTTGTCACTTGGAGCTGATTTTGTTCCACCATCCATCTATGCAGGAGGGTTGAGATATCACGGCGCAGCTCCTGCTTTATCACTTCTGATAAAAAATGGGAGAATCAAGACAGATGAGGTTACAGAAGAGAGAAGCATGCAGGCAATGGAATTGTTTGCAAGAACACAGGGTATAGTACCAGCACCAGAATCATCGCACGCAATTGCAACTGTTATTGATTACTGCAGGAACCCTGAAAATCAGGGAAAAACCGTGGTATTTAATCTCAGCGGACATGGGTTGCTCGACCTTTCCATAATAAGGGATTAGGATGAAACTGGCACTGTATTTTACATTCCCATATCCCGATAGGGAAACATTTCAGAAATTCTTCGACCGTTCTCTCAAGCACAGATATGACTATCTGGAACTGGGGATACCAACAGACCACCCTTATTATGACGGCCCAGTGATCAGAAAGACCCATAGCAGGGCTAAGGCAAACTATTCTGAGGATATGTTAAGAAAAACAGTAGAAACTGCCACATCAAAGGGAATAAAAGTTTACACTCTTGTTTACTACAATCACTTCATAGGGAAGGAAAGGGAATTTCTGGGAAATCTGAAATCAATGGGATTCAGTGGAGCCATAATCCCTGATCTGCTGACTGATTACTTTCCGGAAAGGAACAGTCTAATCGAAAAAATGGACTATTCTGGTCTTTCACTTATTCCATTTTTTACCTCTTCCACTCCCGATATGGTAATCAGGGACATTGCATCCAGGACAAATGACTGGATCTATCACGGTTTACAGCCGTCAACTGGAATAAGAGTTCCTGTTAGTATTGATCTTATGGTAAAAAGAATTAAAGAACTGTGCCCTGGACGTGAGCTGATATTTGGATTCGGAATTAACAGCTTAGAGGAGATCAGTGAACTTGGTAAATCTGGTGCAGACGGTATAGCAGTTGGTTCAAGTCTTGTTCCATTTATGGAAACAGGGGACATGGCTGGTTTTGACTCAAAAGTAAATATGCTGGAGGAGGGTCTCAATGGTATCTGAAACCGTAATGAAGATAATAGAAGGAAGTCAAATAGATGAAAGTGAGATGGAAGAGTTACCTGCCTATCTCTGCAGAGAAGAAATAAATGATTCAGAAAGGGCTGCATTTCTTTCTGCAATCCATGTTAGGGGTGAGAATTTGAATGAGATATCTGGATTCTCTAAGGGACTCAGAAAACTTGCATCCGTTGGTGAATATTCAGGTTGCACTGATATTGTTGGAACTGGGGGAGACATGAAGGGAACCATAAATGTTAGCACTGCAGCATCCATAGTATGCAGTTCACTTGGAATAGTCATGGGTAAACATGGAAACAGAAGCATAACTGGAAAGTCTGGAGGAGCAGATTTCATGGAAAGGGCAGGGTATAATTTTACAAGAAATGAAAATGAAATAAGGGCAGATTTAGCATCAAAAAATTTCGTGTTTCTTCTCGCCTCATTTTATAATGATGCATTCAAAAAATTCTCTCCGGTCCGAAAAAAATTAGGTCACAGAACAATTTTTAATCTCATGGGGCCACTGACCAATCCCCTGAATCCTGGAAGAATAGTAATAGGCTGCACTGAACCACAGATAATTGATATTTTTTCAAACGTCATCAAAATGCAAAACAGGAAGGGCATAATAGTAATGGGTAACGACGGAATGGATGAAATTTCATTCAAGGGAAAGTCAACTCTATCCTTTGTTGATAATAACATAAAGAGGAAGGAGATAGAAGCCAGTGAAATAACAGAGGGAAGAATAGATGAAGACGAGGTCACAGGTGAGAACAAAAATGAGATTTTTGTGAAAACACTTGCTGGTCTGAACGGCAAAAACGAGTCAGCAGCAAAATTCATAGCTCTCAATGCAGCCCCGTGTCTAATACTGAACGGCATCTCAATGGACATGAATGAAGGATATAAAATGGCATACAGGAGCATAAAGAATGGTTATGCCATAGAAAAGCTCAATGAGATAACAGGTGGGAAGGTAAAGGAGGCGATATCATCTGTTTTTTAAAATATGTGGTGTTACAAACATTGAAGACGCAAAAATTGCCAGTGACTCGGGAGCTGCCATAATAGGAGTTGTTCTTTCGGATCTATCACCCAGAAAAGGATCAATGGAACTGGTGAAGGAACTAAAGGAATATGGAATGAACGTTGCCTCAGTTTATACAGATCTGGAAACATCATTGAAATATGACTCGGGAGAAGATTATGCTCAACTGCACTTTCCAAACTCCGCTCAGGATATGGAAAAAGTAAGAGAGGATGGAAGAAAGATAATCTCAGTTATTGATGTCGATCGAGAGGTAATAGAATCAGACACAATGAGGGAAAGATCACATAATGCAGATCTTGTACTTCTTGAAAGCAGGAGTGGCATAGTAGATAAGATGAGTGATATAGAACCCTTCTTAAATAAGAAGGTCGGTGTTGCGGGAAAAATAAATATAGAAAATTTAAAAAAAATTATGGATTACCATCCAGGATTTATAGACGCAAGCAGTGGGCTCGAAGCATATCCTGGCAAAAAAGATGCTTCTAAGATCAGGAACTTTTTCAGGGAGGCTGGATATGGAAAGTGAAATCTTAGAAATAGTGGAGGATCTTAAAAAGAATAACAGAAACTTCGCGTATTTCTGTAAGTTCACTGATGATCAGAGAATAACAGGAGAGGAAACCCTGATCACCGGTACAGATGTGATTGAAGCCAGTGACACATCAATCTTTAGTAAAATACAAAAAGAAACACCCGTCATTCTTTCGTTCTCACTTGTAAACAGTATATTTAAATCGAAGGCTAAGGAAGGTCTGTTCCCGCCAGTATTAATGCTGAACACTGAGGGAACGTTAAAGGGCAGGTACACAAGATCCGCAACAGCAGTCCACTCACCTATGCAGGAAAATGTGAAGGACCACGAAATGGAAGAGAAAATAATAGCAGCAAGAGAAAGGATAAGAAATGGCGAAGCACTTCAGGTTGTCGTATCAAGGGAATTCGGGCCATTTTCACTTGATCCTTTGGATATGGTTAGAACATTCCTGAGAACTGATAGATCATTATATGTATATTATTTCAAATTCAATGAATATGAAATATTTGGAAGTTCTCCGGAAAATCTTATAACCAGAGATAGGACAGATCTCATGATAGAACCTATTGCCGGTACCCGAAGGATTTCCAGCGATGAATCAGAAAATGAGGAGATTGCAAAGGATCTACTATCAGACCAAAAAGAACTTCTGGAACACAGAATGCTTGTGGACCTTGCCAGAAATGATCTTGGGAAAATTTCAGATTACGGTACAGTTCACGTGGAAAGATCAATGGAAATCAGGCAATTTTCATCAGTAATGCATATAGTTAGCCAGGTTAGATCTAAGCTGAGAAGTGGTATTGGAAATAGAGAAATAATAAATGCAGTTTTTCCAGCAGGCACAGTTAGTGGAGCGCCGAAGGACAGGGCCATAAGGATCATCAATGATCTTGAACCATCACCAAGGGGTCCATATGCAGGTTGTGTAGGCTTGATTGAGCCAGAAAAAATGGACATGGCATTGACAATACGAACAATATATGGGAATGGAAATGGATATTTCGTCAGATCAGGGGCAGGAATAGTAAAGGATTCAGATCCGGAAAGAGAAGTAGATGAGATAAGAATGAAATCATATTCAGCAGTTGGGGGTAAGTTAAATGAAGATATTGTTAATTGATAACTACGATTCATTTGTGTATAATATAGAACAGCTTTTAGGGGAACTTGGTACCAGTGTGAAGGTGGTGAAGAATGATGAACTTCGTAAAATAAGAGCAGATGAATATGATCGTATTGTTATTTCTCCAGGACCAGGAAGCCCTTCGATTCACGAAGATAGAGGAGATCTTGACACATTCCTCACAGGGTTAAAGAATTCAAAGGTTCTTGGTATTTGCTTTGGGCATCAGGTTATAGCATATAATAAAGGTTCAGTCATTGAAAGAATGAATCGCCAATTTCACGGAGAGGTTGACACAATGATTCACGGTGATTCCCCTCTATACAGTGGCATACCTGAGAAATTCAGGGCAATCAGGTATCATTCACTCACAGTGCGTCAATCTCCAGAAATAATACCTGACTGCATCTCTCAATCGGATGGTAGTATCATGGGATTTCATACTCCAGATATGAAAAGATTTGGGGTACAGTTCCATCCTGAAAGTTTCTATTCTGAGTATGGAAGGAAACTATTTGAGAATTTCTTGAGGGATTGAATTGAATGTAGTTGAACAGATTTATAGAAAAAACGAAAAGCGTAATCACGTAAGTGAGGATATGAGATCAAGGAAGCCGATCTCGATGAAGAATGTGCTTGGGGCAAAGGGAAAAAAACTGATAATCGAATATAAGAGAGAATCACCTTCAGGTTTTTACGGCCCGTCATTCTCCAGTCCTGAAAAATTCGGGGATTACGTTAAGGATTACGCCGATGCGTTCAGCGTTCTTACCGAGCCTGATCATTTCGCAGGCAACTTTACTGATGGGTTAAGCCTTCAGAAATTCGAAAAGCCTATTCTGATGAAGGATTTCATAGATAGAGAAGAAATGATAGAAACCTCATACAATTGTGGTTTCGATGCCATATTACTAATTGCCGACTTTCTTCCTGCTTCAAGGATGGAGGAACTGGCAGGATATGCGGAAAGCATGCACATGGATGTACTTGCTGAATTCCATGACAGAGAGATTTTTGATAGGATACCTCAGGGGAAAAATGTAATATGTGGTTATAACAGAAGAAATCTTAGAACACTGAAGATGGAAGGAAACGAAGATCAGGTAGTTGAACTAATGGCAGGGCACGAAGTGAAGGTTCTTGAAAGCGGACTTGATAGGAGTAACTATAGGAGATTGCTCAAAATGCCATTCGATGGATATCTTATAGGTTCATCAGTTTTAAAAGAACCAAAATTTGTTATAGAAATTAAAAAAGAAGGAAGTGATTACGATGATGAAAGAAATGAATAATGTTAGAGAACTCTTTCCAAAGGGAAGCCTGAGATTTATTGCAGGTCCATGTGCCGTGGAAAGTAGAGACCAGATGATGGAAACGGCTAAATTCCTGTCCACACTTGGTGTTAAGATACTGCGAGGAGGGGCGTTCAAGCCCAGAACTTCTCCAGATTCATTCCAGGGACTTGCTGAAACAGGATTGAAACTCATGAGGGATGCAGCAGATAAATACAATATGCTTGTGGTCACTGAGGTAATGGGAAACGATGAACTGGAACTTGTCAGTGATTATGCAGATATACTGCAGATAGGGAGCAGAAACTGCCAGAATTTTTCTCTTTTGAAGGATGTGGCAAAACAGTCAAAACCAGTGCTTCTGAAAAGAGGATTTGGAAACACAGTTGAAGAATTTTATCAGGCATCAAGATATCTAAGTGCTGGTGGAAATGAAGATATAATTCTCGTTGAGAGGGGAATCAGGACATTCGAGAATTCTACAAGATTCACCCTGGATATTTCAGCCATTCCAGTACTCAGGAAAAAGGTGAAATTCCCCATAGTGGTTGATCCAAGCCATCCAGCAGGAAGAAGAGAATACGTTGAGCCACTTGCCCTGGCAGCTGTAGCAGCCGGAGCAGATGGACTGATGGTTGAAACTCATCCAAGACCTGAAGAGGCAATGAGTGATAAGGAGCAGCAACTCAACTTCAGGGAATTTTCCACACTGTATGAAAAGGCAATGAAAATTAAGGCTCTGAATCTATGAACTTCTTCATTAGAACGTATGACAGAGCATTGGCAAATTTTTTTCATACTATAAATATCATTACTTCAAAAATACAGTTAACTACTGATACGTACCAGCGAATTATGGAAAAATTATTATGGGTTTTTTCTCGTTAGGTAATCTCTCACTGTTTTTTTCATGGCTCTTCTCAAGGTTTCTGATAGGGATGATGTAGAAACACCCAGTACCTTAGCAATCTCCGTTAGTGATGAGGCCCTGTCATTCTCAAAATAGCCAAGATCATAGCACATCTTAAGCACACTCAATTCTCTTTCAGACATCTCATTTCTCTGCTCGTCAGGTTCTTCAACTATTTTCGGGTTTAACTGATCTGCTTCAAGCTGTTTCATTAACTTTTTTAATGAAACCCTGTTCTCAACCAGGATTCTGAAGAGTATTTTTCTTGAATCCACAGATTTGCTTGAAACCATTACCGCCTCACTCAGGGCGAGTGCCCTGCATGCAGAACAGCTTTTTCCATATATCCACAACTTTCCGGGGCCAGTTTTTGCAACCTTTTTGGAAAGAGAGTTGATTATTTTCATATCTTCATCGGTGAATGTATCCTTCTCAACAAGATGCAGGGTTTCATCGACTTCTATCTTGAGTCTTGTTACCGATTTAACCCCATTCATTTTCATTATTGCCTGAGTAATCTTGCAGTCATCCCGTTCAAGCTCGATAACTGCTTCGATTGGATATTTTTCCGTCATTCAGATCATAATAAAACTAAGGTTATTTATTCTTATCAATGTTTATTCGTGTATTTCTAAATAGTTTTTCATAATGAATCATTAGTTTTCTTATTATACCATAATACACTTTTAAATCCATGAACTCTCAAAAGATGGACATTTTAAAGAGACCAAAGACCAAGATTGTTGCTACATATGGTCCTGCATGTTCTGAAGAAAATATTATGGAACACATGATAGAATACGGGGTGACATGTTTCAGACTCAACACAGCTCACAGTACTAAGGAGGAACTTCAGACTCTGGTAAATTTCAGGGATAAAATAGCCAGAGAAAGAAAAATGTATGTGAGTATAATGGTTGATCTAAAGGGCCCTGAATTGAGGGCTCTGCTGAACGGTGACACATTAGCAATTTTGTCAGGGAAGGAATACACTCTGGGGCAGCAGGAGGAAAAAGCTGATATCCACATAGCTGTTGACGATGTTGTTAAATCACTGAAGAAAGGTGATGAAGTTCTGTTCATGGACGGAAAGATAAGAACAACTGTCATTCAGGAGGGTAATAGAATATGTAAATTGAGTTCATCTGTTGATGGCATATTGAAAAATAATGGAAGGATGAACATTCCTGGAAGGTACATTCCCATGGGTATTTTACAGGAAAGGGACAGAGAATATCTGAAAATGTCAGTGGAGAAAAACGTTGAATACATTGCGCTTTCATTCGTCCAGAATCGCAATGAAATAGACATGGTTCACGACATGATTGGGAAGATGGGCGGAAATATCCACCTAGTGGCAAAAATTGAAACAAAACAGGCCATGGATAATATTGAAGGTATAGTAAAGGCAACAGATGCCATAATGGTGGCAAGGGGTGATCTTGGTGTAGAGATGCCTGTCCATGAGGTAACAGTAAGCCAGAAGTACATAATGCAAAAAGCCCATTCAAACGGTATTCCCATAATAGTGGCAACACAGATGCTCGAAAGCATGGTTTCCAGTGAAT